>NZ_CP066339.1:611306-916959 GCF_016406125.1 Alicyclobacillus sp. SO9 | reverse complement strand
TTCCACGCAATGGTTGTTGAAATGAGCCAAATATTCAGTATCATCCATACGATTCGTTGGATATGATAAATCCAATGTAATACCAGAAAAGGAATGAACCATGATAATCCAACCGTCAAAAAAGTTAGACATGCACCTAATGCTAGCCGGGTGCGTGGATGACTACTGTAGGGAGCGAGGTTCCACTTTCGTTCCCAGTATGAAATCCAGCGCCCAATGAAAATAACAGGGTGAGGCAACCCCTGAGGGTCACCTACTACCTTGTCCACAAACATTGCTATCAAGACTACCATAAAATGATTTACCACGGGGTTCCCAACTTCCGAACGTCTACCGCAATACCCGCTACCATCAGATAGACAACATCCGCAACGGCAGCAACAGATTGATTGAGCACCCCCAGCCTATCACGGTAAAGACGGGTCATCGCATCCACTGGAACAATTCCCTCGCCAACCTCATTGCTGACCACCACGACCTGACGTGGATGTTCTTGTAGCGCATGAACAAGGTCCTCAGTTCGCTGTTTGAAGGATGCTACCCCTGCATCCCCATCACCGTAAGACGCCTTGACCAATCCCGGACGAGAGGTACCATCCAAACAGAAATCCCCTTCATCTCTGCTCTGCGAGCCAAGAAACATCCAGTTATTAAGCAACAATGACAGGCAATCTATGAGAATAATCGAACTTTGTCGCTCACCCAGTACAGGTGGTACGTTCAGCGGTTCTTCAATGGTCATCCAGTGTGAAGGGCGCCGTGACTGATGTTGTGCAATCCGTGCTGCCATTTCGTCGTCCAGCGCCTGCGCTGTTGCAATGTACGTAACGGAACGATTCTCCGTGGTGGATAATCTCTGAACATAGCGCTCTGCAAAAGAACTTTTCCCACTGCGTGCGCCCCCGATGATAAGCGTGACTGGCACAGTATACCTCCTTTTCCAATTGCATTGAACAGGTGATTCTTTCCTTACTCATTTTTCGTAAATGTAATTGTAGGCAACGAAACTGATGGATGAAGAACATGAGCGACATCCTTTACTCCCTTGATAATATATTGAGACACCGACGAAAGACTGGCACCACTCACCGCATACACGCGATGATTTTTCACAGCACGCACTGTCTGAAGCTTTGAATCGTGAAGAAGTTTGTTCGCAAATCTCTTGTCACTGTTAGCCGTAATAATCACTTGCGGATTCATCTTGATAATCTCTTCATCCGTGATTTTATTCCATCCTTTGACCTTTGCTGCAGCGTTCACACCGCCCGCATCCACAATGATACTGTTCACGGTCGTCCCTTTTCCGGCAGCGAAGCCATACGAACTATAGTCTAAAACTGTTGGCTTCTCTTTCCTTTTTACTGCTGTTTGAATCTTCGCCAAATCCGTATTCATTTTCGCCACAAGTCTCTGAGCCCTCGGCTGTGCCCCTACAAGCTTGCCGGTCAGTTTGATATTTTTTTCAATACCGGATATGGAATGAAACTGCGTAAATTCAAAGACGGGAACACCAGCCTGTGTCAGCTGGCTCACCACACCCGCCTTCGTATACGAAGCTGCCAAAACGAGATCGGGATGAACGGCTAGAATTTGGCTGGCGTTTGCTTTTTGAATGGCCGTGATTCCTTTGGCCCAATGGATGACATTGGAATATGCCGGATTTGTTGCATAAGTTGTAACCATCGCGACATCTTTTTTGGGAACCAGTGCCGATAGAATCTCATCCGTTCCCTCTGTTGTTGAGGCAATGTGGTGAGGCTGTTTCGGGATTGTCCTCGTGTGCCCTGCCTCGTCCTTGATGGTGAGGGGATAAGTGGTGTTCTTTACGTTGGCTGATGGCGTGGATTGACCGGTGGTATTGGCAGTTGCATTTGCCGAGCGTTTGGGGGGCGTGCCGCAACCTACTACTAAAGCTGTTGTTCCAAAAACTACGATTGAGCCTACTGTCCACTTGCGAATTTCGTTCATGTTCCTTCCTCCCAGAGAAATGTGATGCCAATTTCCCTGCGAAGAAAATGCTCTGTCTGCCGACAGAGCATCCGTTGGTTATGTTCTACTAAAGCAGCAGTATAGAGGTGATTGGGACGCTGCCTCGTACACAACCGACGCCTCTCCGCGAAGGGTCTTGGTTGACTTCCCAGGCAGGTTTCCTGACTCTCAGCGCAGACAATATCGATACCTTCCCATCCTCAAAGGACAGTGTTATCGAGCTGCTTTCGTGCTGATTACAGTGGCGGGACCGTACCGGATTCTCACCGGTTTCCCTATTATCTCCACTTCATTGGAGCACCTGAAAAGTATGTTATCAAGTTATTTTTATCCTATTGCAATCAATAGTAGTTGTCAATTTACAGTTTGCTCAATGAACCTTGGTCTCTCACCGCCGTAAGTAACGAGTACCAGCATGCAGAACCGCATTGTATACTGCACTTCCTAAGGCTTGCCCAAACGTTGTTGCCAGTCCTGCATACTGAATTTCATTCATCGGCTTCTCATCATCTAGAGAACGATGACGAACTAGTGCCCGCTGTGTACTTCCTAAGAGAATTGCATCTGTAGATGTCCCCGTCGCGTGTCTTCCATCAGATACTCGGATATTCAAATCATAGAGTGCTGCGGTCTTTGCTTCAGTGGCTGTGATAACGCCTCCCACCAAAGCCTCAGGTCGTACGACCCCTGCAATCAGTGTAATTATATTGATAGTCCCAGGACTGTAAGACCGGTTCAGGTCGTCACTTGCCGCCATCGGTATTCTGACACTATTGGCCGTACCGACAGATACACAGGTAAGCAGCTCCCACTGTTCTCCTGTTCTTACTTCCCAGCCAGCATCGAGAACAGATGCGGCAGTAAGAAACCCGGCTGCAAGGGGCATTTTCTCTTCAGGTACGCCCACTTCTTTGAATCGGTCTTGCAAATCCTTTTCTGGCTCCATAGAACGATAAGATCTTTCAACTTGAAAGTTCCCAATGTATTGCGTCGTTTGTAGACCCCCACCATAGATACATGAACTGATACTACGAAAACCACGGTCTCCTTGCATAGAAATTGCACGAGGCAGAGAACGAATAATAACTTCTCCTGCCTCCCAATAGGAAGTTGGAGAAAGCAATGACCCTTGTGTATCGACGTCCAATACTGGAGTTTTCATTCCTCAACCACGAAACACGTCTGTGCTATTCTCATAAGGCACGTCGGACTGATGAACCCTGGCATTTGCCGTACGTGCCAGGACAAATAACAAATCAGACAAACGGTTCAGGTACTGTAGCGTTGGTTCGTGAATCGACTCTACCTGCATCAAATCCACCACTCGTCTCTCGGCTCTACGGACAACGGTACAGGCCACATGAAGTGCGGCTGAAGCTCGTACCCCACCCCGCACAATGAACTTGGTAACTGCATCTGCTTCCTCTTTAAACCGATCGATGTGCGGTTCTAGTGTTGCTGCGGCCATATCTGAAGTCCGAAATGCATAATCTCCAGCCTGCGGCGACGCAGCCAAATCTGCCCCCACATCCCATAAAGTCTGCTGCACATCAGAGAGTACGTCAAGGATATCGCGATCGCGTTCGATATCCAATTCACTCATCGCCAACCCAATAAAAGCTCCCGCCTCATCCACTGTTCCGTAAGACTCTATTCGCAGGTCATGTTTCCACCTGCGTTCTCTCCCAATTAACATCGTCTTGCCCTTGTCGCCGCCTCGAGTATAAATTTTCATTCGTCCATACCTCCATTCACAGTAATAGAGTTATATTTCACACTTTCAACCCCAATTCACATCAGATCCGGCAACCGTTTGAATGATTTTTGAGAGCTCATGCAACCTGTCAAAAAGCATCGGACCGAACTGGAGAATTTCACTGTTCAACTCATACACACGTCCATTTTGTACAGCAGGTAAAGTTTTATATCCAGGCCTTGACTCAAATTCTGACCTATCGAAAGGCTTTCCGCACCACGAAGCAAAAATGATATCGGGGTCCGCCTGCAGTACTTCATCATTTGTCACAACGCGCTCGGCAGCTTTTCTACCCTCTATGGATTTCTCACGGAAAATATCCTGTCCTCCGGCTGCTGTAATCAAGTCACTTACCCACCCCGTGCCACAGATAAGAGGGTCCATCCATTCTTCAAAATATACCCGTGGCGAATTGGGATTGTCTTGAACGATCGTTTGAATGTCATTTAGCTCCTTATGCAGTCGCACATTTAATTGCTCAGCTTTCTCAGATTCATTCACAAGATTGCCGAGAAGGGTGATATTCTTGAACAACTCATCAAGTCGATGGGGATTAAAATGAACAATCGTAACCCCAGTTGACACAAGTTCAGCTGCCAAGTCTTTTTGAACATCCGAAGTCAAAATCACGACGTCCGGCTTGAAAGACAAAACTCGCTTCATATTTCCAAACTTAAATCCACTGACTTTTGGAATCTGCATGGCCTCGGCCGGCCGTGTCGTATAGGCTGAAATACCAACGACTTTGTCAAGCGCACCGAGTTGAAAGAAAATCTCGGGTACTTCAGCTGCCAAGCAGACAATTCGTTCGGGATACGACATTCTACAAAACTCCCATTAAAAGTTTTCAAGTTGAACAACATGCCCATTTGGAATGATTTCTTGGTTCACTGGTTGCTGAATTGTGAGATTTTCCATGTTATCCATCAGATTGTGAAGCCCAAGGGTGCGAATCACACTGCCGTGACTTACGAGCAAGACGTGATCTTTCCCATAAGCCACTTTGATTCTCCGTAAACCTCCGTTCAGTCGATTTAGAAATCTCTGCTGAGATTCAATATGAAACCTATCTTCAATTGCTTCTACATCCTCAATTCCAAACTCCTTTACGAGTGTTTCTTTCTTCATCCCCTCTAAGGGTCCAAAACATCGTTCGGCAAACTCTGGGATAATCTTCATCGGGAGTTCTAGCCTCTGTGAACAAATTTCTGCGGATTCATAGGCTCGCCGCAGAGAACTTGTGAGTACGATAGTGTAGCGAAAAGATGACCTATTCCCGTGTCTATCGTCAACTTTTTTGGCAATAACGTAGTGACAAAATGCCTCTATTTGCCGTCTTCCCGTATTGTTGAGGCCAATATTCTGCTGTCCTTGAATCCGACCTTCGACGTTCCAATTTGTTTCACCGTGGCGCAGTATATGAATGTTCATCCTGATTTCTCATCTCTTGGTTCACTGAAAGAAGTGTATTCAGAAGGTCCGCCGAACAATCGCTCCCTAACACTCTGCAGAAATATACCTACAAGGAAAGCGAGGACAATACCTAGATTACTCACCGAAAAGACACCTTTCGCCAGTGGACCGGTATAAATTGACGTAGTTGTGAAAAGTAGCCCAACAACAACGCTAATGCCCCAGCTTCCGAGAGCATACCAGTTCGTTGGTTGTCCAGTTTCATGATGCTGGAAGAAGTCCCGGTTAAATCTGTGCCTGTTCATCCACCGGCCCAGAAATACACCGGACCACGCGGCCAGACTGACACCCATCAATGTCAGAAACGCTTCAAACGGAGAAAAGAAATTCTTACGGATAAAAATCACGAAGACTGTAACGACGATGGTAATCACAGCATCAATCCAAATCGTCTTCTTACGCGGCAGTTGAATCCCAATTCCCATTAAATTGAGGCCAGAGGAATATAAGCTCAAATCCGCCTCTGCGAGCAGACCACCAATGACCGTAACAAGATACACAGGGCTCATCCATCCCGGTAAGGCACTGCCAATTGTCAGGATTGGGTTGGGTGATGAGACCAAATTGAGAACGTGATGTGCAATTAAAATGCCCGTCAACATCAAAACGAACAGAGGTATTGCGCCGCCTAAGGTGACAGCCCATCCTAAACGTCCCGATTTTGCACTCCGCGAAACATAGCGACTATAATCCGCAGCTGCAGGAGCCCAGCTAATTCCTGTCCCTGCAACGATAATCGAAACTGCAGGAAGAAATCCTGTGACCCACTGTCCAGAAGACGTAAAGACCGCACCCGTCCAAGTTGCATGGCGCAAAAGAAGAAAAATAACAAACAAAGTTAATGTACCAAATCCCCATGAGGCGACTTTTTGGATGAAAAGTAATGTCATATACCCAAACAAACTAAATGAGATCACTAAGCCGATAAATACCACCAAGCTGACGATTCCGGTGAACAAAGTAGTAGGCACGCGAAAGACATCAGAAATCAACGCCTGGAGTGTCAGAGTACCTGTAACCACCGTCACAGACTCCCAGCCAAGCAGATTGATCCAGTTCACCACACCAGGTCCCCAATTCCCGCGATGTCCAAAGACCCTTCTGGACAATACAAACATTGGGACGCTCTCATCTCTTCCAGAGAGACTTAAGAGTCCTACGAGGGCGAAAGACAAGGCTCCCATGGCCGCAGCCAGAATCGATTGCAAAAAACTCAGCTTAAATCCAACGATTATCCCACCGTATAAAATACCTAAAATCCCAATATTGGCACCGAACCAGATCCAAAATAAATCGCGTGGCGTAGCCGTCTTTTCGTCGTCTTGAATCACATTCACACCGTTCAATTCTGATTTCCAAAGCTGATTTTGCTTCACGTCTGGTCCTCAACTCCCTTCTTTATACGAGTCTTTACAGTTGACTGCAGTATTTACAATCGAAAATCTCATCAGTCTATTAACCGTCCAATCACCGTTAATGGAGCTCCAATTTTCGAAACCAACTCCTCAACATCAAGGCCACGCCAAGAAAACACGACACAAGTACTTGGACCGCCTGAGGCGTGAAGCGAAATACCCACATCAATGTCTAGTTGTGCTCGCAATTTTGCTGAACGAGCCAACTCCCCAACTTCATGCGAAATACCTTTTGATCCCACAGGAACGATGTCGATAACTTTTGGTTCTGCTCGAAGTGTTTCGAGATCCTGAAACGAAAGAATTTCACGGTCTCTTGGATTCACATCATGGTGCGGGGCGCTTTTAGGAAGTCCGGCAATGACAAGGAGATCCCCGGCTCTGGACGCTCGTTCCTTTAACTGTAAGGCTTCCACAATCCCCATCACCGTGATACCGACACCCGTCTGCGCTACGACTACATTCTCCTCAGTACTGCCATTAAAGTGGACTGCATCCTCCAGTCCCAAGGTTGCTGCGACGCGGCGAATCTCTGTAAGAATAGCCGCCCCATACGGGTTTGCCTCTACACTTAAATTGTCAATGATGAGAAAGGGCAATGCGCCTACAGCCAGAAGTTCGATGAGCGGGACCCGAAGCGCAAAGTATCCAACTATCTCAGGGGAAGCTTGAACAGAATCAAGCGGCTTAGCGCCAATGCCCCCCAACGAATCATTGGCAATGACGAGGAAGTATCCCTCATCTACCCGAAGACACGTTAAATCACGGTAACGTATCAAATAGGTGCTGACACTCTGACGCTGTTGTAGCTGTTGATAGAATTCACTCCAATTTGGCAACAATACACCACCTTATCTCAATTATTTTTCTATTAAACTACCGGAGAAACTCATACAACAAAGAGAAGTTCAGGTGTTGGCGAACTGTATTCGCCAGACTGTTATAGGCAGCTTCCCTTGACTGCGAAACCAAAATTGATTGTGACCTGGGTGGGAGTCCTCTGCTCGCTCGGACCCGGTTTAGCCAGCTCATTCGAAATTCGTCGTTATGTAAAATTCCATGGAGGTACGTCCCTATTGTCTTTCCATTCTCAGATACTACCCCATCTACAGCACCACCCTGACGCGTCTGCAGTGTGTCCCCCTGTGTAATTTCTACCTGTCCATTGTCCGAGTGCTGAGCCGGTCTGATACGGGCAAACGGCCTTAAAGACTGGAGATGAGTTGTCCTCCCCATGTGCAGTTCATAACCCGTGACTTTGATTCCGGCATAGATTTTCGACAGATCACCTTCAACGAGCACGGTTTGCTTTTCCTTTGTAAGCACTGTTTCAAACGGAAACAGACCTAGTGCAACAGCTTCATCGATATCCTCCTCTTCTTGATGATAGGGATCACGAATTCGTTCTCCCATCATCTGATAGCCGCCGCAGATTCCTAAGAGAAATTGTTTACTCTCATCCATCCCTTGAAGAAATTCCGCTAATCCGGATTCCCAAAGCCACAACAAATCCGACATTGTGTTCTTTGTTCCGGGCAAGACAACGACATCAACATCACTGAGTTGGTGGGGCGAAGTGACAAAAGATGCATCCACATCAGGCTCTAGGAACAATGGATCGAAATCCGTAAAATTTGAGATATGAGGAAGTTTTATAATTCCAATTCGCAACCTGTGGTCATTTGTCTGCCGCTCTGTTGACTCACGGAACCTTTCCAACCCCATCGAGTCCTCTTCTTCAATACCAATGTTGGCAACGTACGGAATGACGCCGATAACAGGAATCCCTGTATAACTTTCCAGCAGTCTAACCCCATCATCAAAAAGTTCGGGATCTCCTCGAAATCGGTTGATAATTACTCCCTTTACGCGCTGTCGTTCCTCTTCAGTCATGAGCTGGAGCGTCCCAACGACCGATGCAAACACACCTCCTCTATCAATATCTGCAACTAACACTACACAGGCGTCTGCCAGTTCTGCTGCTTTGAGATTGGCAATATCCCGCTCTTTTAAATTCATTTCAACTGGACTTCCGGCACCCTCCATAATAATGAGATCATAGCGCTTAGAAAGAAAGTGATATGACTCTACGACAGCATCCCACAGGCGGGCCTTGTTACTACTGAAATATCGCTGCGCAGAAACGGTGTCATAGACTTGCCCTTGAACAACAACCTGAGTCCTATGTCCTGTTGGCTTTAACAAGACCGGGTTCATATGCTCATTCGGTAAAATCCCAGCAGCCTCCGCCTGTACAGCCTGTGCTCTGCCGATCTCACGCCCGGAAGGTGTTACTGCGGAATTGAGCGACATATTCTGTGCTTTAAACGGAGCTGTTTGAAGTCCATCCTGTGTGAAAATCCGACACAGGGCCGTACAGATAATACTTTTCCCTACATTCGACGCTGTGCCGACAATCATCAAGCTCCGCAATCCTTATCTTCCTCTCCATCTTTGACTAAAATGCCACTGTGTGCGGACTTAACCCTCCGACCTCTAACTGAACCGAGGAGATTTTTTAAATTTGCGGCAAGTCATTACAAATCTCTTTGCTATGTGTGGATTGGAGGCAAAGTGTAGATGGGTATAGCCAGCTGTCAAATTGCCATTAGCATACCCTTCATAGGTAGAAGCACGGAATCCGAGAGTCTTATATGCGACGTGTATTTCAGCATGAACTTCGTCACGAAAACGGATGGAGGAATAATGAAACTCATGACCTCGTGCGGTTTCATTTTTTCGCAGCAAGACGGTGTCTTGAATCGCCGTTACCTCTCTGTAACCAAACCCTACCAACTTCCCTTCCATCGAGATATCTGCCGGAATAATGCCAACCATCGGATAAGTCCTTCCGTCGTGCGTCGTGACAGTGTTGCACAAAAACATATATCCACCACATTCTGCAAAAGTAGGAAGCTCGTGTTCCAGAATTTGGTCTCTGAAATTCTCGAATACCGAAGTCTGATGAGCAAGTTCTTGTGCGAACTCTTCTGGGAATCCTCCGCCAACATATAGACCCCTCGCCTCGTCTGGAATTGGTTCTCCATTCAATGGGCTAAAGTACACAATGCCCGCCCCATGGGATTCCAGTAATTCAACATTTTCCGGATAGTAGAAATTAAAAGCTGCATCTTTGGCTACAGCAATGACTACCTTGCCTAAAGTTTCTTTACCGACGCTGGTCTCACTACTTATTGAAGAGCGTGATTGGACGGATTCGTTAAAAATAGAGCTCGTAGGCTGAGACATTGGAGAGGCTGCTCCAGCGATTGTAAGAACTGCATCTAAATCGACGGTCTTTTCTATCTGACTTGCCAACCGGTCAAACAATGAATCAAGTTCACCTCGTTCAACAGCCGGAATTAATCCCAAGTGTCGTTCGGGTAACTCGATTTCCGCTACTTTCGGAAGATAACCTAACACTGGTACATCACAGCTCTCTTCAATTGCCTCTTGAACTAGCCCGAAGTGTTCTGCACTCCCGACATAATTCGCAATCACTCCCACGATATTGACGGCGGAATCAAACTTTTGATATCCCAATACGGTGGCCGCAGCACTACGGGCCATGCCCGAAACATCGATACATAGAACGACGGGGGCATCAATCCATTTACTTAACTCCGCCGTACTCCCTGTCTCCGTCATAGAGCTTTTCCCATCATAGAGCCCCATCACACCTTCGATAACAGAGATGTCTGCATCGTTGCTGCCTCGATAAAAAATTTCCTCAACCACAGTACGAGCACACATGTACGCATCCAAGTTTCTGGATGGACGGCCCGTTACTCCTGTGTGATAGCTCGGGTCTATAAAATCCGGCCCAACTTTGTAGCCTTGCACAACAAATCCGCGCAGATAAAAAGCGGCCATCAGGCCAATGGACAGAGTGGTCTTTCCTGTCCCGCTATGACTGCCCGCTATAACAATTCGCGGTCGCCTGTCCGTTCGGTTCAATGGTATTCTCCTCTCCACCGTAAACTTTCAATTTCGCGAGTTATGAGTTATACGAAGCCATATAAAAATAAAAACTCCTCAAATGAGGAGTTGTGCGTCTTGCAATGATGCCTAATACAAAGGCTCGCCCAACACCCCCCTATCGACCGTAGGTACATGGTGTTTTTCAAAAGGCAGGTCTCCTGGCTCAGGTTCATCATCCTGGTTTCCTTCCCAAGCTTGCGCTCAGTGGCTTTTTATCAGGACTTCCCTTTACAGTGGCGGGACCGCACCGGATTTGCACCGGTTTCCCTCTTTACTCTCATCCATCTGATGAGAACCTTTTGAATCTTTTCACTTCAAGCTTATAGTCTAGTCGATGTATACAATGACTGTCGCCATCGCTGTTAGTATACCACGTTTGTAATCACAATGTAGATAATAGATGAACAGTTAACCCATCCATTCCCTTTAATCTGTACGCTCATAATGATCTCGATTCCTAAAAAGCACGACCTTTCCCTCTCACGGTTTCCTTAACAAAGCAAGATGGATAGACCATTTTGAAATAAATGCATAGCTCTATCCTTACGAGGATGTCTGTCATGGGTATTGTCAACGCAATAGCGTAGCGAGATTTCGTGCTGCAAAGTGAAGGAGTGAACTTGCATTGGACATCGCTTCAAAGGTCGTCATAGGTCTAGAAATAATAGAATAAAGACCTACAAAATGAGACTGCAAACTTTCCAAGTGTCCATCCAAGCTCCCTGAAAGTAAGATTGGTTTTACGCCATGTTCATGAGCCATCTGAGCGACTACAACTGGAACTTTACCAAACTGTGTTTGTTCATCAGTACGACCTTCACCAGTGATAACGTAATCCGCACCCTCTAGTTGGTCTCCTAAAGACGTAGCGTTAGCGACTAACCTAGCACCGGATTGGACCCTGCCGCCTACTGCCATGAGGGCAAAACCTAAACCACCGGCGGCACCTGCACCAGGGTTGTTTTGAAGGGTTTTATCCAAAGCGGTTTCTAATAATGATGCATAGTTGGCCAGCCCGTTGTCTAAGAATGTTATCATTTCTTTTGTGGCGCCTTTTTGAGTACCGAAGACCGCAGAAGCTCCGTGTTTTCCGCACAGAGGATTATCCACATCACTCGCAACATGAATTTCACAATCAGAGAGACGTTTGTCTAATTCAATCAAATCGATGCTGGAGATTTCGGGTAAAGACGCTCCAATGGGTTCTAGTTCTCTACCGGAGGCATTATGAAATTTCGCCCCAAGTGCTTGTAGAAATCCAAACCCGCCGTCGTTGGTCACGCTTCCACCAAGCGCAAATATAAACTTTTGATACCCGTCATCCAAGGCAGATTTCAGGGTCTGCCCCATACCGTAGGTGGATGCTCTCATCACATCACGTTGACTTTCTTCAATCATCGTCAACCCAACAATACTTGCTGCCTCAATGACAACTGTCTTGTTATCACCTAGAACACCGTAATATGTGTCTACTGGCTGCAGGAGAGGTCCAAGGATTTTCAAAGGAACTTTGAAACCATCTGAAGCTTGAACCAGTGCGCTTAGTGTCCCTTCACCTCCATCAGCCATTGGAACTTTGATGACTTCAACTTCCGGTATCGCTTCCGAAACAGCCTGGGCAACGATATTACAGGTTTCCACAGCGGTCAAACTTCCCTTGTATGAATCCAAAGCAACAACAACTTTCATAGATTCCCCTTCTTCATACAGTTTTTCGGTACGGTTTAGAATCTCATCTGTCGAGGTGAAAAATAATCTCGTACCCTCTCTTCAGTATTCGTGAAGAGAGGGTACCGATTCAGTCCATAACTGCTCACAAACTGCTGTCCCAATTTGAAAAACGTAATTTGTCATTCGCATTATCCCTTTACAGATCCGGCCATCAAGCCTGAAACAATCCATTTTCTAAATATAATAACCAATATAATGATAGGGATGACAGACACTACCGAGCCTGCGAAGATCGTTCCGTAAGGCACATTGTACTGGCCGCTGAACAGTGCGATTCCTACCGGAATTGTACGCATAGAATCCGAAGGATTGAAGACGAGCGCCATGAAGAACTCTGTCCAGGCGGCTACAAAGGTGAACACGGCTGCCGTGAACATCCCCGGTGTCGTCACCGGCAGGAAAATGCGGTAGTAGGTTTGAAATGCATTGGCTCCGTCCATCTTCGCAGCTTCGTACAATGCACCAGGTACTTGAAGAAAGTAATTGCGCAGAATCCAAATAGCAAAGGGCAGATTAAATGCCGTATAGGGAATAATCAAGGCCTGATAAGAGTTGAGCCAGTTCAGCCCTCGCATCATCGCATAAAGCGGCGTAACGATAGCAATCGGGGGAAACATAGAAATCACGAGAAGTGTGATTAAAGCCGGTGTCTTCCCCCGAACAGGAAGGCGAGCGATTGCAAATCCGCCCATACTCGCGAACATCAATACCAGAAAGGTTGTGGCTACTGCCACAACGACACTGTTAACGATGTAGTGCGTAAAGTGAAATTCCCCGAAAGCTTGAGTGTAATGGCTAAAGGTCCAGTGCTGGGGAAACAGAGTCGGCGGATAAGCACTGATACTATTGATTGGCTTAAACGAAGTGATGATCATCCAGTAAAACGGCGACAAAATGATTATCAAAAAGAAAATTAAAACGGCATAACCGACTACGCGTTGAGTTTTGCTCTGTATTATACGGCATCCTCCTCTACGAGCGAACGAAACGCTGACAGGAAGATTAGGGACAAGAGCAAGACAAGGATAACAGTGCTGACAGCTATGGCCGATCCGACGCCAAAGCGAAAATGACTGAACAGTTCCTGTTCACCAAGAATCGCCAATGATTGAGTCGCTGTACCGGGGCCGCCTCCAGTCAAGACAAAGGGAAGGTCGAAGACTCCAAAGGCCTGCAAGATACGGAACAGTCCAGCAAGGGCGATGCTGCCGCGTAAAGCCGGAAACGTTATGGACCAGAAAATCTGCCAACGATTCGCACCGTCGATATGGGCTGCTTCGAAGAATTCTACCGGGATCATCTGCAGTCCGCCCAGCAAGATTATGACCACGAAAGGCGTTGTCTTCCAGATATCCGCAATCATCATCGCAATAATTGCGCTTGTCGACGTGCCCAACCATGTAACGGGCGCGCCAATTAGGTGCAAGGATTGCAGGATATAATTTAGGACCCCGTACACACCATTGTAAATATAGGACCACAGTTGCGCCGAGATAACAGTGATAAGAGCCCACGGGATGAGCATCACAACAAGGGAGACGTCCTTCAAGCGCTGAACCCCGTTGATAGCCAAAGCAATCAACATTCCGAGCAGGAGCTCCACCACGACGGTTACCATCGCGTAGTACGTAGTGAACCACACACTGTGCCAGAATACACCGCTGTGAACCAATAGGCTGTAATTGGACAGCCCTGCCGGATGCGCCTTCAATCCCTCTTGTGTTAACTGGATGTGATTCAGGCTCATATAGGCAGAATAAAGTATTGGAAAGATGGTGATACCGGCTATAATCAAACCGGCTGGCAGGAACATCAGGTATCCTGACCGGCGATCCGTATATTTCAAGTCGCTTGGGGCGGCGACTGCTTGACTCATGCTTTCACCTCCAGAAAGGGAAGCGGGGCGCGCGAACGACGCCCCTCAATTCTGCTTCCGTTGTTCGCTTATAGACCGCCGCCGAGAGTGTTCTTAATCTGGCTCTGTACCTTTTTGAGGGCAGCCTTAACAGTCGTTCCGCCTGACAATGCACTGTTCACATTTTGGTAAATGGCCTGCGAAATGGCAGCATAACTCGGGTTTTGACTGGGCCTCGAAACAAATGTAGTTTTACTTACAATGTTGAATACGGGGCTGACTTTCTTTACAGCAGGGTTATTTTCAACTGTGGCATTTGTAGGTAATTCAGAGAACTTTGTGGCTAGGATAGTCTGTGCTTGTGTACCTGTCATCCAGTTGATAAACGCCAAGTCTGCCAACATGTTCTTGCTGTGCGGATTAACGTACAAATTCCACCCGCCAATGGTGCTGTAATGCTTACTGGCCCCCTTAAACGTTGGCAGCACGGTGACGCCTACTTTTCCGACGACTTTGGAGTTCTTTGACGTTTGAGAGTTAGACCAAGCATAGGTCCAATTTCGCAGAAAAGCTGCATTTCCTTGGTTAAAGACGTTCATCGACTGACTCTCTTTGAAGGTATCTGTCGGCTTCGGGGATACACCGCTGGTAATTAAACTTTTCATGAACGTCAAGGCCTTTTGGGCCTGTGGAGAGTTAACGGATGGTTTCCCGTTGGTCAAAACTTTTCCGCCGGCATCTGATAAATACTCCATAAAATCACATGTCAGTCCCTCATAAGAGGCTCCCTGCCAGACAAATCCGTATTTTACGAGTCCTTTCTTCTGTAGAATTTCAGAGTCTTTCTTTAACTGTGACCATGTTGACGGTGGGGAGGAGATTCCAGCTTTTTTGAGCAAGTCCTTACGATAGTAGAGAAATCCTGAGTCGACATAAAAGGGCGCTGCATAGACGTGTCCCT
The DNA here is from genome assembly GCF_016406125.1 of Alicyclobacillus sp. SO9. NCBI lineage: Bacteria > Bacillati > Bacillota > Bacilli > Caryophanales > Alicyclobacillaceae > Alicyclobacillus > Alicyclobacillus sp. SO9. The sequence goes on along the minus strand of NZ_CP066339.1, from coordinate 901,795 downwards.
TGTATGTGGCACCTTTCACTAATCCAGAAGCAAAACGTGTCCAAAAGGATTTGGGCAGCTTTGTGTCTAACGCTACGGCCATGTTGTTCTTTGCCATTTGGGCCGGCCAAACCACGTCACCCATATAAACATCAGGGCTAGAAGACCCACCCTCAATCTGTGTCGTTAAACTCGCCTTGTCCGTGTCTGTATTGAAACTCTGGTTTTGCAACGTGATTTTAATATTAGGGTACTTGGCTTCGAATTTTTTGATGAGAGTCTTGCGAACGCCAGTATGAGTAATAGGCGGAGCCGCCCATACAATGGTGCCCGTTGCCTTGGCATAGTCAGGAGTCTTACTCCCACTGGTAGTACTATTTGCGCTCGCTGAAGAATTCGTCTTGTTCCCACCTGTTGTCCCGCAGCCAGCTAATAATCCCACTAACGATAAAACGGACATTCCGACGAACATATTCCGCTTTTTATTTGTCATCCGAACACTACCTTCCTATTCTTTCATCCAATTATCTACCGTGAATTTTCACAGATTCCCGACTTACAATCCGATGAGAAAAATAATAGATTCCCTTATCGGTATGACTGCGGCCATCTTTAATTTGCCGCGCTAAAAATGCGATACTAGATTCTCCTATGTCTGAAAAGGGTTGTGCCACTGTTGTTAGTTGAGGGGTAACCATGGTTGATATTGAAAGGTTATCAAAGCCCATGACGGAAATATCGTCAGGTACTCGAAGGCCCGCCTCATGTATTCTTCTCATGGCTCCCAGTGCCATCTCATCACTCGCAGCGAACACAGCTGTAATTGGGATCTCAATTCTATTCTCTAATATGCGACCCATTGCTTCATATCCGCCGTCAAACCGAAAGTCACCATATGCGACATATTCATCTGAAAAAGGTAAATTATACTCTTTGATTGCCAATCGATAGCCATCATAGCGGGTCTGACCCGCAACTTCATTCGTTAAACCGCCTGAAATCATGGCGATGTGCTGATGCCCTCTTGTCGCTAAATGAGCTGTAGCATCATAAGCTGCTGCAACGTCATCCACTTTGAAAGCAGGAATGTGTGCTGACGACCCCGTGAGTGCGAATGCCACAGGTATGTCAAGTCTCTCTAGTACTTCTACATCTTCCTGATGGACAGGGAGGCTGCAATATAAAATCGCATCGCATTGCCGACTCTTTAAAAAAGAAACCCCTTTCATAGACTCTTCAAAATTGCCGTCGCCTGCGTCATAAAGCAAAATGTTCACGTCATTCGAAAAAGCTGCCTTATGAATGCCTCGTTGTAACTCAGTAAAGAATTGCTTTTCAATTCCGGGGACAACAATCCCAATGGTTTTGGAACGTTGTGTGCCAATCACCCGTCCGTTTTGATTCGGTTGAAAATCCATATCTTGTAGAACTTTTAGGACTTTATTTCGTGTCTTCTCCGTAACAAGTTCTGGAGAGTTTAAGACACGTGAGACCGTCGACACAGAGACCCCAGCGGCTTGTGCCACTGTCTCAATCGTAATTTTCATTCATACACCCCCAAATGAATTTATTTTTGAAAATACTTTCTGAAATTTAATTCATATTATATAATACCATTTGTATCTGTCAACTGAACGTCGTTTAATATTCAGAACTCCGTCACGGTATCCATTCCTAGGTGAGTCGTGATTTTTTGCTGGGTGGTGAAACTGGGTCATTCTGCCCCAGAGTTGCCCATGCAAACTTGGGAGTGAACGAATGTTCTGGACTGCATCCGTAGATTATGGCAATTTTCAGGAGGTATGAACAATGCTGGAGCAATTACACATGGTATATGGTTCAAAAATGGGTGAACTCTTACGGGAAAAGATAAATGCGCGTATATCCACTTATAAGACCACTCATTCTGTTCGAAAAAGTAAGTGGTTGAGCGAAAAAGATGCAGTTTTAATCACATATGGCGATCAGTTCAAGGAAGACAATGAAGCTCCCCTCCATACGCTTCGCAAGTTCTTAAACAGACATCTAAAAGATAGTTTTTCATCCGTTCATATCTTGCCGTTCTATCCATATTCATCGGATGATGGTTTTTCGGTGATTGATTATAGAAGGGTAGATCCCTCACTGGGGGATTGGAGCGATATTGAAGCGTTATCTCAAGATTATCGGTTGATGTTCGATGCGGTGGTTAACCATGTTTCGTCGCAAAGCAATTGGTTTAAGAAATATCTCGCAGGGGACCCTCAATACAGCGATTTCTTTATTGAAAGGGATTTTCAGAAAAACTATTCAAACGTAGCGCGTCCGCGCAGTTCCTCCTTGTTTTCTCAATATGAAACACACCTGGGTACGAAGCATCTGTGGACCACTTTTAGTTCCGACCAAATCGATTTGAACTACAAGAGCAGCAAAGTGTTCCTAGAAATAGTCGATGTGTTACTGTTTTATATTTCAAGGGGCGCACAAATTATTAGAATGGATGCAGTTCCTTATATATGGAAAAAACCGGGGACTAGTTGCGTAAATCTAAGAAAAACACATGCGGTTGTTCAAATTTTCCGGAGTATCGTCGATAGCGTTGCACCTGGGACGATTCTGATTACAGAATCAAATGTTCCTCATAGAGATAACATTACTTATTTTGGAGACGGGTACAATGAGGCACAATTGATTTACCAGTTTGCGCTGCCTCCGCTTACACTCCATGCGTTTTATCGAGGCTCAAGTCATTATCTGTCACAGTGGGCAAAGAGCTTAGAAACTCCATCGCCGAATACAACATTTTTTAACTTCATGGCTTCTCATGATGGCATAGGATTGATGCCAGCGAAAGAACTCCTGCCGGAAAGTGAAATTCAACATATTGTAAATGAATGTATGCGACGGGGCGGAGAAATATCATACAGGGATAACGGAGACCGAACAAAAAGTCCATATGAACTGAATATTACTTGGTACAGCGCTCTGAGCATCCCGCAAGAAAATCAAAAATTAAGTGTTAAACGATTTATAGCCTCTCAGGCAATTCTTTTGTGCTTACAAGGGGTGCCAGGAATTTATATTCATAGCTTGTTTGGTTCTGCAAATGATACGAGCTCACTCAGCAATTCCAATCATCTCCGAAGTATTAATCGGAAAAAATTCCAACTTGGCGATTTGGAAGCGTTACTTGAAGACAGTTCCTCAACTGAATCTCAAATATTCACGCAATACGTATCGATGCTTAATGTACGCCGACAGGAGCGGGCATTCCATCCTAATTCATCACAACGTATTGTTGAATTGAACGACTCATTGTTCACTGTTTTACGAGACAATGTCTTATGCATCACGAACATAACGTCTCAGTCTAGAAATGCAGTCCTTGACTTGGAACATATTGGTCTTGCACAAATGACCAGTGCCGTTGACCTAATTACGCAAAATGTACATGAAAATCATGATGAAACAATGGAGATACCATTAGGTGCGTATCAAGTGCTATGGTTGAAGTTCTTTTAACCTAATGCGGCAAAAAGTGTCAGTTTCTAGATGACCAAAACTTCTTGTATATCTCGGTCAATCCATTGATTGCCCACCAGGCGAAGACATCGAGTCTGCGCAAAGTCAAAACCGATGCGTTGGATGCATATCGATTGTGTGAACTCTACTACAAGGAAGAACTTGAACCACTTAAGAAACGAGGTGAGAAGCTTCTAAACTTGCGAAACGTGAGCAGACAACACGATGCCATCACAAAGTTGTTGGTACAAACAAAATTGCAGTTCCAGGCGTTGTTGGATCAGATATTCCCGGAGTATGTCGGGGTCTTTGGAGAACTGTATTCTTTCGTTTCGATGCAAACCTTGCTTGACTTCCCAACGGCTGAATCCGTGTCAGCTACGTCCAAGACGGACCTAGCCGACCAGATTGCGACACGTTGTCCAAGTCCGTCCAAGCGCTGGGCGCGGGAAAGGGCTGAGCAACTCACGATGGCAGCCTCTCGCAACCCGTTCCGTAGCGCACTGGTCCAAAGTCACTTGTTCAGTCTTGAGATGTATATCAAGATCATCCTTCAATACAAAGGGCACCTATCCCAACTCAAAAGACAGATAGATGCCCTTGCTCAAGATATTGAAGAGTATCAGATTATCCAGTCTATACCCGGTATTGGACAGAAGATCGCTGCAACGATTATCTCTGAAATCGGGGAAATAGACCAGTTGAATCATCCTAGAAAACTTGTGGCTTTCGCTGGTGTTGACCCAAGTGTCCATTCGGCAACCTCTAACCGCATTAGCAAGCGCGGTTCAAGTAGGCTGAGACATGCGCTATACGAAGGCGTTTCATGTGGATTGCGAAAAACAGGTTGCAACAAGCTCAAGGCTTATTACGACAAGAAAAAAGACAAAGGGAAGCCATATAAGGTCATTGTCGTCGCATGCGTAAACAAGTTGATTCACTGGATTTACGCGTTACTGACGAACAAAGAACTTTTCTTAGACATGGCTTAACCATCAAATCCACGCCCGACAGGAAATACCCTCCATGATGAATCGGAAGGTTATTTGTGATGCCCTCTAAACTGTAACATATTTATTCTAACTTATTGCTTGGAAATCTTGACAAACTATTAGCTGGTTTAGCTACATTTCCATTTTATAGAACATGCGAATAAATCCATCCGTTGACGCCTTGGGAGATGCATTCACGAATTGCGCTGGTGGAACGCGCCGCTCAGAAGGTGTCAGAGGACGTGTCCTGTTTTGTATCCCATTAACATTTCTGCGAAACCTCCGGACTTTCGTGGGTCTCTTCTGTGATACACGATGTGCGGCATGTGGAGACCGGTCCTTCACCGTTGAACTGCGTCCATCCCTTGACACCTTGGCAGATTCATTCACAGATTGTGCTGTGGGAACGTGCCCTTCAGTCGATGTCAGAGGCGTTGTCCGGCTGGATGTTCCATCAACACGAGGTGTCTCTGAACGCTTCCCTTGCGACAGGCGATATTTCCTCCCTGTTCCTTGATACGCGCGCTTGGCTTTGAGGGAGCTTGGCAATCCTTTCGTCCATTTCCCTACAGAAGCTTCCATGAACGTTTCCTTTGCCCCTCGCAGTTGCGCAGAGATACGGCGTTTTGGGGACCTGCTGCTTGTGTTTGTATCGGCTCTATGACTGCTACTCACTTTGTTAGTTCCACTCCAACCTGTACTGGAACGGGTTCCACCCCCTGCACCGTTGTTGAACCCAGTGGAACGTCTGGGACTCCGCCCGCTACTTCCGCCTGCCCCTCCTGAAGCGGAGTTATCACTGTCTGTGCTGCGATCCCGTCTGCTTCCTGGTGTCCGCTGTAATCTGCTTCTCAACAGGGTTGTTTTCTGCCGCGCCTCCTGCCGCACATCCCGAGCCCGGTCCCGCCATGTCCAGCGATAGTCATCGGGTAATTTAGTCGTCAATTCTCGCAGAAAACGCCCCCGGAAAAACAAGAGGATCAAGAGCACCACACTAATAATGATGAGGCTCAGTTCCTGTCCTACCGTTGAGCCGGACAATCCATTGGAGATGAGGTTCATGACAAAGAGACTGAGGCCCAGATACAACGCATTAAGCGTCTTCATGATGAGCTGTCCGGCAGCGCGCTTTAGCAGTTGCAGCAGCTTGTTCCATCCGTAATCCGGGATGACGGTCAAAGGCAGGAGCACGGCACACTCCACGACGGTCAGTAAGAACCCGAACGTCAGGGCAAACAACAACGCGCCCATCCATGCGAAAAACACGGCGGGTACCAGACTGACTAAAGGAAACGCCAAATTGAAAGCGGCCATTTGCAACCGTGTCATGGGGCTGCTCTGGGGACTGTCCTCTGAGGCATATTGATAAAAATGACCTCTTGGAATGTGGGCACTGTACAACACTTTGGCGAGTTCGGTTCTCCCCTGTCCTCCACCGTTCGTCGAGAGCATCAACGAGACCCAATTTTGGCCGGGCTGGATGTGCTTTGTCTTCCCGTCATTCCCTTGATAGGTTTGTCCCAGTTCAGAGGCGACGTTCAGAAAATACGAGGACGCTGCATCATCGAAATTCGTCACGCCATCAATGAGGCCGCTGAAATGGGTATAGAACGCCACGGCGAACCCGGAAACGAGCACAAACATTAGGAGAATCTGCAAAATCGAAGCATGGTGACTGCGCGCGAACCGATACAACAAGAACAGCGCCATAATGGCAAAAGCCCCTGGCAACAATCGCGTATAAAAGGTCGTATATCCAGCGGCCAACACATGCGACAATTCATGCACAATCGGTCCTGTAATCTGTTTCGGGTGAATCGCAAAATCCAGAAACGCCAGCATCAGGTACATGATGTGGACCTTCATTTGGTTCCAACAAATTAGCAATTTGGTTCATCGTTGTAGGAACCGTACCATGGAGCGGATTAAAGTGAATTCCGCTCTTGATGAAATAGTCCCAGACGTAGTTGCCAAAGGGGTACTTTTTCCACCCGACAGGACTCGCCATCCCGGCTGTCGCAGCAAAGACAGAAGGCCCGGCAACGACCCAGGTGAGGACCGACGTCAGGATGCCAGAGAGAAGGAATCGCCCACGCTTGTGCATCTCCCATCCTCTCCTCATGCTCGTTGTAGACGCACCTTTCGTTGTCTCGTCTTTCCCTCTGTCTCTGTACCACCTGGCGTGGTGGAAAACGCCTCTTTCAGGGTTTCCGGAAGTAAATCCACTTGCAGCTCCCCGACGTGCCCTTCCGGGTTCCTCACCAATCCATGCCCGTTCCCAAACTCGGAAAATACTTTTTGCCAATCCTCATCATCCGGGAGATGTAAAATCTGGACTGCGTGCCGGACCTGGACATTGGATTCCAGCGTAAAAAACATGAGCCAGCCGAGATTGGCGGTCAAGTCGTCGTTTTCATGCTTTGGCAGCAGCACATCCGGGTTCTGAATGCCCAGAACGAGAATCAGGTTCAAGGCCCGCCCCAGCAACAGAATACGGTTGATGAGTTCCCGACCTTCGGGGATGGACCGCAAAATCCATGCCTCGTCGATGAGGAAGAACTTTGGGATCACAGAGTCAGCTTCCATGAGTTTGCGCAGGCCAATCTGTGTCGACAGATACAACATCGAAACAGCGAAACGCTGCGGCTCCCGCCACTTGTCTGGATCCGGCATGCTCCGGTCCGGAAACTCCAGATTCCGCAAACTTTGCACCACCAGTTTGGCCTCCGCCAACGTGTGATTCGCCTCGTCCTGACCAAAGACACACTGCGCTACCGGATCATGACGGAACTGGTCCAAGATTCGACGAATCAAGGCAGCGGTCTGCCGCTCTTTCTCGTTCTCCCCTTCTTCACCCACTCGTGCCACACAGGCCAGAAAAGATTCCATATCCCAAGACTGCGTCTGGTACAACTTATTCAGCGCAGCGTTGACGACAATAGCCGCGTACCGATCCTCTCGGGACCCGGAGATATTGAGTAAAATCCCCAACCAGCCCTGGGCAATGGCCCTGGCATCTCGAGCGTCTGTCGCTAGGTGAAAGGGCGTAAACGCGGCCTCTGCCTCCCGGCCGTAGCGCAACCAATAAGCGTCTTTCTCCCATCTCTGGTAGAGACTAAAGTACTCGTCTTTCTTGGGGTCAAGCACATACCCAATCCCGCTCAAGGCCAGCAGCTTATCCGTAATATTCTTCATGGTCATGGACTTCCCGGAGCCGGTCACTCCAATCAAGGCCATGGAACCGGAGTGATTCAGCACCCTCATGGGTCGTTCCGGATCCATAAACACAGGCTTCCCGCTGTGAATCAGGTGACCAAAGAGAAATCCGGAGGGGTCACCCAAGGTACTGGTTCCAAGCGGAGCGGCACAGGCCACCACCCGAGGTTCAGCGGGTACCTTCCAGGTCGAATGAACCCCTCCCGTGAAACATGGAAAGAAGGCCTGCAACAACGCTCTCGCATCTCCTTGTGGATGGACCAGACGGGCATACCCATCCATCTGGTTGATGAGTTGTTCCTCCCGTTCCAGGAGCTTGTGTTCATTGTCTGCCCCAATGGCCATAAAAGACTGAAATTCCACCAGGGGCATCCCTTCCTTCAGCTTGGCGGATATGGGGGCATCAGCCAATCCATCCTCCACGTCCAGTTCCACGTCTCCGTCTTTGGCCAGCTCGTCCCACTGGTCTTCCGCAGCTCCTTTCTTGCGGTGGACCTTCGCTCTGGCAACATGTCCTGGAATCACTTCAAAATGGATACACGCATCCACCGGAAAGTCCAGTTTCTCCAGCGGTTCGTACAGCCATTCGTTCCCTAGGTCCTCGATGCCCTCCGCAAAGTTGGACAGGGCCATGACAGACTGGTAGCTGGTCTGTTGGTTGGGGTGCTGGACCCGGATCCGAAACAGGTCCTCCACCACATCGGCTTCGGCAATTTGCAGCATGGAAGTACGAAGCGGACGAATCACCGTTGTGTTCTGCTTCGTGGACACCAAGACGGGGAGCTGTTCCGGGAGGACGCTTTGCGGCTCTTCAATCCCTCGAAAGTACGGTTTGCGATGTAACCACTCCAGCTCTGCCGGCGTGGCCCGCTCCACCTTGCCGCTCATGGCCCCGTTCAGCTTGGCCATCAATTGACGGTCCACACTGTACGCAGCCTGCAGCAACTCCTCCGACAGTTCCTTTTGTGTCCCTTGTCGCAAGAACGCGTCCAGCGCACTTTGACCGACGTCCATAATGCCGTTCATGACCTGCCGTCCCGCTTTTTTTAAGGTCTCTTTCCACGCGTTGCTGTCGGTCAACAATTGGTCCAACCGCAGATTGGCGGTGGATGTACGCAGAGGTAGAATCAAATAGACTCTGCGCTCATAGGCCAAGCGATACTTTAGCTCTGTCATCGCCGCATCGACATGTTCCTGCCAAACCGGATGCGACGATCTCGCCCGCATTTGCTGCTCCAATTGCTGCCGAGACAACTGCTTGCTCAAGCTGAGCAGCATGCCCTTCCCCGTGTAGTTGTGCAGAAACCGTTCAAAGCGGTCGGACACGGCCAAGCGCTCCGTTTCTGCCCGAAACTCATAGGGGAACTGGGGCAACTTGTACACCCCCCAGGCTTGTCCCTCCACATCAAAAATGCGATTGTCTTCCCAATACATTGCAGGAAACAGTTTGTGCGCCACCTTCATCCCCCTAAAACCGAATTTGATGATCCCGTACGGCCTTCGACGCCTTCTGCCCTGCTTGGAATGTCGGTACCGATGTGAGTGCCCGCCACTTCACCTCCGTGCCCGTCAAGGACAACTGCCCCGGCTGCAACCCGGTAGTGGCTTTCTTGGTATGACGGGGTGTGGCAGAAGAAACAGCACGATGGATGATGTATTTGCGTCTTTCCAGCTTTCTCACATCCACGGGCACGTGGGTCTGGAGCTCAACGGGATCGCCTTGAATGGATCTCACTTCGACCGGCAGCGCACCAGACTGCACCTGGTTACCCTTGGAAGACAACCAGCCCACATCGACCTGCAGTCCCCCAGGAATGCACCCCGCTGCCTTGACGGGGTCCCAGCCGTTGCTGTGATGGGCACGAAAGAAATAGGCAGCTAGATTCATCACCCACACCGGAAAGGGTTTCCCCTGCATATCCATCCGTGTCGCCAGCCACGCTCCGGCAAACGCCAGGATGGGCGTTGCGATGAGACGACTGATCCCCAGCGTCCAGTGCAACACAGGTGCCACAGCCATGGCGGGCAAGAGGCAAATGACAAACGCCAACAGCCCATCCAAGGGCACACTGATGCCCGCAGGGAACTTGAAGTCCCCCAGGCTCGTCAGGGTCGGGCGTTGGTGAAACAACTTCCGATAGGTTCTGTTCATGCCTGCCCTCTCCTTACAGTTGCTTGAATAAACCGCCTACCCAAGACACAAACGTTCCCAGCGCCGTGGGTTCTGTGAGAATGACCAACACGATGGTCGCTGTCATTACCAAGGTCACAAGTTTCGTATGCTGGTGACGGACAAAGTACCAAACCGCCATCGCCCCCAGTGCTAATAAAAAGATGGGTACAATTTGCGGCATGAGGTATTGATACATGCCTGCACCCGGACCGCTGGAACTGGAGACGGAAGGCCTGGAAATACCACTGAGAGGATTTGAATTGGCCAATACCGTCACCACACTGGCCACGCTCGATATAAGCCCTGCCATGAGACCGATGAATCCTTTTTTGAGTTTCCTTCCAAACTGGAACATGTTTCATTTCTCCTCTCTCCCTGTACAGGAATCTAAAACGTGATGATGCTGAGAATGTGATGCGAGAGCGACGTAACAAACGGGACGTGGCCCGGTAAGTGGGCAACTGCAAAGGCAGCAGCGATGAGGACTACCAGCAACGTCAAGATGGCGTGCAAGAGTGCCTCTCGTCCGGACTCCACAGGGATGGCAATGGGCTCTGGTAGCACCTTCACCCACCATGGCAACGGCCAAAGCAGCTGCACGCCCTGTGGGTTCAATAAATCTGCCAGGGGATGAGAAGCATACCCAATCCACAAAGCCCAGGCGACACTGTGCCAGGAAAGCCCCAGTGGCAGCGGAATCTGCACCACTCTCAGCAGAACCACCCACAAGAGTGCCAGGAATAACAAACTGTGGGTGACGGTTCTGTGCCGAACAAACCGACCGACAACCTGCCCCAGGGGAATCTTGTGGGCAATCCAGCTCTCTGGCTGGTCAATATCTGGTACCGGAGCCGCAAGGCCCGCTGCCACCACCAGGACGGGGGTCCACCAATGCAACCCAGCGTGAGTCTCTACCAGGACCATCTCCATCGACAAAGCCCCCACCATTTCATGGGTCTTGAAATTCAGCACCCTCACCTCCAAAGAACCCCTCTACCGAAGAGGGGTTGCATGACAAATCTGTGGTTTGATGATTCAATTCACGACGATCCCCGTGATGATATCATGCCCGGCCTGACTTTCCAGCCCAATGGCGAACTCTTCTTCATAGTGAATCTTTGTCACCGGATCGCTGACCTGGACGTCTGCCACGGCAATCCATGGCCCCTTCTTCGCACCGTAGACATTTAGCGTATCGATCTTCACAAACTTCACCAGCCCATCCCCCGGTTGCACATGGGCAGCCGAGTTTAAATACGGCTGCAGCGGTGTAACCCCGCTGGATTGAAAGTACAGGGGGAGAAACCCTTGGAGCACATTTTGCACTTTCGTGACGACTGCTACCGGTGCCGCGTTCCCCGACCAGGTTTTGTCCTTTACATTGGCGACCCCTGTAAAGGCGCTTGTGATTGTAGGCGGCGCATAGACGTCATAGTGTGCTCCAGAGAGGCCAACCGGGACCACCAACTTCACCCAACGCGCCTTTGGTGTACTCAGATACACCAGCACATTCACCGTGACATGGGACGCATCCAGTTTTGCAACCCGGCCTGCCAGCACTTGACCCACCGTTTGCGGTTTCTTCCCTGGAGAGGTCACAGCCGGATCTGAGCCTAACCAACTGGCATTTCCGGCGAAGGAGGCCATTTCCTGTTCCCTTGTACTCGATGAATCTGAAGGTTGAAACGTCAGGTACGCTTTCGCAAAGGCTGCGGCAAACGCCCGCTCTCCGGCGTATTGGATAGACTTCGGCGCTTTCTTTACAGCTGCCGTATGATGGGGAATGAGCGTTCCTACACCCCCGATGGCCCCCAGACTGACAAGTATGAACATAAGGACGCGCACGGTTTTACGTAACTTCATGGCTCTGCCCTCCCTTCGTCCAAGGTCGTCCAATCACATACCGGGTAACAGCGCCTAGGACAACAACACTGCCAACGACTTGTAATATCCACACAAAAAAGCACCCCCTCTATGGATAAGGGAGTGCATGACAAGATTGCTGGGATAGAGCAGTACGTGCAGAGAAACCTGGTCCAATCATTTTATTTGCGTTTGACGTTGATATTCAGTATGAACTTCCATTTCGAAAATGTATCTCCGTCTTGATTAGACTTCCTCACAAGAATATTTCCCCATATAGCAAAAGAAGACACAGTCGAAAGTAAACGCAAATGTGTCCTACTACGCTGCGAGCAGACACTATATAAGAGTTCCTATCAGCCACAAAACCTTAAACACGACGTGCTGCTTTAGCAACACTGATAGGGCTTGTTTAAAGCCCTATCTCTTGCTGTGCCTCATGCAACTTTCAAATCAAATAAAAGGTCAGCGTATAGTCTCCTAAAAAGGTGGGCGATACCCCACTCAAACGAGCGAGAAGGGACAAAATATGAGAGGCGTGTAATTACATACCTCTCATATTTTGACACGGCGCCAGCAGTCGTCGGGCCTAAGGAGATGATGCAGTTTCAATTTCTGCTCTTAAGATATTCAAAGAATAGTTCTTTGTAATGGAATACCAATCTGATAAAAGCATTAATTTCTTAGATGTTTTATATAGGCCTACTTATTAATATGTTCTTCGCAATACGCGGTTGTTATGTTAACAAAAAAAGAGAGCGAGGCATAATGCCCCGCTTTCTTAGGCAGCTATACATGCTTTAAACAGGGAGTGAGAAAAACATGGAACTTTGCTGCCATGAGATATATTATTCGTTCTTTGAAAAAAGGGGTAGACTAAATTGCTAGTGTAAGTATCATGGAATGTTACTACGTAAGTGAAAACAAGGCGTAGCTCTCTTTTTGTAATTGTAAATTAGGGGTCTGACCAGTAAATCTCTATATACTAGCCCTATCACTTTATTACAGTTAAACATAATATCTATTAGCTTTTGTTTGTGGCACAAAAGTATCGAGGAAATCGGAAACCAGCCACAGCGAGGAGGTAAAAAAATGCAAACTAAACATTTTCGTCATCGTCGTGGTCAAAATGTCGCATTTGTTTACAACAGTGGAAATTCAACGGTTACAACTACTGATTCTCAAAATCAAGCTCAGCTTCAGGCCCAGCTTCAGGCCCTTCTGAATGCGGTACAATCTCGTAATATTCGCTTTTAAATCACAAGGGGGGGATTTCCCCCTTTGATTTAAAAGGAGGTGAACTGCGTTGAAGCCCAGCAATACTGCGACAATTAAACGGAGCGGTAATGCCTCGGTAATTATGTACGTCGACACATCTGCTATCGGATATTCATATTTAGCAGGACTTCATGCACGAGGCATATTAAATGATTTTCAATTTTATCAAGCAATACAAAATTACAGAAATTTGCTTGACAAAGATGAATTGAGGAAGAAAATACAAGCCACTATTGGGACACGTAATATCATGAGTGCATAATCAGGTATCTCAACCATCACCATATAATGTAATGTATCCCGCGACAACCTCGCATCCAATTCCAACGAAAGTAAGGCATAAATCGTGAGCATCTAGTCAGAACACTTACCCTTGACTAGGTGCTCATTCTGTGCCTTTGACCTTGGTTTCCTCTGTTACAAATGAAAAACTACATAAATGTTCTTATGATTATGAGACGGTAAGGAGCTTCTCAGTTTACACTAGACCTTTTGTGAGTACGCAATCGTATTGTTAACAAAAAAAGAGAGCGAGGCATAATACCCCGCTTTCTCAGGCAGCTATACATGCTTTAAACAGGGAGTGAGAAAAACATGGAACTTTGCTGCCATGAGATATATTATTCGTTCTTTGAAAAAAGGGGTAGACTAAATTGCTAGTGTAAGTGTCATGGAATGTTACTACGTAAGTGAAAACAAGGCGTAGCTCTCTTTTTGTAATTGTAAATTAGGGGTCTGACCAGTAAATCTCTATATACTAGCCCTATCACTTTATTACAGTTAAACATAATATTTATTAGCTTTTGTTTGTGGTACAAAAGTATCGAGGAAATCGGAAACCAGCCACAGCGAGGAGGTAAAAAAATGCAAACTAAACATTTTCGTCATCGTCGTGGTCAAAATGTCGCATTTGTTTACAACAGTGGAAATTCAACGGTTACAACTACTGATTCTCAAAATCAAGCTCAGCTTCAGGCCCAGCTTCAGGCCCTTCTGAATGCGGTACAATCTCGTAATATTCGCTTTTAAATCACAAGGGGGGGATTTCCCCCTTTGATTTAAAAGGAGCTATTCCTGTAATGAATTAATTTCGGGTTTGAACAAAAAAGAGCGCCTCCTGTATGCTGGGTTCCGAATGCAGGACATTCATTCCCTAATTGAGGAGGACGCTCAACATGAAGTATAAGATGCAGCAGAAACAAAATCAACGAATTCAACAAATTACCGATTGTACCATCATTGTGGGTGCTGATATTGCAAAGCACACCCATGTTGCAAGAGCCATTGACTTTCGTGGAATTGAGCTTGGTAAAGAATGTGTGTTCAGTAACGATGATGAGGGCCTAACGAAACTTGTAACGTGGATGAAGGAGTTGCAACAACTGCACAGCAAAACCGATGTTGTGTTTGGCGTCGAGCCGACCGGACACTACTGGTTCCCGTTAGGTGCCTTCATACAAGACTTGAATGTTCGATTCGTGCTTGTGAACCCACATCACGTCAACAAGAGCAAAGATTTAGAGGATAACTCACCGACGAAAAACGACTACAAGGATGCTAAGGTCATTGCCAATCTCGTGAAAGACGGCAAGTACACCGAGCCCAAACTCCCGACTGGTGTTTATGCGGATTTAAGAATCCTCATGAACCTCAGAGAGAAGGTCATGGTGAATTTGGGGCAAGTGCAAATGCGGATTCAGAACTGGCTTGATCGCTTCTTTCCGGAATACACCCAGGTGTTTAAGGACTGGGAAGGCAAGGCGTCACTCATTACACTGCGTACGTCTCCGTTTCCGCAGGACATACTCTCGCTAGGCGCCAGTGAGGTTGTGAGGCAGTGGAAAAAGGATGGTGTGAAGCGGGCTGTCGGTATGAAGCGAGCCATACGGCTTGTCAGTACCGCTGAAAGGTCCATTGGTCTGAAAGAGGGGCTCACAGCTGCCAGGATAGAGATGAAAGCTTTGCTGGAACAGTACGACATGTTCACACGGCAGCGTGATGAAATCATGGCTCAGGTAGAGCAACTACTGAACCAAATTCCAGGCACAGAAGAAATGCTCAGTGTGCCAGGAATGGGTTTTACGACACTTGCTGGATTCTTGGCTGAAGTCGGTGAGCTACAGGGATATGAGCATGGACAACAGATCATTCGGCTTGCTGGACTGAATCTCAAAGAGAACAGTTCTGGGGTAAGAAAAGGAAAAACAGGCATTACCAAACGAGGTCGTTCTCGGCTGAGGGCATTACTATTTCGGGCAATATTACCGATGGTAGCTAAGAACGCTGAATTCAAGGCACTGCACGAGTATTACACGACACGGGCACATAATCCCTTGAAGAAGAAACAGTCGCTCATTGCACTATGTGGAAAACTCATTCGTGTTCTACACACATTGGGGACAAAGCAAGTTCAGTACAACGCTGAGGATTTACTGGGGCCACTTCGGAGGTCCCAACTACAGGTGGCAGCTTAACCGATTTGAATCAAACTCGTCAGTTCGATTTACTCGCTTGTACACGATGAATCGCCAAGACAAACAGAAGCACGGATAAGCCGTAGTATCCACACCATAAGGGCAACGACCCAGTAAAGGAGCAAGAAACGGCATCCACCCCTTGAGAGGTAGTACGAAGGAATGTGAGGGCATAGACCCAGTGTGACATGGGAGGGTAAACCGCAAGGGAACGTGTGGACATCCAAATGTGCGAACAGATTTATGTTCCATGTATTGGTAAAACAGCACCAATCTCTGTTCCTGCTACGGAGTACCCGTTTGAAAATTCGCTCATCTAGCATTCTGGTAATCTCTCTCAAATAGTCAAGGTGCGTAATCGTGAGAATAAGAGAGTAAATAGGAGAAAACATTAATTTATAGTGGGAGGTGAACTGCGTTGAAGCCCAGCAATACTGCGACAATTAAACGGAGCGGTAATGCCTCGGTAATTATGTACGTCGACACATCTGCTATCGGATATTCATATTTAGCAGGACTTCATGCACGAGGCAGATTAAATGATTTTCAATTTTATCAAGCAATACAAAATTACAGAAATTTGCTTGACAAAGATGAATTGAGGAAGAAAATACAAGCCACTATTGGAACACGTAATATCATGAGTGCATAATCAGGTATCTCAACCATCACCATATGATGTAACCTATCCCGCGACAACCTTGCGTCCAATTCCAAAGAAAGTAAGGCATAAATCGTGAGCACCTAGTCAAGGCATTTACACTTATGACTAGGTGCTCATTCTGTGCCTTTGACCTTGGTTTCCTCTGTTATAAATGAAAAACTCATAAAATGTTGCTAGTTAGACGAACAAAGGGATCGGGATTCAAGAAAACACCCTGGAGTTTAGAACGAAAATGCAAAATATGAATTGCCTGAGAGAAAGCTCAACATATCCTCTCAGACCTTAGACTTCAACGTGATCAAGATCATGAAGACCACCGTTTGGCCTTTCATAATCTGTCTTGCCGTATATTTCTGCTTAAATGTCAGCTCTACCCCAGTAGTACCCACAGAGGAATCTATACTTCGTTCTTCTTGCATACTGAGGTTACTCCTTCAAGTATTCATTCACCGTTCCCCGGCTGACCCCAAACACACGAGCCAGTTCAGATTTTCTCTCTCCTAAACGCGCTCCTGTGCGCAATTCTATAACCTGTTTATCGGTTAGCGACTTCTTGCGGCCACGGTATGCGCCATGTTGTTTCGCCAGTTCAATCCCTTCCCGCTGACGTTCTCGAATTAAGGCACGTTCAAACTCTGCGAAAGCTCCCATCACCGAAAGCAGCAACGTTGCCATGGGAGAATCTTCACCCGAGAACGTGAGCTGTTCCTTGATAAACCCCACCTGTATGCCGCGTTCTGTTAGACGACGTACAATGCTGCGCAGGTCATCCAAGTTCCGAGCCAAGCGATCCATACTGTCAACGACGACAATATCCCCTTCTCTCACGAACTCCAACAATGCCTGAAGTTGGGGTCGATGAACGGTCTTACCGGACACTTTATCCGTAAACACCCGATCCAGGTGTATCGCGTCCAGTTGTCGCTCTGGATGTTGCTCCACTGTACTTACACGTACATATCCGATTCTCTGCCCCTTCATGAAGCGCGCCTCCTTGCATGACGGTTGATTTACCGATGACATGCTTGGTCACCGAGATTTCCACCTGCTTTCTGAGCAAATAAAGAACCTCCCCTATAAGATGGAGAGGTGTATGACAAAGAAGAGTAGAGAGAAGAGATAGTGTGACATGACGATGTGGAGATAGACCAAATTGTTACCTAGTGGATTTGGGACCTATGGCAACAAAGAATACGCAGCGCTACCAATGAGGTTGCTTTTCCCTAAACACCACTACCTTTACTAAATAATGCATTAGAATAAAAGCATCAATTACATTTGGGCCAAAGTCATAACTAAACCATCTGGGAATTTTGCACAAGGCCACGGCGACTGTATTACTACTGAACACATTTTGCGCTCTCGTTTTGAAACCAGTGTTCTCGCTTTTTGAGGTACGCACCCAAAACTTGGCGCAGCTTTTTTGATAACCTTAGGGAGAGGTTATCCTTAGATTTATAAACTGAATATTCAATATTCTTTCCGTTCCACAACTCACACCTTTTATTCATTGTAATCTTACATATTTAACCCACTCAAGAATGTATCATGGAATCACATTTTATAAAATGTCGTCAAGAGGCAGATATCTGGTCATTGGATGCCAGCCATATTCACCTTGTGCCAATCACGCGACAGTGACAATCGTATGGGAAATTGTTCAGTGATAGGATCACGCACGACTGATTAATTGTTGCCTGCACTACTGCAGTCGACAAACCTGACCGACCTCAATCGGATTTACAGACTGAATCAAGTGCCGAGCGTCACCCAAGTAAAACCGAACACCAACGAACCAGAAGTCTATTGTTGTCCTTGAGCAAAGACCACCCTTACATTGTCTTGTCCTAAGTCAATGTTCGTGCAGTAATTGAGACCGAACATATTGACGTAGTTCAAATGCAACATCTCTGTCCATCTCATCTAGCCCTACCACTTCCGCAATCTCGTTAATACCAAATATCTCGCCACTAAACACAATTATGGCACGCTGACTTGTAATATATGGGCCCGTCACTCGTATTACATTCAAAATCAACAAGATTGCAACAATCACGTTCACGGCTCTCAACCCAATCGATGTTTCAGCGGACTTTCCTTCAAATAAATCGCTTCCAAATACTGGACCTGTAGCAGCTAGAAAAAACCCTTCAGGTACAACAAAGATTCCGGAGGTGGATATGGCCCCTGTTAATAGCAATATGGCAATGAAAAAATCAATGGAATATTGCAATGCCACTAATCCATTCCTTGTCTGCGTACGATGGTGAAGTCCTTTTCTTGCCACATTGTTCTCCCCCTCTGTCTGTTTATTTATGAATATGCCAAATCAGGGACATGCGACGCGGCTACATATTGCACGACACATACGCAGGAAAATACGAATGTCGTCTCACAATTCTTCGCATTTTAGCAAGAATTTTTGGGCATGTTAAACGTTACACATCCGGCATTATGTAAGGGTCTACCACTTGAAAGGATGGAGCATAATTCAATGTTGTTTCGGAAATCAGATGAACCGCATCGTAAGACTCATGAGAACCGAAGGGTAAGTAGTCGCGTCGCGACCAATGAACAAGCTATTCAAACCTTTTTTCAACAGTCATCCGACATCAACATACGGAGGGTCTATGCCGGTTCTGACGTGGAGTGCTTGTTAGTTTACATCAATGGCTTGACTGATCGTCAACTCTTGGACGAAGTGATTTTGAAATCTCTACTGCAACCGAACCTTAAAAACAACAGAGACTTGGAGAAGACGTTGTTCAGAATATGTGCTGCCGGCGGCAGGACATTCATCACCGAAAAATGGTCTGTAGTGCAAGAAGCAGTGTTGACAGCGAAGCTTGTACTGTTTGCCGATGGTTGCTCTAAAGCCTTCGTCGTAGATATCACAAATCGGGAATCACGGGCTGTCGAAGAACCAATGTCTGAGTCAGTCATTCGTGGCCCAAGAGAGGGCTTCGTTGAAACACTACAAACAAACACGGCCATCTTACGTCGAAAAATCAAGTCCAAAGACTTTAAGCTTGAACCTTTCGTCATTGGGCAATTGTCACAGACCGACGTTGTTCTCGGTTACATAGATGGTATTGTCAACCCTGACGTGTTACGGGAAGTACGCTCCCGTATTTCAGACATTGACATCGATGCGATAATCTCTTCCCATTACATTGAGGAATTTATTGAAGACAGTCCTTTTTCGCCTTATCCGCAGGTTCAAAATACAGAAAGACCAGATGTCGTTGTCTCCTGCCTCATCGAAGGGAAGTGTGCCATCCTAATTGATGGAGACCCCTTCGTCCTAATTGTTCCCATGACATTTTGGAGTGGTTTTCAAGCTGCTGAGGATTACTATGAGCGATTTATCTATACGACTGTCGTTCGTTGGCTGAGATTCGGATTGCTGAATCTTTCTATTTTTCTAACTCCGACTTATGTCGCGTTGTCCACCTACGAACCTCAAATGCTACCGACAAATCTGATACTCAGTTTTGCCGCTGCAAGGGAACCGAGCCCATTTCCAACTGTCATTGAGGCATTTTTAATGGAAATTGTCTTTGAAGCGTTACGGGAAGCCGGTATACGTTTGCCCAAGTCCGTAGGTTCAGCAATCAGTATTGTTGGTGCTCTGGTTTTGGGTCAGACCGCAGTTGAAGCAGGTCTTGTGGATGCACCAGTCGTGATTATGGTAGCCACTGGTGGCATTGCATCCTTTGCAACCCCGCGTTACAATTTTGGATTTTCATTTCGACTACTGCGATTTGTAGTGTTGCTCATGGCAGGTATGTTGGGACTGTTGGGCATCGCTTTTGCAGTACTTACCCTATTAATCCATCAGGTGAATTTACGATCCTTTGGGGTTCCTTACATGACTCCGGTTGCCCCGATTGTTCGGCCGTCTATTCAAGACGCGTTGTTGCGACTTCCAAGATGGATGTTACGCGAGCGTCCAGTACTTGTCACCGGGTCAAACAAGAAGAGGATTCCATCTGGTCAGAAACCAGGTCCTAATCGTGATTCAAAGTGAATAAGGTGTGGATCACACTCATTTCCGGACTAGCATGTGTCTTTCTTACCACAGGATGTTGGGACATGAAGGAATTAAACGATCGTGCCATTGTCATTAGTTCAGCCATTGATACAACCGACGACGGGCACATTCTACTTACCGATCAGTTTGCGAATCCAAGTGCTCTGGGACACAATGTCGAGAGTCCTAACGAGCGCTTCTATTCCATGAGCTCCAAGGGGGATACGGTTCTTCAAGCGGCTCAACTACTACAACTACGCTTATCCAGAAACATCTTTGTTGGTCATCGAAGAAACATCTTTATTGGTCAACAGACCGCTAAAAATGGTCTCAATGAGATTATTGACGAGTTTACTCGGTCTCCAGATTCGAGGATTCGTACAGATATGTCCATTGTTCAAGGTGCCAACGCAGGTAATGTACTCAAGATTCCTTCAGTAGTAGAGAAGTTGCCAAGCATTGCAGCCTTAAAGTCAAGATCTGTGGTCGGAGGGGGCCCGCCAGGTACAACATATGTCGAGTTCTTGAGAGCTGCAGCAAGCAAAACCACTTGTCCTACGTTGCCGCTTGTGAAGATCGAAAGCCACCCGAGTGACTATATGGCTGACGCTGGTAGTCATCAACTTCGATTCGCTGGCCGAGCCGTGTTCGACAAGAAGCTGCGCATGGTAGGGCAAATTGACTATACGGAAACAGTCTATCGATTTTGGGAGGTCGGCCACCTGACACATCAGACCTTTGCCGTGAAGATCCCAAACACGGGCCAATCAATGAGCGTTTACACGAATCATTTAAAGTCGAAACTGAAGGTAAGGCTGAAAAAACGCCACCTTGACGTAGCGGTGTTTCTTTACGGGGATGGGCGTATTACTGAAAACAACACAAGCCTTAGTTTACAAAAACAATCCAATATTGATAAAGTCCAAACAGCTTTAGAACAGCAAATCCAGAGCGGCCTGCTACAACTAATCCAGAGAGTACAGCAGGACTATCACACAGATATTTTTCGTTTCGATCGCACATGCCAAAAGAACTATCCACTCGAATGGAGTAAAGTCACAGATCAATGGCCCGAAATTTTCAGTCATGCCACCGTTCACGTGTACGCGCATATCCCAATCAAAACAATTGGTGAAATGGGTACAGCACTTCACCAACATGTTCAGATGTGAGGTCTTACAGTGCAGAAAATATCTGGTATTCAAACGCTTTTCTTGATGACCACGTTTGACGTCGGCATGTCCTTAATGGCTATGATTACGCCCACTGTACAGAAAGTGCACCAGGATGCGTGGATTTCGATAATCATAGCGACTGTTGCCAGCATGCTATTTACCTATCTCGCAGTACAGCTTAGTAGCCTATATCCAGAAAGATCTTTCGCCGGCTGCTTCAAGGGCGTGTTTGGTCCCATCCTTGGTATACCTATCGTCGCCATTTATGCCATACAGTGGACCGTGGTAACCGGAATGGCAGTACGCCAAATCGTTGATTTCGCTATGCCTACATTGCAACTTTACAACACTCCATTTCAATTCGTAATCCTCTGTATCCTTGCACTATCCGCATATGCGATCCTAGCAGGCGGCATCGAATCATTAGGACGAAGCAGTGAAATCATCACCCCTCTGGTACTAGGTACGCTCACTCTGGCGTTGGTAATATCCTTCCGTGTTCAGCCGCTAGACAATCTGCTGCCAATCCTACGGCCCCACCTGGCACAGTCATTGATATCTGGGGCTATACCTGCTGCTTCGTTTCTTACCCAAGGCACCGTGGTCATGGTCATGTATCCCTATCTTTCAGACCAGAAATCACGTCTAGCCGGCGTATGGGGAACGGGGATTGCCGGAGTCATTCTAATGCTTGCTACAATAGAGACCACGTCTATTTTTGGCCCCACGCTCCCCTCAAGAATGTGGAATCCATTCTTCATGTTGATGCGCTTCATTTCCATTGCCAACTTTATTCAGAACGTAGATTCGATTATTGTAGTGATTTGGTTTTTCAGTGCATTCATTCGCATCGCAGTGTATGCTTGGGTTGCGTCTCAAGTCACCACAGATCTTATTGGTGTAAATGTTCGTTTGACTACGGTGTTCATCTCCATCTGTGCCTTCGTAATATCCTTGTTACCGTCTTCTATTGTGGTTAGTACCAAACATTACCCTACCCAAATTGTTGAACCATTTGTTTTGCCTGTACTAAATATTGGACTTCCAGTGTTGGGATTGTTAATCGCCATGCTGAGGAAACGTATTCAAACTGAGTGACGGGTTCGGAAAATCATGTTTTCCGGTTTACAGTCTAGTTGCGAAGATGTGAGCCCCTAAATGTCAACGCAGTCTGCAGAATCATGCTCAAGTGATTCCCCGTATTATTAACGCTCTTGAAGTCGTGCCAAGAGAGCACTTAATCGGGGCTCCGAGGTGCATCACAACCATCAAAAACCTATGATAATGAGAATAGCTAAATTAAAGTGGAAGGTTACATTCGTGAGCAAGAGACTAGGACTATGAGCGGCGGTAATTCACAACGGCGAGCTTAGATGCGCACCGGATAGTTCGTTCAATTTATAGTGAACGTCAAAACAACCCTATGGCTCATACACGACACTGTTGATAAACACAAAAGAACACCCTATTTTGACGTGAAATACTAACAACCTTGATGTTAATTTAGAGTATAGTTCATCAGGACACATTAAAGACGCATAAGTTTGCCGGTCGAAAAGAGTGAGAATTTTCATCCTTAACCATACCTTCTATCTTACTTTCCAGTCTCCCGAACTGATGACTGAATAGATCTCAGTTCGAATCCTTGGCCCCGCTATGTACACCCACCCAGTTCGGCCCGAATTGACATCCTTCAATACCACACGATCATAATGGTTGAACTCATAGCCAGCTTCCTTGAATCCTTCCAGACTGTCCAGTTTCACGAGCGCCGTATCATTTTCAATTCGTAGCCAGTCCCCTGTGACATATCCACAACCCGAATCACCGGTAACCAGATAAGGAAAGTGACCGGCGTCGTGCAGCACGCCTGCCACTTTTCCTGGCTCTAACTCGACAATGTCTTCTTGAATGACGTGGTGATTGGATTCACCGGAACGCAGCGTGCCATATACGAACACCCACATCACTTTTCGCCTCCTCCAGATGACAAATACGTTTGAACCATCCGAATCTGTTGCGCCATCAGCTTTCTCTCCTCGTCGGTCGGATACAGGACTCCTGCTGTCGTACGCCACGCCGCAGACGTGTAACAGAGCATCTCCAAATCCATGACACCATCCATGCTGTCACTGAGAAGTTCAGCCGCTGTACATCCTAATGCCTGTGCAATGTTCTCCAGGGTACCCACCGTCGTATCATGTGTACCTGCCTCAATCTTGGACAGCTGGGATGCACTTACACCTGAAAGCTCACCCAGACGACGTAAAGACATCGTCTGGGCCTTTCGAAGAGCTTGGATTCTCCCTCCAACTCTATTCTTCGCTGACATAGTTGACCTGCCATTCGGGGAGATGCACCATGTCTGGAGATATCGGGACATACTTTCCCCCAACCCGTTCATCCAGCCCGTCATTGTCATGTAAGGGCGCAAAGGCTTGGCAGAACCACCCCACAGGCGCATCTGGACTGACCCGCTCACCATGTTGTAGATCCACCGCTTGATCCACACATCGTGTGCTGCCATCCGGAAATGAACGAAAATACCGGCACAACTGACAGGAGGTTTGCCCGGCCTCGTACGATGCGGCCCAGGGACCCCCGTTCCGGAAGTAGAATACGTCCTCTCTTTCCATCACCGATAGGAGGTCTAGTTCCAACAACGATTGAAACAGCGTCCGATCCGTTAGAATATTGATCACTGCTACCGGCTCGTCACTCCACTCCATAGAACTGAATTCCTCATTCTCAGATTCATCCTTGCTGTACCGATTGATAAAGTTGGCTTCCACCTTCCGGTCACCACTCACGATTTCAGCTTTTCTGGACTCTGCTGCAAAGGTGTTGAGCCATTGTCTTGCATACTTCCCACGCACCAGCCATCTTGTAATCGGCTCTTCATCCGGGAAAAAGACCCCGGTTATCTCCGTCAGGATTTGGCTCGGGGTGTCCGCCTCAAACATCCTGCCTTCATAGCTCACGACGAAGGCTGCGGTCAGTTCGCTGTTCTCATCAATACGTTTCATATAAACTCCTCCGGTCTCATCTTTGTTTCGTATATGATACATTACGTGTCAGACTGTGTCAATGAGTCCATCATGCTCGTCCTCGCAACCACAGCCATGTTGCGGCCAATTGAACCTCCCGATTCCCAAGCACGTCCAGGAACTTGCGGAAGTTCTGTGTTTCTTGTTCTTCCGAAACACGCTGACTGACACGACATTGCTCACGGGTTTGAGACAGTCCTGGCAGCAGCTGCCCCTGGTCTGTAGCCTGTCTCAGGATGGCAGACTGATGGACCAATGCGTTGGTCACACGAACCTGCGCTTGCAGGGAGCGGGGATCCAGTGAACTATTGGGATAGCGAAACTCGACGGTTGGGATGCCCCGTTCAATATAGCCCATGGTATTGAACGCCGTGTATCGCGCACCATGCCCTCTCCCAGAGTGGTTGACAAGCAACCGTCTCGCCTGGTCGGCTGTTAAAGAGGTCCCGTACATTCTTCGGGCCGAATCGGGGATCGGGTTGGCATAATGAGCGCCTCTATGACGCCCAGCGTCCCCGCGTTGAAAAGCGGCGTCATCCGCTGCCCCCATCCGATACAGTGCCTTCTCGTAGCCCAATCCGATACGAGCAAGACGCTGCCAACGGTACGCTCGGTCATCTAACGGATCCATGCCGATATGTACATGCCCACCCGTACTGACGGTCACCCGGCCCCCATGTCGATGGACCACTTCGGCCACGCGTTGGATTTGTGCCCAACTCTCTCGGGAGTCAACAAATACCGGAGAGACGAGTTCTCCCCCACGCTCTCCCCTGGAGACAGACGCGTCATATTCAAATTTCCACTTTCCTTCCGCAGTCCGGCCATGGTATCCGCTGCGTTGAGGGGAGAGCAACAAACCGTCCCCGTACAGTTCTCTGCCGATAGAATCCGTATCGCCATCTTCAAACTCGATCTCCAAGCCAAAGGTGTTGTCCGTACCTCCCAAAACCCCCTCGTAAGCATAAGATAAGTCTCCCCTAGCCTCGTCACGAAGGGCTTCCCAAGCCTGGTCATCCTGAGACATCCACAGGGTCGGTTGTCCTGAATAGCTGCGCCAGACATTCAGTTGTTGTTCACGGTACGCCTCTTCTGGTGAATCGAAGGCAGACAAGTCGGGTTCAGACTGAACCATGGAACGAGGAACGGGATCAGAGACCGTCTCAGGTTCTGCAGGAATCCCTTGTAACTGGCGGAACCCTTGAATATGGCGACAGACTGCACCCCTATGGTCATGATGCGGACACGTACAGGAGTTTTCTGTCACAAAGTAGGTATTTCCGGAACTGGAATGACATTCAGCCTGGTCAGCACTGAGATATACATACTCCAGGTCTCCGTAGTCCTGTTGTGTCGCAGACCAAACATGAGGGACGATTTCTGTCCTTGGCTCGGGCTGCGGAGTTCCCTGCGCCTGTTGCCTGGCTCGGATTCTTGCTGCTCTTCTCGCGGCGCGTGTGTGGACATATCCTTCATGCGCTTGCTGCGCCAAAGCAAGCCATCCGTCTTGCCCCGGTCGAAAGCTAGACGCTGCAGAATCTGTCCACGTCCCTTCATTTCGCATTTGCGCCTGAATTTGTGCACCCAATTCGCGCACACGCTTTGCGCAAACGGGTCCCACTTGCTGCATGACACTTCTCGGTGCCCGAAGTGGTCTGTTACAAACAATACAAGTTACTGGCATACGTTATCCCTCCTGTATAAGGAGGGCAGCATGACAAAACCCCGTATGTTTTATGAGCATTACAGTCTAGGAGACCCGGACGAAATCAAGTCTGTGGCAGGTGCATGAAACAATGAAGAGGATTCGATGGCGACTACGGACCTGAGACGATGCTGTAGGTGAGCTGTGATTGATAAGTGATGGAACTGGAGGAAGGATCGGTATAGGTACTCTTTGGCTCTAGTTTCAAAGTAAATGATTGAGATGGCCATTCTACAATATACCTGCCCATCCCGTCCCACGTTTGAGACGAAAGAACTGTTGAAGCAGTATTATTATCTCCCGTCCAAGGTCCCTTTGGAATTAAAGGTACTCCAGTTTGCCCATATTGAAATCTAACATCATCAGCCAGCATGGTTCCATATCCACCACTTGTTGTGTCTCTCAATATGACATCAATATGAGCGCTCGTAGCACTACTAGGTACGGTACCAGTTATCTGCATCGGTACATATCCCTCTGTCACCTTATTTAGAATTGAACCGGTTCCTCCAATAGATGATCCATTAGAATTAAACCAATCAATTTGAAATACTGCTGCTACTCCACTCAACACTTGAGGGTTCACCATCACAGTGGCCGTAAACGGTCTTCCCCCCGTTACAGTAATGTTGTGAAGCCAGAATTGAGCACCCCCGGGTTGTTCGTTATAAGCAGAGACTTTCAACGCTCGTTGCCCAGCAAACACCGGTGCAGCAATCCACGAAGTAGCATATGTCCCGACTGTTCCTCCTGTATATACACTCCATCCGTTGGGCCACAGACCCGTTAGTTGGGCACTTGTGTAGCGCATACCTGGACCAGAGTATAACTCCATTTGAAACGGCCCCGATAGTGAAGTGTCGGAGGCACTGATGGTTGTTAGCTTATATCCCCCTGTGCCACGGCCACCGTAGATGGATGCGACAAGTTTCCCGGAGCTATCGATGGAAAAAGTCATGGTGTACTGAGTATTCGCAACTTGCCTAACAATATTAGATCCCGTCCCTGTTGATGCAAGTGGAATGTAACTGGGTGGCTCATGGCGACCTGGAGGAGCTTCCTTATAAATAACGAAGTTGTTGTCTCCCCCTTGCCATACGGCTCGGTAGTAATACCCATTTCCCTGCAGGAAATCGACTCCAACGGACGCTGGTACGGTGGATGGGGTAGTAAAAGTAACCTGCTCCGTTAATGGTAAGCTAGTGCCCGCTGGTGTGCTACTTGGCGTCCATCCCCCTGTCTTAGTCTGTACCAAGGTATTTCCACTTCCAGTATTGGTAGCACCGTTTGAAGCAAACGATTCCGCACCGGTGGTAACATTCCACGGCTGCCCGCTTGTTAAATTCGTGCTAAAAAGCGTGGACGTTCCGCTCGCTTTCTGTTCGAATCCACTATTAAGAACAATATTGCTGCTGCCCTGTGGTACTGTGACATGGTTCGATTGGTAGTAAGCATCATCGGCGAATAGCGTTGCAGACCCGCTTGAGGAGATACTACCAATGGTAATGTTCATCCGGGCCGAAGTGGCGTTCTGTGGCACCGTACCTGTAAGAGACGTCAATTCATACGTATTGTTAGACGCAGTAAACTTCTTTGTGGCGCTGGACGTGGACAAATATGCCCCAGAACTAGAAAACCAGTTTATTCCTACGTTTACTGTCGCGCCAGATATAGCGGTAATATCCAGATAGATTCCGGCTTGAAAGGAAGCTCCTGGTGTGACACTCGGGATATCGTGATATAACTGTTGTCCAGTGGATTGAGGGATTCCAGACCCAACAAACTTCTGAGCATGATTCCCTGAATGAACCGGTGAAGTAACGACCTGCGCCGAAGATGACCCTCCTGAGCCATAAATAGCCCAGCCATTTGCAGTTGGTCCGCTACTATAGGACTCAAAGCCAGCATTGGGAATCAAATTGACTCCATCTTGTGCAGATTCCACTACTTTGCTCGGAGCAGCCAATTGTAAACTACCCGCCGGTAAGGTGTGCCCTCTTCCGCCAACCTCTTTCAATTGGCTACCTTGCACCGTGATGTGATAGCCATTTCCGCTCCCCCTGGTATCTCCAACCGTCAAAGGTGGCATGTTTGCTGTCACTGATTGCGGTATTCCCTTCAAAGTCGTTGGGGGAAAAGTAACCGTCGATGCACCTTGTACACTTAGCGTTCCCGCGTACGCAATCTGTGTGGATAACGCCCCGCTAATAAGGGTCGACAGACCGATCACCTTCATTACTCGTCGTCTCATCTTCATGACGATTCCCCTTTCCACCGTCGTCGCCTCAGCACAACTACATATCCCACCATCCCCATGGTCAACAGCCCTAGTCCTCCCAGGACCCACCACGCCCAATCCGCAACAACAAACTGCACGCCTTTATGGCCTGTCAGTTGGTCATAGTGACGAATGGCTGGAGGGGTGATTTTGAAAGTGAGGTTTTTCGTATACTTCCCCAGCCCCTTGCCACGCAGCACAATCTGCACATGGTAGGTTCCGATGGGGGCCGCACCTTTCACCCATCGGTCCTCAAACGTGATCGGCTCGTTCGGCGCAAAACTAAGGCCGGTCAAGGTTCGAGTCAGGACCTGCCGCGTCCCTTTGTATAAGGTCATGGACCCACTGATGTTTTTCAAAATGATATTGCTTTGATCAGCACCACTGACTTCATAGTACTGACCAGACGGGTAGGTCCCTACTTTGACATGTTTCAGGTCCAATGCAACTTTCTGAACGCCGGGAACTTCAACCTCAACTGCCACAACACGCCGTACAGATTCATTGATACCGAGTTCAATCCCAGACTTACCTGTATTCCGAATGCGCTGCTGATGCTGGCCGTCGCTGCAGGATATAGAGAATAAATGATCACCTGACGTTGTGCCTTGCGGAACTGCGACCTCAAACGAAATCTGTTTGGTTTGGTCAGCACGCAGCGTAACGACGCCTGGCAACTTCTTTATCCATGTATGTTTAGGAGATAATCCATAGACGATGTTCCCGTTTAATCCGTTGGATGCCGTGGTGGCGAACAAATGGACTTGAATGGTCTTACTCGAGTGACTGGCCAACTGGAGAGATTCGTGAAGAACTTTCCCCTGTGAACCCTTGTCTAAGAAATACGTGCTGATGGTAGGATCTACTTGACTATGATTCGTGGGATTCGCTGTAAAGTTCATGGACGATCCCGTCCTAAGTGTTGTACTACTGGATGCCAAGGCCGTTGCACCAGCAAATACAACCGTCGTGACACCAGAAGCAACGAGTGAAACCCACTTCCCGACCTTCCCAACTGTCATTGCTTCATTCCCTCCTTTCCGGTTTGCCCCCTACAACCTCGTAGAGGGCACCAGAAACGATATAGAAGAACCTGCCTATTCCATTACGGACCAGAACTCACCGTGTACTGAAGATTCGTTGCATACACAGTGGGGGAACTCGGATAGTTCTTTGGATCGGTGTAGGCTGTCTTTGGACTCAGAGATAACGTTAGTCCAGCCTTCGGTTCCTGAATGGTATACGTACCCATTCCGTAGTTTGGCTGCGTATCAATGAGGGTAACAGGCGTTCCCGTGTCTATCGCGGCACTCTGGTTTTGCAGCACCGGTCCGTTGGTCGAACTCACAGGTGTAGACCCAGTACCAGTAACAATAGACCGTTGACCCGATAGACTGAGGCTACCGAGCGGAAGTTTCTTAGCACTGGTCCCACTGGCCCAGCCGGAGCTGGGCTGGACTTCTGTCAGCTGGCTCGCGGTCAGGTCCACTTTCCATCCATTCCCGGATCCGGTGGCGTCAACAACTGTCCACGCCCCTAAAGTGGCGGTCACCTGTTGCGGTTGCCCGTTTAGGGTGACAGCCGGAAACTCCGTCACGAAAGAGGGTGACGATACAGTTAACGAACCTGGGTTCAGTGTCACTGTTGTACCCGTCGTAGATGCGAACGCTGGAACAATACTAAGTGCAAGCATTCCAGCTGCACTCAGTGCCGCAATAGTGCCCTTGCTGATGGATTTCATCCACTGCTCTCCTTTCCATTTCATTCCCCTAAAGTCGTCAAGGTCAACAACTTTTCAAGTAAAATAAAATACACCTCCTCCATTTATGAAGGGGTGCATGACAAAATGGTCCCATCTCTTGATTCAACAACTGATTATGGTCTATTGAATAGAGTGACACCGCACTCTCTTCACTATTCTTGGCGTCAACATGATGATTTCAGATTCACCTCGACACAGGAATAGTGCCAGGCAGTCCTTACGTCTCAACCACTATTTAACGAATACACCCGACGCCAGCTCCTCGACAGACAGGCGCTGAACTGTTCAGGAAGAAACTTGAAACATTTCAACCTCATCTAGACTTTATCAAGGAATCACGAACAATAAGGATGATAACTAGACAACGAAGTTGGTAACAGTTTGACTCCATGGTACAAGGCTGTGCCCCCGGCCCTCTTTTTAAGACACCTGAATATCCGACATTCCTTTCTAGACTAGCGCAGACCTTGAGTTATCTATGGATATTTATTCTTCTATTCTATAAAATGGAAATGTAGTTAACGGGCAGTTATGCTGAATAGCGATACACGCAAATAAATGTGTAATAACGGTAAGCGACGTGAGTGAAGGGGCGATTCAGACTAGAACCCATTTTCGGTCACAGGGGCTTTAGTGGGGGGATATAATGTTCGAACATTTTGGTTGGGAATTGCTCTGGTTGATTGTTGCCTATTCCGTTGTCACGCTCGTGGGGCTTATTCATGTCATGGTCTTGAACAAAGTCTTTGACGTCCCCGGGACTAGAGAAGCTGGCGTACCATTTATGAAGGCGCCTGCTTACGCAAAAACCAAGCCTTATCAACCCATATACAATATCATCTTGTTTCCGCTGTTCATCTGGATTTGTTTGAAGGGGTTCGGTACGACAAACACTACCCATGCGCTGTTGCATATCGCCATCACTTGGACAGGTGTGTCTATGATAATCGATTTTATCAGTTGGATCGTGATCCCTCATCCGTTTCGTTTTACCTTGAAAGAATTCTACGTAGACTATCAGCCGTGGATTTCTCTCATTTATCTTTCGATATTTGTCAGTCACTATATTGTTCGCTTTTTTGTCTAGAATGCACCTCCTTCGGCAATGCCATTTAGCAGGAATTGGGTTGCCTGACTTAGATGTCTGGTTTAATGCGCATGTTTCAAGTTAGTGGATGCAGTATGCAGCGATTCATGAGGACTGTATAAAGATTCATCGAGGCACTGTGATGCTTACTCAACTCCCGGGCAGGAGTGTGACATAGCGATGCCACCAAATTTATCGATAGAGGTGATTGTGCTGGCGATGTCAGATTACTACAAACAACTTCGACAGAAGATTGGTACTCAACTTATCTTTAATCCGAGTGCTGCTGCTATTATCCGAAATGAAAACGGCGAGATACTTTTTCAACACCCCTCTCTTGATAGTGACATATGGAGTTTGCCTGCAGGGGCGATTGAGCTTGGTGAAACGCCAGCAGATGCGATCAAACGGGAAGTCTATGAAGAAACAGGATTATACGTAACTCCTAACAAGTTGGTCGGGGTCTTTGGCGGTGAGGATTTCAGATTCACGTATCCCGACGGCAATCAAGTTGAGTATTTGATATTCGTCTTTGAGTGCATTGTGGAAGGTGGAGAATTAGAAGCTGTGGACGGAGAATCGGCTGAATTGAAGTATTTCCCTGTGTCTTCTATGCCACCCTTGGCTATTCCGTACCCAGAGGAGATTTTCTTTCCCTCTTCGTCAGAACGGACATATTTTCAATAATGGATGATGGAACGAAAGCCAAACCAGGTGAGCGTGGTTACGCTATGGGTAGCGTCTGGAGGATGACTTGTGGATTTAGATGTTGATGTGTCGCCGGTATCGGAGAACGACAAGCTAGTTCTAAGGAATCTCTTGAATCTTTATCTATATGATTTGAGCGAATTTAAGGGTACTGACGTGAATGCACATGGGTTCTTTGAATATCGGAGGCTGGACCAGTATTGGTATGACGACTCTTGCCATCCGTTTTTCATCGTAGTGAACAAAAGTACCGCTGGATTCGTTCTTGTCCATAAATATGATTTACTTGAAGAAAACCGCAACGTAATTTCTGAGTTCTTTGTGATGAAGAAGTATCGGAAGTTAGGCGTTGGGAACCAGGCAGCGCAAAAGATATTCAAGACCTTCTCAGGAGGCTGGGAGGTCTCCGAACTTCCCGAAAACCTTCCTTCTCAAGTATTCTGGCGCAAAGTTATCCACGAGGTTACTGGCGGGAAATACAGTGAGACTGTTGTGCATAGTAGACCCGTACAATACTTTTAAGTTCTAAAGAATTGAATGAATATACACTGTTGTCTACACTACATTTGCTGAATTAGCGGGCAGTTTAGCCCCACAAGAAATTCGACAAAGGAGTGATGTCATGACACGTAATGATGTTCTCATGGACTTGGGACGAAGGTGCCTCAAGGAATTAAACCTGCCCAACATGAAGTACGCCTTTTTAGGCGGTTCAGTGGGACGTGGGGATGCTGACGAATTCAGTGATGTTGACATCACAATTTGTGTAGAAGAGTCGGCATCGTTCGAAACGCAAAACCTCATTTATGAAGGCGAATTCGTCCAGGTGGACTTCATTTCTCCCATCACTCTGGATGCGATTATGGAGAACCCATTGGACTACAGACATCTGCTTGAATCTAAGGCATTGTACGATCCTCTTGGCAATTTCGAAGCCGTTCAAGGCGAAGCACGCCAATACTTTGCTTCGACTATTGGACAGACCCAGACGTTCGCTAAATGGACTAATGTTGTTGAGCAAAGAAAGCATTGGGCGGTAAACAGTATGGAGCAGAATACCCTGTATTCGGCTACCGTCGCTGGTGAAGCCGCTTGGACGGATGCTGCCTTCATGGCGATGTTCTTTGATACTGGTTCTTGTTCCACAGGCATGCTAATTCCTTGGATGAAGACCAATTTTGATTTCCAAATCATTGAGGATCTATGCAAATGGCTCAACGTATCCGAAGCAGACGTAAGACGGATTGTACGAGCTATAGAACGGTTTAGAGAGTTTTTACGGAAGCAGTATCCAGATAGGGCACATGATTTTGTCCTTTCACCGATTCAAGATGCTTTGAATGCAAAGAAGGCTCAACGCTTGGTAAAAACGGGGCAATTAGCAAGTTTAGCGTGGCAGTTTTCAGGAGAGGCATTCTGGCTTTATCTTGAGACTGCTAACGGCTTGCCACTTGACGAATATATCGAGAAACTGCCGAAGCCGTTGGCAATAGATTTAGAGAGAGCTGGCTTCGTGAGCTTGGATTCATCTTCAATACGTAAGCTCTGCAGAGTCGCAGATGACCTGATACTCCGTGTTCATCAATCATCATAGATTCGTTCTTCAAGTAACGGGGGGCAAGAGTGACATAACGCCCTGTCGTTAATGGAAAAGGAGTATAACACGGTAATATCCTTAAATTTGGATTGTCGGATTAGAAATGTCTTTCGTGAATTGAGAATGCAGGCAAAGGCTTAGGAACTTATCCTAAGCTTCTCTGAGTATCTCTTCTTCTTGTTGGTAGCACACTTAAAGTTTCAGAAATAAATGTAACAGGAGTATCCATTCGAGAGTCCATTAATGTGAATTGCCGTTAGAATTGCTAGAAGAGAATTGGTTATTTAAACAAAATATCTTGGTGAGCGATTGCCAATCATACGTTTTTAGTTTTTTGGAAAGGGGGGAGTTGGGGTTCGTGGATTCAGAGTTGAAAGAGCAGATTCACCGACTATCTGAGTTGTATGCGGATGACATTTACCGCTACGCAAGGCTGACGTTGAACGATGACAATGAGGCGAATGATGTGGTTCAGGAAGTGTTTTTTCGAGCCTTCAAGGCGTGGCATAATTTTCGGAAGGAGTCTTCAGAGAAGACTTGGTTAGCCAGTATTGCTCGCAATTATATGTTTGATCTGCTTAAGAAAAAGAAAAAAACAAAACAGTTTTTGTCCACTTATATGCCGCCTTATCTGTCCGATGAACAAACAAACATCACTGAGGTGCTAATCGTTGAAGATGCAGTTACACATCTTAAAGAATCTTACCGTCAGGTTTTTATCTTACGGCACGTGGAGGAATTGACAGTCGCACAGACCGCAGAAACTCTCGGATGGACAGAAGGAAGAGTTCGAATTACCGATATGCGGGCACTTACCAAACTGAGAGAGAGGTTGTCTGAGGGAAAGGGGGTACAAGATTACAATGAGTTCGACACGCAAAACTGAGGATGCGTCAAGGACATTGTCCAAGATTGCGCTAGAGCTAGGTAAGCGACATGAATTGTGGAATGCCATTGAGCAGCGAATGGATGTGGACACTCAACAAAGTGACGCTCCGAGAGCTATCGTTACAAAGAAACGAAATGGGTTCAACTTGGGACAACTCGGGGCAGTGATTGTAGCACTTATCGTTGTTGCAAGCGGAATCACCTATGGAGTTCACCATCAGGGAGTATTGAAGTCAACAACTGCTGAGACTGACAACAATTCAATGACCTCAATGAATTCAACTACACCCAACGTCAGTCGGATCACGGTGAATAATAACCAATATAGGAATACAAAGTTTGGTTTCACAGTCTCTATTCCAACATCATGGAATAAATTGTATACCTTAAAATCACGGACTCTACCAGGCGTGCAGGCTTTACAGATGTTCTATTTTAATTATATCGCGGAGAAATCCCCACAGCCCTTTATAGTGGAGCTTGTTGTTTATCCAAAGAGCTATTTGGGGCACTTAGAACAAGACCCTAAAGTAGTGAAAGCTTTTAGCAACGACAGGTATTCGTTTGCGTTTTATATAGATAATCGATACCCATACCCTAAGAGCAAGCACTACGCACAATATAAACAGTTACAAAGTAAGGTACCATGGGTTATCAGTCACTTTAAAACGTCATCACGAGAGAATAGAACGACACAAACAACGCAACAATTGAACCCGTTGTTTAACACAACATTGACGTTGCAAACTGGGCAAGTTGTGAAACCGAATAGTCACTCCACACGTTGGAAGGGCTTAACACTAAGCCTTCTTGTCACGGGATATCCATCTGCTAACGCTGGTACAAAATCCTATGCTGCCGTCATTGGTAACCATGCTAATATTATTAGCCACGAGTCTGTGTCAACACCTGCTGGGCAAGCGACCCTTGTCCATTTTCAGCGAACCCCACCAGCGGAGGCACAGTCCAATACTGTGCGAGACGAATACGATGTCATCTTTTTTAGGAAGCAGTACGCTTATGTGCTTAATGCGTTGGTGAGCGGAAATCCTAGTCAAGCGAAGAATGATATCATGCAAATTTTAAGTGGATGGACTATTCCGAAAGATTAAGACCAGGGTCATCTCGTCGCAGACGAAACACGGCTCTTGTATAGTGGCGACCACATGGTCGCCGCTCCATTTTCACAGCCGGTAAGCATCATGATGTAATAAGAAGGGCATTTGAACTAAACCAGCTAATAGTTTGTCAAGATTGCCAGTGAAAATGTTGGAATATTGTGTTAGCCTTAAAAGAGACAGCTCAAAGAACCGTCCATGAGAACATGGAAGGTTTTTCTTGGTAGACATAATCATGGGTATCAGACCATGTCTACGAACGCTTCTTGGCGCTTAAGCACTACGTATATCCAATGAAGAATTTTGTTCACACAGGCAATAAGTGCTACCTTGTGAGCCTTTCCCTGTTGCCGCTTAAGCCAGTAAAATGCTTGAAGCTTTTTACTGCCGGACTTTCTCAGGCTGCCGATCACAGCAAGATACAAGGCATGCCTCAGTCTACTTGAACCACGCTTGGTTATGCGGTTTATCGAGGCTGTAAACGTTCCAGAAGAGTTGACACTCGGGTCTACTCCAGCAAACGCCACGAGCTTCTTTGCATGGTTAAACCGCTCTATCTCACCAATTTCGGATACAATCGTTGCCGCGATTTTCTTTCCGATACCAGGGATAGATTGGACAATTTTGCAGTCTTCGATTTGCTCAGTAAGGGCATTGTGTTCGCTAATATAAAAGTTGACCACGTGGAGGTAACCCCTATCCTTCTTGCAGTACCATAGCTTCGCTTGTGATACGAGATCGATGTCTCAACCAGCCTCAAACATGCTTCCACAAGTAGGGGGCAGACAGTTTAGCGCACGGGTTCGCAGACCCACGGGGGCGTACGTCCGACCCGGCTACCCGTGTAGCAAACCTCACAAAGCACTATGAGGTCAACCAGAAATAACTGGTTGACCTCATAATACGAAGGGGGCGTTAGCGCAGTAAGAGGCACATCGAAAAGCAGATAAATATTTAATTTCATGTATATATACAATATTCCAACTTTCCACGATCCCGTCACCAACATGCGCACCTAGTTCCCCATTTGACGCACAATCGCCTCTCAAAAGCTTTCCTGCATCAACGCTCGTATTCCGCCTCAACGTCCTCGACCACACCGGCCAACGTCCCCCGGGACACTTCACGACCGACTGTGCTCCGAAACCTTCATCCACGCTAAATCCGACGTCGCATTGATGGTATGCGTAGATAAGCGGGTCTCATCCCAATGCGAATCATCTTTCATGTCAGCCTCTCTTCCTCTGGCTGATTTTCTGATAGAGGTCAGCCACAATCACGCCCGACCGAGTGAGTTCTGCGTGGTCTTGAATTAGACCTTGCTTGTTCATGACTGCGAGTTGGGCTCGTGAAACCAATATCAAGTTGTCTGGGTCGAAATTACGACGGTTACGGTCTCCAAAAATCACGACATGTCCCTTTGGAACATGCCGCCCATGGTACTCCTCCCACACAATCAAATGCTTTCCTCGCCAACGATTCGGGTCTGCAATCTTGATA
Source organism: Alicyclobacillus sp. SO9 (assembly GCF_016406125.1). Classification (NCBI taxonomy): domain Bacteria; kingdom Bacillati; phylum Bacillota; class Bacilli; order Caryophanales; family Alicyclobacillaceae; genus Alicyclobacillus; species Alicyclobacillus sp. SO9. The sequence continues at coordinate 864,757 of NZ_CP066339.1, read as the reverse complement.
TCCACATAGTCATCTGCATTGACTCTTTCAGAGCCTACAGGCATGTAATTATGAGACCTTGCCCCCCTCTTGAATGACGTCTTATTCCCACCAACGTTATATACACCTCTGGTCCCCTTGTTTGGTGTGCCATCCCCTCTGAGCCTTTTAATCCACTGGTCAGTCCATGATTCTTCTTCCATGTATTCATCTGCCTCGCGGTGATTGATAAACCAAATCTCTTGTTGACGAGGTCTGCCAGTTTTTGATTAGACAGTCCTTTCACATTGTCCTTTATGAAAGCCTTTTGCTCGTTTGTGAAAAGTCCGGCAGGCTCCGTTCTGCGCCTTTTGAGCACGTTGCTTTTTATTTGGTGGTTCGCCTTAAAGCTTTTCATTTGGCCATCCGTCACATTCGTACCGAACCTTGCATTGAATAGAGCCGCAATTTCCGTGTTGTACCTTCCCTGAGCGACCTCACGAATAAACTCTGTTTGCTCCTGCGTGTATCGGGACATAGGTCATCCCTCCAACATTTTGGGAACAACTGTATTTGCATCCATTCTGTCATCAACAAGTTTCTTGGCTTCAAGGACGAGTGACCCGTTTGCAATAATTTGCGCTGCAACACTCGTCACAGACTTCGCCCTGTTGATTTCCTCGGTGAGTCTCTCGCCGGTTAATTCTTCATCCGACAGCCTTTCAAGCTGCGCAAACAAATGATTATTTAAATCACCAAGTGTATTTTTCATCCCTCTTACCGTCCTCTCGTCCATTCATAGATTCAACATCAGTTGCTGATCCAGTCGCTTTCGCTAAATTCCATCGCGTTGCAGATACTCCTTCAGGGCTTGTTTGAAGCCAAAGGCAAAACTTCAAGCTGTTGACCACGTCGATTTGACTCACCAAACTCTTCCCCTTGTGCCTGAGTTGTTCGGCACTGGCTCACCCGTTCCATAACCACCTACGAATCCGGAAAGAGTTTATAAAAATTGCTGTAGCGCCCGTCCGGTTCTGGAGCCTTCGTATCGCTCGGACGTGGACGTCGCTGACCCTGCACAACAACAGCAGCAGGCTTCTGAGGAGCCGCAGCCGCTGCCTCCCGCTTTGCTCTGGCGGCTTCCGGTCCGCCTTCCTTGAGCCAACTTTTCAACATGGAATCCACGTAGACGAAGGAACGCGCATTGTACATCACCGCCTCGACTAGCGCTTCTCGCACCCATTCGACAGAATATTCCTCCACAAGGCAGTGCAATTTATCACGGATCAGCGGTGTCAGCTTCCCAAAGTCTTCCTCTTCGTATATTTTCCATATTTCGACTATTGGTTCGTACGCAGCAGTAGAAGTAGGAGTAGTAGAAGAATCAGAAGAAGAAGAAAGATCTTTAAGATCTTTTAATGTGGAAGCATTTCCGGAAACGTTGTGCGCAATATTTGCGTACAAATTGTCCTTCGAGCTGTTGTCGGAAACATTGTGCGAAGGATTGTAGGAAACATTGTCGGAACTGTTGCCGGAAACATTGTGCGCAATATTTGCGCACAACAATTCGAGGTGATAGACAGCTGCCTTCCTTCCACCTCTCGATTTCCAATCTATGTACCCTTTCGTCTTGAGCTCATTCCGTGCGTTAACGATTGTTCTTGCACCCAATCCACTCTTGAGAGATAGCATTCCAACCGCTGCGGAGAACTCCTTCGTCCATCCGGTTTTGTTGCATATGTGTAGCAGCGCAAACCATAATGCAATGGCGGATGAGGACAATGGAGTCACCTCCAACCGGTTATAAAATGCGTTTACCTCTTCGATGTAATTCACGAAATGCACCTCAATTCAGTCCTGGTTTCTGAGTATAGTTCCTGCGATGCCCACAAGTCACGACGTTCCAACACAGCTGCTACACAAATCAGGTTCCACCCAACAACAACCGCCTGGGCACGCGTTGGACTCTGTACAACCACAGACTCTGCAAGCGGGTTCCGACTGTTCTACTTCCGCGTCAGGAGGCCGGTTCATAGTCGCCGTGTAGCATCCGGCATCATGGATATGACTTACTCCCTTGCAAACAGGACAGACGATGAAAGCCTGGTCCTCGAAACTTGTCTCCACACCGAAAGTAATTTCACACTGACTACATTCGTACAGGTACAATTCACGTTCCTGTGCCACTTCAATCCCCTCCCTTATATCCCTAAACTCAGCTGTTCTGGCCCACGTTGCCCCAGCAGTTCGACAGCATAAGTTCCGTTACTCGTTGTACCCGTACGAAGGATATACCCGTGGTCTCTCAATGCTTGTACAATCTGTTGAAACCGGACATAGTCCCGTACCCAGACATAGGTGTAACGCATGTGATCACCTTCTACACGGGGCTCCACACTTCGAACCTACGCCCCAGGCTGTCGTCGTTCTCTGTCCGTCTGCTCACGGATCTGTTCGCTTGCCATTTGGAGGCCAATGAGGTAGCCCCTTACGCGCAGTGGGTAATCGTTCCCGCAGTCGTACATCCACTCCCAGTAATCCGGATTCAACTCACTGATGAATGCTTGGGGAGACTGTATCACTTCTCGCCATTCCCACTGTTGTGAACACGACCTTGCTTCTTGAAACAGCGCCCTCATTTCTTCATGGTCATATTCCGTCCCGTCCTCCTTCATATCCTTTAACCAGTTGCGCAAACTGGAGACAACAGAACGCTCGTTAAATGACCATCTATCATTCGAAAAAGCGTCCATCTTTTCATGAAAATATCCAATGTTTATATCATCAAAGGAATGAACGTTACCCTTCCACGTCAACCAAAACACCGCCGTTCCAATATCCCCCGAGATGTACATCATGTTGCCGTCAAATACATACCGACAGCGATAGGTATTTGTCCCTGGTTGTGACCAATCCAAAATTGCCAGGCGGTCACTGTAGCTCGTAAGATGAGCTTGATGGTTCTTGAACCATTCTTTGATGTTCTTTTCGTAGTCCATCCAAACACCCCATCTCTCTATGATGATTGATAGGCCGCATAGGCTGTACTGCTGACCCCTCCATACGGCCGTGTTGTTTATGCAGATTTGCCGTCCACAACAAACCCTTTTGTTGGTGTGAACCAATCGGATCCGCCGTACGAAAATTGCACCCGAAGTTCCCGTCAGGCCAACTTAATCCTCTTCATTGTCATAACTTGTATCGATCTCGTCCTCGTCTTGATAACCAACGAGAGTTGCTTTCGTGGCATATGCTTGAAAGAGCAGTTTCTCGGATCCATGAAAACCATTCATAATTTGATTTTTATTGAGTTCGGTTCCGTCGATTTTCACGGAGTGAACCGTTCCATCTTGATTGATGACCAGTCCATAATTGCAGCGATACTTTTCTACATCCGGTTCACTGTCCATGTAGATGAAGGTCAAGGTCCTTGGTCTATATTCGATATGTAGCGACATGTGCTCTCCAGGCGTATCCGAATAATCCGTTGCATCCCCCTTGATTGCATCGACAATTTCTTGCAGTGAGTACTCTTTCTTTGCACCGTTTAGAACCTCGTCCAATTGTTGCTGCAACCGCTCGATCCCCTGCACATGGATTAACTAGTCTACTTTTTCCCGAACAGTTTCAATCACCAAGTGTTGTATCCAGGCAGGTCAAGACTGTCTATATTTATCTCCAGGGCAGAATGGACAGCTTTTTCAACGGTCTTGGAAAATTCACTAAAGCTGCCGAAAACATCATTGATGATGTGCTGTAGTGTCTTTTCAATCTGCTTCTGCACAATTTGAGGCAAAATGCCGTTCTCGTTCAGTGCCAACACCGCATCGTTCATGAGTTCTTGCACATTTGGCATAGTCTCCATACCTTCACACTCCATCCTTACCGTTTAGATTGATACCTAGATTGATCAGGCTTCTCTTTTCTCAAGCCTTGTTTTTCGCTGCCAACACAGTTTCTGGCGGTTCAAAAATCCATTCATTGAAGCCGCAGGTGGCACAGCCTTCATGAGGTCTGTCCGTATCAGGAACGTGAACCAACGGCGTATGTCCGCAGTTAGAACAAAAGAACATTCCACGTTCCTCAACCTGGTCTCTGCTCACTTTGCAGAGACCCTGCCATCCAGAATAACGACCTCTGCTCCTACGCTCGGACCGCCTACATCAAAAGCGTCAGACGCAACTCGCCATACGCGATTCTTATACCGGGGAGCCTCGCAGCAATCTTCCATCACCACAAGGTCTCCAGCTTTCAATTTATCTGCCACACACATGCCCGCCTTTCAAATTCACAAAACAGTTCTGCTTTGGGAAATGACACGGTACATCACACTCACCGCTTTATTTCGCCACTCCCAGTCGGGATTCAAGATGACGGGAATATGATACTGTCGCTCCATCTCCTTCATGAGCCCTGCCAGCGCTTCATCCCGCTCCTCTTCGGACTGGTTCAATGCCACAATTTTCTGGTACTGCTTGTTGATCTCTGAAAGCTTCCCCACGATTACTCACCTTCCGCCTGCAATTCCCATCTTCTGTGTTACCTATCTATGTTTACTGTTACCCGCATCAACGTATTGCTACCTCGTTCACCTGCTCTCTAACAGTTGACCTCAAATGCTTTACGACAGATTTCTGGCTCCGAGTACGTATCAAAGAGGATCCGCATGTTCTGTAAAATTTGCTCCACTTGCTTTCTGCTTAAGCCTTCCGCTTCCATCGCCAGCTTGGCATAAGCTTCCGCTTGGTTGTTCGTCATCACAATCCTCCGTTCCAGAGAATATAGTGGGTTCCTAATTTCTTCTATGGTGCCGCAACCAACGGTAACGGCTTGTCACGAGTCAACCCGTGAACATATGTGGTCTCGGACTCAGTACAGGTCGGGGAATTGATAAGCGTAAGCTGTACCCCCTCCGCTCTCAAACGCTGAAGTTTCTGCCTTGCACGCCGGATGTACGTTTGCACACTACTTCGCGTCACATCCAACTGCTGAGCGATTTCACTCCACGTGCATCCGTCTAGCACGTATAAGAGGAGAGCCTCCCTTTCGCGGTAAGATAACACCCTAAGGTCCAAGTGGTACTCCGTGCTTTTCGCCTGCACTTCATCTCTCAAAAAATCATAGTCATCAAAAGTTCCACCGATGTTGTCCAAAATCACAGGGTCAAATCGAGTCACCGTATAAACCCATTTCGTGGATTCCTTCTGTTTCGTACGGTCAACCTCGTAGGCAGTGGCATACTTGGCTAGTTGCTGCATTGCATAGCGGCAGTTGTCCTCCATCCATTTGCAGTACTTCACGTGTTCCTCTTCGGCCATCAGCGTCTCAAAATCTCGTTGCTCCTCGGCCCGTTTCACCCGTCTTTCGTGATCCTTTCTCTGTTCTCGAACCTGCTCCATAGACTGCTGATACTCCTGTATCCTCCGAATCGCCCAAAGTTCCTCATTCATCCCATCACCTCCACAAAAACACTCGTCACAACGAATGCATCAAAAATAGGACCATCTCCAAACGGAGGGTCCGAACCGCTGTAGTACCTCGGCTGATATATACCCGGCAACAAGCGATGCTTGATTCGCACAGTGACGCCGCGATATACTATAGGTACGGATACTTTTTGATGTTGGCTGACCAGTTCGCCGCTGGTTGGCCTTTTGCATTTTATGGACATTCTCGTAGCACTTCCTCATTCGCTAAATTGCGCTTCTCTTTCAAACCGCTCAAAGCGGTATTGATTTCACATCAAAATGGAAATTGACGATCATGCAAGCCGAAGTCATCGTGACGCCTGATTTCATACCCTTTGTAAATTCTGAGTACTGAACCCTGTTTATCTTCCTTTCATCAGTTATTGAGTCCAGAACTGCCTCTACTTAATGCCCTCTGACCACTCAGGCTGCCTGCGTGTTTTTCCAACTTCCCGAATAGGCTTGTCCGCAGCCAGCGCCTTCGCGCTAGCCTTGTGCTTCATTCCTTGCTGCCTCCGACACTTGAAGCTTGAATGCCGCATCAACTATGCTTCGTACCACTGGATTCCCCGCTGCCCATTCCTCGCGGAACCACTTTTGGCGTTGCACTGGAGACTTGCTGATAATGCCAGACGGGGAATGCACAGTGATCTTTGTGTTTCCGATTTTCTTGACCACAGTTTCCAAATAGATCCCCTCCCCGTTTAATCTATGAACTCACCGCTTGTCTGCTTTCCACTGCCGCAGGATTCCTTCTTCTTCCGCAGAAGTTATTTGATGCTACACATCAAACAACGGAAGGTGGCATTGAAACGACACACGGTCCATCATCCAACGATGACTAGACATCGAACGACGTGGCCCTAATTTCTACCACTCTAGGAGGGCCTCGGTGAAGGTGCTCTCTCGCTTCTCGGGCCTTCGCCAGTTCTTCCATTACAATCTGATGTCGTACACGTTGCTCAGCCACATTTGCCACCGCCTAAGCCGAACTGTTGTTACGCGAAACGCTTACTTCATCTTCAAAAAAAGGCCCACTGGAACGTCCAATGCCTCAGCGATTTTCTGCAATGCTTCAACCTTGAGAGTTCGTCGACCATTAGAAATATCCTGATACCAGGCTGCACTCTTACTACAATATCGAGCAATATGAGCTTTCGTTACACTCTTCTTTTGTCTCACTTTTTCGACCTTGATGTAGACGGGTGTCATGTAGCTTCCTCCTTTATACGTGAAACGCTTATTTTCAGCCCTAGTATAAATACGCATTTCGCGTATGTAAACAAATAAATAAGCGTTTCGCCTATGTTTATTTCGCAAAACGCTTATTCTCGTTATAGTTGATGTGAGGTGATTGGACAAAATGGAGACTTTGGGCGATAGATTGAAACGCGCCAGAGAACGCAGTAAACACACTCAGAACGAGGTTTGCAAAGCCCTTGGTATTTCCATTGGTACATTGTCCGGATATGAACGGGATTATAGGAAACCCGACACTGATGTTCTGGCAAAGCTGGCGAATCACTACGACGTTTCTATTGACTACCTCGTGACAGGAAAAACTTTGGATCCCGCTGAAATCGATCCAGAACAAGCCGAGTTTCTTCGCTGGGTCGAAGAGAACCTCGAAGAAGCATTCTTTTATGACTTCAAGCGCTCTTCTGACGAACAAAAGGAGTACATGATGGAAACCCTACGTCTTCTATGGCAGCGGGAACAAAAGCGTAACCAAAAGCGCAGTGAGTAGCGTGACTCGATCATTTTTCGCTATCATTCTCCTCTGGTTCATTGAGTCCGCTTCATCTGTAACCTCTCGTTTTTCTTTCGGTTCCCTTAGCCATGTCATTGTCAATCTTGGTTACTTAGACAGTCCTAACCAGCTCGATTCATCGTGTGACTGCAAACTTAATAGAGAGCGTATCGTAGAAAAAACGTCAGTATGTGAATTCCCAGCCTACCGAATTTTGTAGTAAAATAATCCGATGACGGTAGAATAATCACAAGATAGGGAATGATTCTCACAATGGAGTTTGAGGATTTCAGGGTGTTCTGGACCAATAAGGGAACTGTGATCTTTGATAGCAGTGCTTATTTGAACCTGTATAACTTCCCTCACGATACAACACAGGAAATCCTCGAGAAATTCAGTTCAATTAGGGATAGGGTCTGGTTACCATATCAGGTGTATACGGAGTTTCAAAACAACAAGGGCAGAGTAATCAGAAAATCTTTCAAGAAATATGAACAAATACAACAAGATGTTGATAGCGTTTTGGACGACACAATTGTAAAGCTCTACGCTATCTTAGGAAAATGCGATAGATTCCAATATCCAACGTTTGAGGACTTATTAGACAATGTTATTGGCAGTCTTCAGGAAGCAAGAACTGATTTAGGGGGCGCTAATGAGGAAATCGCTCATGAAAAACAACAAAACAAGCAATACGTAAAAGACGACACAGTCTCTGATTTTGTAGAGAAGTTGAGAACTAACGGACAGTTTGGGACTCCCTTCGGACATAGTGAATTAATTAAAATATATGTTGAAGGCGACACTCGCTATCGGCTTGGAATTCCCCCAGGTTTTCGAGATGCTCACAAAATGACTGAAGTCAAGACTGATGACTATGCAGAAAAGAGAAAAGCATTTGGCGATCTAATAATATGGAAAGAGATTATTAAACTTGCATGCGAAACAGAGCAAGACATTCTGTTGATTATCGATGACGTCAAGTCTGATTGGTGGACACATGAGACTGTTACACATGATAAGACGAAACGCGAACATAAGAAACTCGTTGGACCTCATGATGAACTAGTTAAGGAATTTCATGAATACAGTCGTACAGGGTTCTATATGTTAACACTTAATGAATTCATTGAGAATCTCTCGAAACTTCACGGTTTCATGGATGACATGAAACTTCACTTCCAGTTAAATAAGACGAATGTCTTGGATCACTATGTCATGGACGAACTCCGGTATTCGGACGAAATTGATCTCAATTACATAGTTCGCGACTTGGATACTTTCTTTGAACATCGCGCAGCAGACTACTCTGTGGAATTTGAAAATATTGCCTTCGATGAGGACAGCATCCATTTTTCAATCGATGCAAATAAGGTTGAGGTTTCTGGAAGATTTGTCATAAGTGTCTTAGTCGATGGTAAACTTCAGGGTAATGACATCGCGATTAAGTCTGTTTTGTTTGATATTGAATGTCAGTGCGATATTGAACTTGAAGTCAATTCTGCTGACTTTCGTGACTATACGGTTCTCGATGGTCGTATAGAATACATACGAACAATAAGCGATGACGTTGTCGCCACCATCAGTGACGATATAGACCTTTATGCAATCTATGATATGCAGCGACGTGTTCGTAAAGCTCTTAGAAAGAATGCTGAGGATACCATTTCGTTGCATGAACGAAAATTGTACGATGCTTTCGGGGATGTGACATTCTATTCCCTAGAACAACTTGACGGGGTAATTTGATGCCCTTCTCATTCATTACACATTCCACTCATCCTTTCGACTAGCACCACAATTAGATTTGTCTTCCAATTTACTCGATCACGGTATATAATCACCCCTATATACGAACACACGTTCCCTTTTTGAACTATTTTTCTACAGGAGGTTTCTATGTTAGACATCCTCGAGCATTACATTCCAACACCGCTCGAATCCTCTGTTGTCGATTTTTACCGAAAACATGGCATCATGACCTCTCAAGACATTGATTTGGACTGGATTACTGACGAAGCGGGAATCATTGTCCGTGAACTGCCTAGAGACTCTACTTCATTTTCACTCAAAAACAAATATTTTATTGTATTAGACTCCCGGATTCCCTTAGGACACCAGAGAGTCGAATTGGCGCATGAGTTGGGGCACGTACTGATGCACGCCGGGCGCCAGGACATCATGACCATGGACTTCCGAGCCTTCCAAGAGTTCCAGGCTGATCGATTCGCCATGTTCGCTCTCGCCCCTACTTTCTTGCTGGCAAACAGCATCACCCAAGCATTCAATCGACAGCAATTGGTCTCACAGCTCGCATACTCATTTGACGTACCTGAAACATTTATGGATGCACGTATTGATTTGTTGGAACAGAGACTGCGAGACATTGCGATGCAACGTCAGATGGAAGAAGCCGTCAAGGAACAGACCGCCTCCTCCGACTACACCTATCGTCATCCGCTCAATGACAAAATTGAATACCTGGTCCGTGACGGCGCCATTGTCGGACGCCGACGTCGCGCCAGCTATTAAGGAGGGAGATTCATGTCAGACACATTTCACATTCCAACCTTTGGCTCTATTCCTTCACTGTCTGCAGCAGTCCTGGACACACCGGAGAATGCTCCTGATTTGGTAGTGAGGGACTACGCACCATACAAACGCTTCGGCGTCCAGGTGGACGATATGGGACTTGACACGTTTGGATTGTTCCCAGGAGACTGGGCAATCTTTCGTGAACAACGGTGGCCAAACATGGAGTGTCAGATTGTGTTGGTTGCCTTTGGGGAGGAAGGAACACTGCGCCTCTTCGAAGGAACCAATGAAACAGAACCGATATTGCGCGTCTCTGGTGAGCGAATTCCTGAGGAACGTCACCACAGAAATGATTTCATCATTCTAGGTGTGCTGGACGGTGTCATCAAAGCCGAGTTCGCACAACTATCCTATCCTGAGCCGATATTGGACTGGGAACTATAGTATGCTGATTGGAAAATGTACTAATTTGCATGAAAGGAGACTGCCGTCAGGTGCTTTGTCAGCAAATGTATTGTGCTGTAGTCCTTTTTCATATGTTTTTAGTAAAATCAATACAGCACCAATCTAGATGTCTTAAAAGTGAGATTATTTGAGGTGAACGACATGTCCTCCCGGTTCCCAACAGATATTCGTGTACGTCCATATTTACGAAAATCTCGTGCAGACCTCGAGGCCGAAGCACGTGGTGAAGGTGACACGCTCTCCAAGCATAAGAGAGCACTCATGGCACTCGTACGTCAGCATCGATGGACTGTTCTCGACATCTATGAAGAAGTAGTAAGCGGAGAGCGAATACTGGATCGCCCACAAATGCAGCGCCTACTGCAGGACCTTGAAGATGGAGAGACGGATGCGGTTCTCTGCATGGACATAGACCGGCTAGGTCGTGGTAACATGATTGACCAAGGCGTCATACAGGAAACATTCAAGCAGACGGAGACACTCATTATCACACCACGTAAGGTCTACAATCTGCTCGATGAAATGGATGAAGAATGGTCCGAGTTTGAGGCATTTATGGCTCGACGCGAACTAAAAATCATCACCAGACGTATGCAGCGCGGGCGACGCGACAGCTCAGCAGAAGGAAAGCACGTAGGTCGCAATCCACCTTATGGATATCTGCGCGATGAAAATTTGAAGCTCTATCCAGACCCAGATAAAGCACCGGTTGTTCAGCTGATTTTTGAACTGGCTGCGCAAGGTATGGGCATGACATCTATATGTCGTCGATTGACCGAGGACGGCGTCCCTACACCAACAGGACGATTACCCTATTGGGAAGAATCCACTCTTTATAGCATGCTCACAAATCCCGTCTATCGCGGTCATATAGTGTGGGGCATGTACAAAAATTACAAGACAACCAAAAACCCGAGCGGCCGTACGAAAGTCAAGCAACCGGAGTCGAACTGGGTTGTGCACGAAAATGCGCATGAGGCCCTTGTGTCAGATGAGACCTATCAAAAATATTTAGATTCAGTACAATCAAAACCGAGAATCCCTGTCAAAACTGAATTGGCAAACCCCATGGCTGCACTCCTCTATTGTGCCGAATGCAATCACGCCATGCGTTTCAGACCGGCATACGGAGGGCGCAAGAATAGACTCCTTTGCACAACTGTGGGCTGTCATACCAAGAGTGCGGCATGGGAAGATGTGCACAATCGAATGCTGGCTGCGCTCCGGGAAACTTTCGACGGGATGACGATTGACGAACGAATGAAGCATAAGTCAAGCCGCGGAGAATACTCAAGGGTAGCTGTGCTTGAAAACAAGAAGAAGGCTGTTGAATCCGAGTTGGCGGAGTTAGATACTCAACTCAATCGGCTTCATGATTTACTCGAACGCGGAGTCTATGACGACGCAACATACATCGCGCGAAATAGAGCACTTGGAGAGCGAATTTCGACATCTAAGAATGAACTGACCACCATAGAAGAGAAAATTGAAGGTATGTTGCACGAACAACATAAAGTCCAAGAGCTAATGCCCAGAATCGGAGAAGTGTTGGAAGGATACGAGAGCGCAGATATTGAGAAGAAGAATGCTATGTTGCGTTCCATCCTGAGTAAGATGACCTATCGAAGAAAGCCAGAATGGAAGAAGTCAGACCAGTTTGAACTTGAACTATTTCTGCGCACCTAATGTGTACGTCATATAGAGGTCTACTGATTGACTTCCGCATATCCAAACATTTGTGATACGTCGCACAACTGCTGCACCAGCTTCACGGACTTTTCATTATCCGACGTGAGATTGTCACCGTCTGAAAAGTGAATGGGATACAGGTTGTAGCGCTGCGGCGAATACTCCTTTTCAATGATGTTGAGTGCCAGTTCATAGGCGGAAGAGCAAATGGTTCCCCCGCTCTCTCCACGATTGAAAAAGTAGTCTTCGCTGACTTCTCTGGCCTGGGTATGATGTGCGATATAGCGAATCTGAACATTGTCATACTTGGTGCGCAAGAAGCGGGTAGTCCAGAAAAAGAAAGTCCTGGCGCAGTATTTCTCGAACAGCCCCATACTTCTGGGTGTTACGTTATTGGGAAAGAAGCTGGATTTTATGCGAACTGTATTTTAGTTCTATGTCTGTGACAGTGAGGTCATTGATGACAATTTCCTGGATTAATGTGTGGAAGAATCGTCTTGATACGGTTAAATCCGTCCAATCCAGATGCATGAGGTATTCCAGGTAGTCCTGGATTTTCATTGTCCGTGCTCTGTGCTCTTCGTGTGTACTGAACTGTCTCCGCAATTCTTGCTGTTCCAATTCAAATTTCTGTATTGCGTCAATGTAGCTTCTCTTTACTCGATTCATAGTGTGTGTCGGAATCTCCGGGTCTGCCAAGAGCCGTTCAAGTCCGAGTAGTGTCTTAGCAAGATGGCGATTCAGTTGCCTCATTCGGTTTTGCGTGTCCGATTCGTACTTTTTGGGTGTAACAAAGACCTGTGTCTGTGCATAGCAACGAAGCTCTTCAATCAGGTGTGTCCGCAGTCCTTCCTCCAGTTTGTCGGCATTCACGTTTGGTTGACTGCAAGAACTTCGACCAAAGCGGAACGCACGTGAACAAGAGTAGTACCGGTAGGTGGCTCCCTTGTTTCGCTGAACCTGACATACCATTCCAGCGCCACATTTGCCGCATTTGAGAATGCCAGTCAGGGGGTGTTTTGCCCGTCGGGGATTTTGACGTGATCGGCCTGCCATGATGCTTTGTGCTAAGGAAAAAGTCTCAACGTCGACAATCGCTGGATGAGCATCCTGAATGACCACCCAGTCTTCTTCCGGCAACTGTTGCCGACTCTGAATCTTCGTATAACCGTTATCGTCAAACACACGTTTCAGCGTATTCCTGGTGCGACCGTACACCATGTCCCCTCTATATGCTGGATTTTTGAGAACACGATTGACTGTAACACGAGACCAAAACCGGCCATTTTTTGTTAGGAGACCTCTGTCATTAAGGTACTCGGCGATTCGGAATGTACCGTATCGCTCTTTCGTAAAGAGTTGAAAAATGAGTTTTGGAATGCTTGCGAATGAATCATCAATGATAAGACGCTTGGTTTCAGGATTGACCGCATAGCCTATGGGAGCTTCGCCGGTCCAGAATCCACGCCTGGCCAGTGATTTCTTCCCAGATGATACGCGTGACGAAATACGTTTGCTTTCCATCTCTGACATAACAGAGTGAATTCCCAACAAATCAAGTGTTTCCGGACGATTACTATCCAGATTATCATTAATGGCAATGACCCGAATCCCGTACTGTGTGAACCGACTGACAATTTCAACATGCTCTGCCTGATCGCGACTAATGCGACTAATTTCTTTAAAAACGATGACATCGAAGCGTTGTGCCTTGGCTTCCTGCATGGCTCGTTGAATTGCGGGGCGTTGTAAGAACCGAGTATAGTACCCGCTTTGGTCAGAGTCTGAATAAACGCAATCCTCTTCAAGATGATAGTCAGCGCCAAGCCGTCGAATGTATTCGCGTGCATAGTCAACTTGGTTATCCAGGCTTTCCCCCTGCATATCGGTGCTAACACGAGCGTAGACGGCGCATCTTCTCATGACATCATGGTTCCTCCTTTCATTTCATCCCTCATTTTTCGTTGCGAGCCCTTCAGACCCAATCCTGACGTCTGTTTCCAGCTTCTCTGTTTGTCGAATCCAATGCTCAATTTCTTGCGCAAACCACTGAGTAAATGGCGGAGCGTCTACCTGGGAATGAACGTGCACTTGGGTAAAATCGACGTCGCGATTCAACAGCATCGCCCCCTCGTAGAGGCATATGCACGAAGGAGATTGTCCGATTTCTAGAAATACAAATCTAGAAGTGCAAATTTAGAAGTACAAATCGTTAGGCACAAAGCAGAATAAAAAAACGGGACGAACATTTGACATCAGTTCGTCCCGGTCTTCTATACAGCAAAGCCTACTATTTTCAACCAGTTTTCAATTCCGGTCCTGCGAACCTGTTCCGTTCCTCATTCAACAGGTTGCATTCGGCACAGAAAGTGGCGCAACACTTCAGGTTCATAGGTAAACTCAAGGCCGCGAACGGTGTCCCGACGCTCCCAAATTCGTACCAAAGCCTGAACGACTACGTCCATATGGCGGTTCGTATAGACGCGCCGCGGAATTGTCAGGCGTGTAAACTCAGCGCCTGCAGCCCGTTGTTGCCCCGTTTCAGGATCGCGTCCGAGCAACAAGGATCCTACCTCAACCGCTCTGACTCCTGCCTCCAGATACAACTCGTTGCACAGAGCTTGCGCGGGGAACTGTTCTGCCGGAATGTGGGGAAGAAACTTCTTGGCATCCACAAACACGGCATGACCGCCGACGGGCCACTGTATCGGGATCCCCCATTCACGCAACTGATTTCCAAGGTATTCCACTTGTCCAATACGGCTAGCCAGATAATCCGCATCCAGACCTTCATAAAGACCCGCTGCCAACGCCTCCATGTCACGACCGGACAGACCGCCGTAGGTAACATACCCCTCCTGCGGCACACAGGTTGCGCTCGCAGCCTGGTAGAGTTCGATATCATGCTTAATGCCAATCAAACCGCCCATATTCACGATGGCATCCTTCTTGGCGCTCATGGTGAAGGCTGCACCAAGATTGAAGGTCTCACGCACAATCTCAGGAATTGATTTGTCCGCATATCCGGGCTCACGTTGCTGAATGAAATAGGCGTTCTCCGCATAACGGGCTGCATCAAACAAGAGCGGAATACCGTACTTGTCGGCGATTTCCTTCGCGCCTCTCATGTTTGCCATCGACACCGGCTGACCCCCGGCTGAGTTACAGGTGATGGTCACAAGAATGAAAGCGATGGATTCGCGGCCGTGCGTTTCGATGAACGCGTCCATCTTTTCCAAATCAAAATTCCCTTTAAAAGGAACATCCAGGTTTGTATCGAAAGCCTCTTCCACCACGAAGTTCAGCGGTACCCCGCCGTTCAATTCAATGTGGGCCATAGTGGTATCAAAGTGCATGTTACCGAGGACATATTGACCTTTGTACTTAATGAGATGAGGGAACAGAACCTGTTCCGCCCCCCGCCCTTGGTGGGTGGGAATCGCATATTCATATCCAAAAATGTCCTGAACTGCGCTTTTGACCTTATAGAATGACCTACTGCCAGCGTACGCCTCATCACCCATCATAAGGGCTGCCCATTGCTTGTCACTCATTGCACCGGTACCGCTGTCTGTGAGCAAGTCAATGTAAACATCCTCTGATTTTAATGAAAACGGATTGTATCCAGCTTCGGTAAGAGCTCGTTCTCGTTCAGCTCTGGAAATGAGACGGATAGGCTCCACCATTTTTATTTTGTAGGGTTCTGCCTGCCTGCCATTGTCAGCTTGGAGTTGATTCGAATTCGATTGCACATGAAGTCCTCCTTTACCCAGTTGCAAAAAGATACGTTCTGCTCTTATACAAGCAATCTTCATGCCAAAGCTGTGATGCCAGAACCGTCATATACACTCATTTCACATTGTGGACTGCTTGTTCGTGTTTACGCTGGTCTTAATTCTGTAAGCGATAAAAAGGAATACAATCCAGATGGGAGCAATGTAAAGGGCCATTCGCATATCTGACATGAAGGCCATGACCACCACTACGAGGGCGAGGAATGCCAAACTGACGTACGAGGACGCCGGGTAGAAAGGCATTTTGAACAATAAATCACGAGTTGCTTCTCCTTTGCCCTTGCGGAAAAACAGTTGAGTCAACAAAATCATTGTCCAGTTGATGATGGCGGCAATGGTAGCAGCTGAAATCAAATACATGAATGCCTTGCCTGGAAAGAGATAATTCAAAAGTACTGTCAGCGCAATGCAACCTGCGGAAACTAGGATTCCTGTCACAGGCGATCCGTTTGGACATAAACGCAGAAAGGTTTTTGGTGCATTTCCTTGAACTGCAAGACCGTGCAGCATCCGGCCGTTACTGTATAGTCCACTGTTAAATGTAGACAGCGCTGCTGTCAAGACGACAATATTGAGGATAAATGCAGCAGCAGGTATGCCAATATTTTTGAAAATCTCCACAAACGGACTCCCGCTTGAGCCAACGGCATTCCATGGGTATATCATGAGAATGACAGCCAGGGCACCTACATAGAAAATCAGGATTCGCCAGATGACTTGATTAATAGCCCGCGGGATGGACTTTTCCGGCTGATGAGCCTCACCCGCTGTAATACCAATCAACTCAATTCCGCCAAATGAAAACATCACGACAACCAGAGACTGCAAAAAACCTTTGCTACCATGAGGGAAAAAGCCGCCGTGTATCCATAAGTTGTTCACTCCCGCAACCGTTCCGCCGTGAGACGTTCTCATAAACACAAGGACGAGCCCCAGCAGAATCATCGCAATGATTGCCACGACCTTAATTAGAGCAAACCAGAACTCAAATTCACCATACGCCTTCACGTTGGCCAAATTGACAAGGGTAATGAAGACCCAAAAGATAAGAGCTGACAGCCATGCAGGGGCGGAATGCCACCAAAACTGCACGTACGCGCCGACTGCAGTTAACTCAGCCATGGCAACAATGATGTAATTCAACCAATAGTTCCAACCTGCGAGAAATCCGGGAAACCCACCCCAATGGCGATAAGCATAATGACTAAAAGACCCTGAGACAGGTTCGTCTACGGACATCTCACCTAATGCCCGCATGATGAAAAAGATGATGAGGCCGCCAAGCAGATAGGAGACGGTAATACCTGGCCCAACCATTTTAATGGTGGTTGCGGAGCCGTAAAACAGTCCGGTTCCGATGGCACCGCCAAGGGCAATGAGCTGAATATGCCGGTTTTTGAGGTCTCTTCGAAGTTGTTTTACATGTACTTCACCTGTGCTGTCATTACGCATAAACTTGAGCCTCCTTCAAATGTTTTGCGCACACCACTCTAAAAGCAAGGAACGTGCCATAGTGTTCTACTTTTCTAAGAATAAGGACAATTCAATCAGAATGAGATTGGGTAAACAAATCAGGGGATTACATGCGCTGGCACGAGAGGGGTGATAAGAAAAGTTGCCAAGTAAAATGGGCAGTGAGAACCCTACTTATCAGAGGCATGGGGAACGGGAATGTTGTAAGCTTTGATTTTGTTGAGAATTGTGGTATTTGAGACGCCAAGAACTGTACCAGCTTTTCTTGAGGACGGATATTCACGGAGGACTCGAGTAAGAATTTGTTTTTCCACGGTTGCAACAATATCACGCAGCGCAGGCCATCCCTCATCTACCGAATACGCGACTTCAATCTTGTTGTCTGTCCCGTTCAGCTCGGGAGACACTGCGACCACGTCAGTCCACTCATATAAGTGTTCCGGGGTTATCTCCTGATTATCTGGTAATACGTTCAGAATCCGTTCGAGCAGGTTTTCCAGTTGCCTGACGTTGCCTGGCCATTCTTGCAGTTCCAGCACACTCATGCTCTCTCTTGTAATATGGCACCGATTTCGACGCATCTTGCGGGAAATCTTACTCAGCAGAAACTCAACGATGACGGAAATATCTTCAGGTCGCTCACGCAGCGGCGGAATGCGCAGAGGAATAACGTTCAATCGATAATAGAGGTCTTCACGAAACATTCCCTTCGCAATCATAGACTCAAGGTTTCGATGCGTAGCGGCAACAATGCGGACATCGACTGCAATTTCCCGTGTTCCTCCGACCCGCCTGATGGTTCCCTCCTGCAGTACACGAAGCAACTGGGCCTGCATTGGCAGAGACAGTTCTCCGACTTCATCCAAAAACAAAGTGCCTTTGTGCGCCTGTTCAAACAACCCTGTCTTGCCAGTCTTCAACGCACCCGTGAAGGCACCTGCATCATACCCAAACAGTTCACTTTCAAGCAAAGAGGCAGGCAGTGATGAGCAGTTAACGGCGACAAAGGGGCCGCTTTTTCGAGCACTCTCGTTGTGTACGGATTTGGCCAGTAACTCCTTTCCCGTTCCGCTTTCTCCTCGTAACAGTACCGTAGCGTTGCCTCGTGCAACCACTTTTGCGGTATCGACAAGCCGTTTCATTTTTTCACTGCGATAGACGATATCAGTAAAGGAAATCATGTGCTGAGAAGAATCGAACTTAGAAATCATTTCTTTAATCTGGCTTTCAGCCTTGACCGTTACAACAACACCGATAACCTTATTGGAGTCATTGATGATAGGCACGTAGCTGGCCAGAAATCGAATTGCTCGATGGTTGCGGTGAATCAGACCCTCGTGAAAAGGAAAGGTTTGGCCTGTGATGAACACTTTAGATAGAGGTGTGTCAGCACCCAGGATTTCCGCTGCCCGTCTGCCAACAATGTCCGACGGTTCGTAATCCAAGATAAGGCACGCACTCTCATTCAAGTGTGTGACGATCCCATTTTGGTCTATGGCGATAATGCCTTCATTCACGGAATTGAGAATGGTTCGCAGTTCATTTTCGCGGTCTTCGTAGGCCATTTGACTGCGTATGCCAACTGAGTTTACGCCTTCAAGCCGGCGAATATCGTGCATAAGGGTTTCTACTGTTTCCGCAGAAGTGCTGCGTGCCTTAATCAACATGCCCTGCCCTGGCGCCACTTCCATAAACACCTTGTCACAGCCGTGGTCCTCAAATGCTTGAAAAATCTCGTAACCCAAGCCTTTTCGGTCAGTAAAATCGATTTGAATCACGTATTCTGGCATTGTTGACAGCACCTCTCATGCATCATAGGAACTGTTGCATATTTTCCCTTTATCTCTTATTTTATCTCCGTGTGAACCATCCCGGTATCGTTCATCCGGACTAGTGTTGAAAATTCCACCGAACACAAGCTGCCCTCGATATCGTTCGGCGAGTGTGACAGCTTGTCCTTTCTCAATGACGATACATCCATACTTCCGGACGTATCCATCATCGCGATGACAACCGCGTTGGTGTCCGGTTCTTCAACATCTTCCCAGGTCTTGAACCGCAAATCGTCCGGCAGAATTCTGTGCTCTTTGTTCTGTCGCTGACTGCGTAGAATGGACTCGAGCAGCGTCTTCTTTTTGTCCACGTTGCCCATTAAACCTTTTTTGCGGACATCGCGGAAATCGACATCGTGTGTGACGAGATTGTCGTCAGATTTCGGCACTAAATCCGGCAGCTCCAAGTTTTCGAAGAGGGCCTGCTCAATTTGCTCCAAGGCAACATCTGTTTCCACGTAGTCCGATCCCGGTTGATCCCCTGCCCCCTGACCCTTCCCCGGCGCTGGCTTGCCTGACGGGTCCTTGGCCACCACATCTCCAACTTTCGACTTTCCATTGCCTGCACCCGACTGTTTGCTTTTATTGAAGTTGTAGCGAAACCTGTATTCTTCCAAGGAGCGAATAGGGATTTTAACGACTTTCCTGCCGTCACTCATAATAATGCCTTCGTCGCTGATGAGGTCCGGCAGGTTTTCCTTAATGGCTTCTTTGACTTTTTCCTTATGCCGTTCCTGGTCCTGGTGCCCTTTACGATGCAGGGACCAGTCCTGTTTATCCAGCGTAAACTGTACTCCTGCCATGGTGCACCCCTCCTGGTGTCCAAGTCTGGGCCTGTTACCGATTCAACAAGCTGCCTGTGTAGCGAAGCAGTTCATTGGCACAGACAGCGCAGTAGCCGTGCTCATCCATGAGTCTTGCGGTGACATCGTTAATCTTCTTCAACTGTGATTCATCCGGTGTCTTGGAGGAGGTGGTTATCTTCACTACATCTTTCAGGTCTGCAAACAGCTTCTTCTCGATAGCTTCGCGCAGACGCTCGTGGGAATGGTAATCAAATTTCTTGTCGCGTCTGGCGTAAGTAGAGATTCGAATCAGAATTTCTTCACGGAAGGTCCGCTTGGCGTTCTCCGAGATGCCAATTTGCTCCTCGATGGACCGCATGAGCTTCTCATCGGGATCCATTTCCTCGCCCGTCAACGGGTCCTTGATTTTTTGCCAATTGCAGTACGCCTCCACATTATCCAGATAGTTATCCAGCAAGGTTTTGGCTGATTCTTCAAATGAGTAAACGAAGGCTTTTTGGACTTCTGTCTTGGCCATTTCGTCGTACTCCCTGCGTGCCGCGGAAATGTAGTTAAGCAAAACCTCTTTTTCTTCTTTGGTGATAGACGCATGTTGACTGAGACCGTCCTTGAGTGCCCGCAAAACATCCAGTGCGTTAATACATGTGGTATCGCGGCGAATCAAAGCGGTAGAAATTCTGTTAATGACGTAGCGCGGGTCAAGCCCAAACATCCCTTCGTCCGGAAACTCCTGCTGCAGTTCCTTGATGTCACTGTCTTTCAGTCCTTCCACAGATTGACCGTTGTACACGTACAGTTTTTTGAGCAAATCCACACCCTGCTTCTTCGACTCGCGCAGCCTTGTCAGGACAGAAAAAATGGCGGCTGTGCGAAGTGCATGAGGTGCGATGTGTACGTCTTTCAAATCACTCTGTTTCACGAGTTTGTTGTAAATCTTGATTTCTTGGTCGACACGCAAGTTGTACGGCACAGGCATGACAATAATTCTCGACTGTAATGCCTCATTTTTTCGGTTGCTGATAAATGACTTATACTCCGCCTCATTGGTATGAGCCACAACCATTTCAACGCTGGTGAACCTGTTAGACCAATGGACACGAAGCAACTGACATTAGGACAAGCTGTTCAGGAATAGCATGGATATCAAAGATGGATAGCAACCATGGATATCAAGCATAGATGACAACCATAGATAACAGAACGACGAAGAGATTGACTGACAGCACGCTGCTCTTCTCATTTCACGCGCTGCAGGGAAGTCCTGTAAACCTCTCATCACAGGCGGGAGTGAATCGGTTTGTGCAAAGAGATAGTTCAAACCAAGACAGGAAAAGTGTTCCTGGAAGACACAATGGAAGACGCAATGGAAGAAACAATGGAAGGATGCGGAGAGGGCCGCGGGAACATGTCGGAGGGAACCCAGACTGCCCAGAGAGAGTCTGCCGTTGGCACGGCCTACCGCAAACTAGCAGAACTGCTTTTGAAAGACTTCAACACAAATAGACAGGAGGCAGATGACTAGCCAGCCTTCTGCCCCTCTCATGGTTATACCTAGTTCCTTTCCTACCCTGTGCGTTGCTTGAGTGCGCTTCATCTCTCGAGATCCCGTTTCGTTTCTTGACTCCCCGTTACCTGTGAATACGAAGCCTGGTACGGTCATATGTTTTGGTCTTCGCTGCTGCAGGTGCTGCAGGTGTAGCACTGGTACGATCGTAAATTCTGTCTCGGGTCCTGTCCGGTGTTCTATCTGTAACATGCTCCAAATCCCGCAGACGCTGCGCCGTACGAAGCAAAATGCGCGAAGCCAGGTCCAAAGCTCTGTCCCTTGCTCTATCCCGTGTTCGGTCGAGATTTGCCATAGTGTCAACTCACTCCTTCTGCTGGTGATACTCTAGCAAATGCCGAACTATCGATTTGAGCGTGGACAGACTGCTACCGACTTCAAAAATAAGGCTCTTAAAGCAGAATATCCGTCCAAATTTTCACGGTTGTTGCAACGATCAGCAAAGCCAGCACAATGCGCAGCACTTTTGCGTGAATGCGTGCTCCGAGTCTTACCCCGACGGGTGCGAATGCTACACTGGCAATCACAACCACAGCCGCGGCCAAGAATGGGACATTCCCGGCCAGGACTTTACCGGCACTAGCGCCAATCGAAGAGATGAAGGTAATAGCAAGAGACGAAGCGATGGTAACCCGGGTCGGAATCTTTAATAGCTGAAGCATAATAGGTACGAGAATAAAGGCTCCTCCGGCTCCAACTACCCCGGCAGCGATGCCGACCACGAGAGCCGAAATGACGGCGACAGCTTTTTGAAACTCAATTTGTTCAAGCGGTTTCGCTTCGACACCGCGGTTTGGAATGAACATCATGACAGCGGCGATAATAGCCAGTACGCCGTATACTATATTGATAATTCCACCCGAAACAAAGCGAGCCCCATATCCCCCAACGAAACTCCCAAGCAGTATACTGACGCCCATATATAAAACAAGTTTTGGGTGGATCACCTTGTTTTTCCGAAGGGCTATGACCCCGGACAGGGTGGCAAACAGTACTTGAAACGCAACAATGCCTGCAACCTGATGAGGCGAAAAATGAGCAACCCCAAACAATGCAGGAACGTACAGCAGCATGGGGTAGTTCACGATGGCACCGCCAATACCCAGCATTCCAGACAACAGTGCTCCAATCATGCCAATGGCGACCAGCGTCCCCAATAAGCCCAGCGACACAACCTTCTCCTCCTCCATGACAGCTCCATACCACGCACAAATCATTCATTGCAAACTCATGTGAACTGTGACATAAATCCAGCTTTTGCTTCTGACTGGCAGCCTATTCACCGACTCGATACAGGTCATGGTGGAGACTGCTGTGTCAAGGTCAGGATGTGTCCATTTCACACCAGTTTGTCCCGCCTAATATACCTCCGCCCGTATATGCGGCGTACAGGCCTCATATAGTGAAGCGTGTCCATCTTCTCAAGTGCCCGTCCAGGTCCGAATTCTGCGAAAAGGAGCTGCTTGCAAAGTGACTATGGCGATGTTTGTTGTGCTGTTGTCCATTGGTTTTACGGGATCATTTATCTCCGGCATGCTCGGCATTGGCGGCTCCATTGTCAAGTACCCTTTACTGCTGTATGTACCCGCCGTCTTCGGACTGGCCACATTTACGGCTCATGAAGTGTCCGGTATCAGCGCCGTTCAGGTGCTCTTTGCAAGCCTGTCAGGTGTCTGGGTCTACCGCAAAGACAGACTCCTAAACTATCGACTAATCCTGTACATGGGCGTCTCTATTCTCATTGGCAGCTTCATTGGAGCATACGGTGCGCAGTTCCTTCCCTCCTCATCCATTAACATGGTCTATGCACTGCTTGCCACCATTGCCACCATCATGATGTTTGTCACCCCCAAAGAACTGGCTGACATCACTCGTTATGACGGTGAGTTCAACCGGTTTGTCGCTGTCACCGCGGCAATGTTAACGGGACTCTTTTCCGGCATTGTAGGAGCTGCAGGTGCCTTTATTCTGGTCCCTGTCCTGCTTCTAGTCCTAAAGGTGCCAACCCGTGTCACGATTGCCTCTTCCCTTGCCATCACTGTCCTGTCCTCTATTGGATCTACCACCGGAAAAGTGCTCTCCGGTGATGTTCTGCTTGGTCCTGCCTTGGTCATGATTTGGGCCAGCGTACTCGGAGCCCCGCTGGGGGCGCGTTTCAGCAAAAAAGTCGACACCAAGGTGCTGCGCGTGATTCTGGCGGTACTGATACTGCTCACCTGCATTAAAGTGTGGACAGACGTGCTTATGACATAACGGCACAGCCAGGACTCATACAATCTGTGCAAGACCTGTAAAAGGGGATGAGAGCACGCGATGAGCCAACTGCCTCCCTCTGTGCAGCACGTCATCTGCTATCTGCGAAAATCTCGAGAAGACGAAGAAGCTGAACGCCGGGGTGAAGACACGTTGGCGAAACAGCGGGTACTGATGGAGCAGGATGTTTTGCGCCGCTACAGCCTTCCCTACGATCTCGCGGAAGAAGTTGCTTCCGGCGACAGCATCCGCGCCCGTCCTGTCTTTCAGTCCCTGTTGCCGGATTTGGGAACAAAGTATCAGGCCATTGCCTGTAAGGACCTGTCCAGACTTGGGCGCGGAAGCTACGCAGATATGGGCATCGTGTACGACATTATCCGCGACAGACACATCTTTGTCATCACCAAAGATGCCGTCTACAATCCTGGTAACTTCAGCGACCTGCGCATGATTCGCTTCTCCTTGTTTTTTAACCGCGAAGAATACGAAATGACACTTTGGCGCTTAACAGAGGGCAAATACGACGGCGCCGCAAAAGGCAAATGGGTTGCTGGAAGTGTCCCCTATGGATTTCGTTACAATTCGCAAACACAGAATCTCGAACCCAATGACACGGAGGCTCCGGTAGTACGGCTCATTTTTAACCTGTACCTTCAAGGGTACGGCTACCGGGCTGTCTCAAAACAACTGTCGACCCTCGGCATCAGAAGTCCCCGAGGAAGACAAACGTGGCAGCCGGAGGTGATTCGTCGACTCCTTAGAAACCCTGCGTATAGTGGAACGCTTGTGTTCAGGAAAACCAAGCGCAATAAGCTGGACGGACGTGTAACAGCCCGGCCCAAGTCAGAACACATTGTCGTGGCGGGTGCGTTTTCCGGCTTAGTGTCCAAAGCAGTGTGGGACTCGGTGCAGGAGAAAACAAAGACACAGACTGCAGGAACACAGACTGCAGGGACAGAGGCTGCGAAACGGAACTGGTACAGCAGTCAAGACAAGGTACAAGGTGTGAGAATATCCGAATTGTCAGGCCTGATTAGATGCCGTCGCTGCCACCATGCGTTGGTACGACAGCATGGCGTTCAGCAGTACAAGCAGAAAACTGGCACACTCTCACACTATGAAAAGGAGTTTCTCTACTGTAACCGGTGCAGTTACGCTGTAAAATACCGCAGTTGTGAAGCGCAGCTTCTTGAAGTTCTTGATAAACTCCCCTTTCATCACAGCCTCTGGACGAAGACGATTCATCAGATACTGACGGAGGATACTGCTGAACCGACAGCCTCGGACAGTATCGATGAGCAAAAAAGTGTACACAGGCAAGGCAAAGCAGATAGGCAAGATGAAACTGAGGGGCCGTATCACAGTCTTCGGCGAGAACTGACAGAGCGGCGGCAAGCTCTTGAGCGACGATTGGTTCGGGCGCGGGAACTGGTACTGGACGGAACGTTTTCAAAACAAGACTTCCAGCAGGTGAAAAAGCAAATAGACGCAGAGGTAAATCAACTTGATGCGCAACTCAGCGCGATGGCGCCTCGTGACGACGGGTTTTTAAAACACGTCAAGCATGCCGACATGCCCTCCAAGGACGGATTGAATGCAACGAGTCAACAACTGCAGCAGTTTCCTGGGAAGGTGCATAGCCTGGCGCAAATTTACAACAGACTGTCGGAAACGGAGTTCAAAAACCGCCTTCTTCGTCTCGTATTTAGAACCATTGACCTGGAGCGAGTGGAACGCGGCCGCGGACGGAACCACCCGGGGTCTTTCAACCTATACGTTCGTGTCAAACCGGACTTCATGTGCACACAAGAAGACATCAAGTGATTCTCGTGGTGCCATAACTCGGGGATTGGTATTCACGTGTCACAACCGTTTCATCCGCAGAGATAAGTGCAAAACGGCCTGCCTTGAAGTTCCCTTCCTGGGTTAAACTGAGGAGATGCCACAAAAACTTTTCGTCGGATTTCAGCATTTCCTGAAATTCCATGAGCCCGCGGTTGGCTTTGTTTAACTCTCCGTCAAACCGGTATGCCCGCGGATCCGATTCTGAACCGTACTCGGTAATGGTTGAGAAGTCAATACTCCCTGTCAAGTCTGCAATATCCTGCGACTTGGGATCAGAAGGACTGAATGTACCGATGCCCACACGGTTGGCTTCTGAAAACACAATCCGTTCAACAGGCATCTGACTGATGTCTCCGTTCAGTTCATTGTCAAGCTTATGCCTGCAGACCGGGCACAAATTGCCCTCAATATGAACGCCCGATTCCTGTTCAAAGTCTTCGCGCAGCTCTTTGGGTATGAGATGCAAGGGTTCCTCGTGCATCGGACACCCCTGAATTCCATAAAGTGCGCCTTCGTCTGTTCTTGTATATCGTTCTAAACCTTGTTTCAAGAGTGTCACAATTGTAGATTTACCCCCGCTGACCGGACCCATTAACAACAGAATCCGCTTGCGGACATCCAAACGTCGAGCCGCCGCATGGAAGTACTCTTCAACCAGCCTCTCCAGTGTTGATTCCAACCCGTAAAGCTCTTTATCAAAAAAATGATAGTGGCGATTCCCCTCGTCATCCGTCTGAACACCTGCATGTTCAATCATATCGTAAATTCGATTGTGGGCCGTTTTTGCCACCGCTGGATATTGATGCACAATGTCCAGATACTCTGAAAACGTCCCGTTCCACCGTAGTCCGTCCTGTTCGGCCCGATAAGCGTTGAGACGATCCAAAAAGCTCATGTCAAGTCCCCCTTTTCATTTCGGGCCTTTGACCCTGTTTTGCACACGGCAAAGGCTTGCAGTATGATTCAGGCGATTGCGTCTCACGACCAAATTCTGTTCTCCCTCAACAGATTAGTTCTGCAGCGCACAACACGGCTTTATTAATCCATCCTATTCCCGTGGAACTTGGCCCAATGCCGTTCCGGCTCTCCATATCGAAATATTCAGAACCTGCATTGGCAGCCCAAGTTGCACGGGTGTACTTTTATGATATGCAATGCACCCGTAAATGTCCGGCTAAATGGGGCTTATTGTGACAAATGCCCTTCCAGCCAGCGCAGTGAAGACGGAATCAGTGACTGCCAAAATCCCCAAATGTGTGTTCCATCGGCCTCATGATAATCCACTTCTGCCCCGCGCAAACGAAGCAAGTCTCTCATCTTCAGGTTCAAGTCATAAAAGTCGGACTTCCCATTGTGAGTATCCACAGCAGTCTCCTGACGTCCCACGACCATGTATGTCTTTAAATCATTCAGTCGTTGGATCTGCTGCACATGGTTCTGCTGCTCTTCATAGTAGGCACCCGAGAATAACAGCAGCCTTTTAAACTTTTCTGGATACTGCAAGTGCAGGGACAGCGTCGTCATGGCGCCGAGCGAAATGCCGGCCATGAATTGGTGTTCCGGCTCAGGGGCGATGCGGTAGGTGGATTCAATGAACGGCACTGCTTCTTGCATGACAAATTGAACATACTTCTGGTGTCTTTCGCCGAAGGTTGCATAATCCGCGGTCCGTTGCTTCATATTTACGGCGAGGGCAACAATGAAAAGAGGTGACAATTCACCTGTCTCCATCAGTTGGGTGGCCAAGGTTGCAATCCGTCCATGGGTAAAGAATTCATTGCCATCGTGGCAATACAAAACGGGATATCGGCGTGAATGATTTGTGTCAGATGCATAGCCCGGCGGCAGCAGAACTTTAATCGTTCTCTCCTCGTCGAGGTAATTGCTGAACAGTTCGTGACCCTTTATGACGCGCTGTGTGTTGGGATTGCTCATAGATATCTCCTCCCGCCTAAGCCTGTTATATAACGCAAATCAATTTATTATATAACAGATAAACCTAACAGTTTAAAAGAAGTTCGCACAAAATCGCAATGTGTATTATACTAGATAGTAAATCTGTACTATACGTTTTGGACTACTGAGGAAGTCCATTCGGATTGAGCGTACGACAGATTTTGGGGGATTGCAAACGGCAGGTATTGGAACTGTCCCCTGTGACCGCTTCGATGACAGCAAATGTTGATTTACTGCATCATCCATCGCGGTGCAGTCCAGTTTGTTTTTAGCCGAGCGAGACGCAATTTGTTGTACAACTTAAACTTTAATTTTCCTAAAACGGGGTGAAACCATGAGTGTGGTTGAGAAAGATGTTGAACGTGTACCGTTCCTTCGCGTGCTCGACGAAACAGGAAAGGTCGTAAATTCCGACCTAATGCCAAACCTGAGTGACGAAGAACTTCGAGAATTTATGCACAGAATGGTGTTTACGCGAGTCTGGGACCAAAGAGCCGTAAAATTGGCCAGACAAGGACGCCTTGGCTTTTATGCACCGATGGCTGGTCAAGAAGCCAGCATGATTGGCAGTGAAGCTGCGACAACAAAGGAAGACTTTTTGCTGCCTGCATACAGAGATGTACCGCAGACTGTATACCACGGCTGGCCCTTGTACCAGTGGGTTCTGTTCTCTCGCGGTCATCAACACGGCGGTGAAATACCGGAGGGAATCAACGTTCTGCCTCCGCAAATTATTATTGGCGCGCAAATCGTCCAAACAGCCGGCGCGGCACTAGGGTTCAAGTTAAAAGGGGAAGACAAAATTGCCTTTACCTACACCGGTGACGGCGGAACTTCACAGGGTGACTTTTACGAGGGCATCAACTTTGCCGGAGCGTACCAGGCACCTGCTGTATTTATTGTGCAAAACAACCAGTTTGCCATTTCTGTCCCTGTCAGACAACAAACAGCTGCAGAAACGCTGGCACAAAAAGCTGTTGCAGCCGGCGTCCCCGGTGTGCAGGTCGATGGTATGGATATCCTCGCCATGTACGCAGCTACAAAACAGGCGGTGGACAGAGCACGCAGCGGTGCGGGCCCGACAGTGATTGAGAGTGTAACCTTCCGTTATGGTCCACACACCATGAGCGGCGATGACCCAACCCGATACCGTACGAAAGATTTAGAGGAAGAGTGGGAACGCAGAGACCCGCTGATTCGGTTCCGCAACTACCTTCAGGCGAAGAACCTTTGGACTGAAAAGGACGAAGAAGACACCATTGAGGAAGCAAAACAAACCATCAGCGATGCTCTGAAGAAAGCTGATGAGTATCCAAAGATGACGATTCCGGGTCTGGTCGACAGCATGTTTGAGACACTGCCTGATATGCTGATGCGCCAGAAGAACGAATATGTGTCAGGAGAGGAGAAATAAGCATGGCACAAATGACAATGATTGCTGCGATTACTGACGCCTTGGACGTAGCCCTGGGCGCTGACGACAAAGTCCTCGTGTTCGGTGAAGACGTAGGAAAAAACGGCGGTGTCTTCCGGGCTACTCAAGGTTTACAGGATAAACACGGTGAAAACCGTGTCTTTGATACCCCTTTGGCTGAATCAGGCATTATCGGTCTGGCTAACGGCTTGGCATTTCAGGGTTTCAGGCCTGTTCCCGAAATTCAGTTCTTTGGTTTTGTCTTCGAAGCCATGGATCAAATCGTGGGCCAAGCTGCACGCGTGCGCTATCGAACGAACGGTCGGATCACCGCGCCTTTAGTTATTCGCTCTCCCTTCGGCGGCGGCGTCAAAACGCCGGAACTTCACTCTGACAGTCTGGAGGGGCTGTTTGTCCAGAGTCCCGGCCTGAAAGTTGTCATTCCGTCCAACCCGTACGATGCAAAAGGACTGCTTTTATCCGCAATCGCTGACAACGACCCCGTCGTCTACCTGGAACACATGCGCCTCTACCGCTCCATTAAACAGGAGGTACCTGAGGGCTCGTACACGGTGCCCATCGGAAAAGCCAATGTGGTTCGCGAAGGTACTGACGTAACCGTCATTGCGTACGGCTACATGGTGCAAACGGCACTCAAAGCGGCAGAACAATGGCAGAAGGAAAAAGGTCTCAATGCAGAAGTCATTGACTTAAGAACATTGAGCCCGCTTGATATCGAGACAATCGTGCAATCTGTGAAGAAAACACACCGTGCTGTGGTCGTTCAGGAAGCACAGCGGTCAGCAGGTGCAGCGGCAGAAATTGTTGCGCAAATCAACGAAAATGCCATTTTCCATCTGGAAGGTCCTGTGCTTCGCGTAACACCGCCGGATACCGTCTATCCGTTTGGACAAATTGAAGATGAGTGGCTGCCGAGCCCGAAACAGGTTGTCTCTGGATTAGAGAAAGTTATGAGCTTGTAATGCGTCGTAATCATTGGAGGTGAACGAAGTGGGTTTGTACGAATTTAAATTCCCTGAGTTAGGTGAAGGTCTGCACGAAGGGAAGATTGAAAAATGGGTCGTAAATCCCGGGGATGACGTAAAAGAAGACGACGTTCTCGCTGAAGTGGAAAACGATAAAGCAATGGTGGAACTCACAAGTCCTGTTGACGGCAAAGTCAAGGACATCAAGTTGGAAGCCGGCAGTACAGCCGTCGTCGGAGACGTCATTATCATCTTTGAGGTCGAGGGCGAAGGCAACATGTCAGACGCGCCTGCTACAGACGTTAAGGATGCTGCCGTCGAACAATCCGGTGTTGAAAATGTGACGGACAATGTGAAAAACCAGCAACCTGCTGCAACCGCAGCCGGCGGCCAAGAGAACAGCACCCAAAGCACATCTGTGCAGAGTGCAGCGAAAGAGGTCTTGGCCACGCCTGGTGTGAGAAAGTATGCAAGAGAGCAAGGCGTAGATATTACTCAAGTAACGGGCAGCGGCAATAACGGCAAAGTGACCCGTGAAGACGTGGACAGCTTCAAAAGCGGTGCACAGGCTGCTCCTGCACAAGGTCAGGATCAGTCACAAACGGCCGCGCAAGGTACAGGTGTCCCCGTTGCAGGGGGTCAAACCGCAGACGCACAAGGTGCAGGGAAGCCGTCACAGGCTGCCGCAACAGGTGCAGAACCAGAAGAGCGTATCCCGTTTACATCCATCCGCAAAATTATTGCAGATGCGATGGTCCAGTCTAAACACACGGCCCCTCATGTTGCCGTGATGGATGAAGTGGACGTAACGGAGTTGGTGAAATTCCGCAAGGAAATCAAACCGCTTGCCGCAGAACGAAACATTAAAGTCACCTACTTACCGTTTATCGTAAAAGCCCTGATTGGTGCTGTCCGTCAGCATCCGACGCTCAACTCGTCCTACGATGAACAGACTCAGGAATTAGTAGTAAAACACTACTACAACATTGGTATTGCGACAGATACAGACAGAGGTTTGTTAGTGCCTGTCGTCAAACATGCGGACCAAAAGAGCATGTTTACCATCGCCTCCGAGATCAACGATTTGAGTACGCGAGCCAGGGACAACAAACTTGGCCCTGCCGAAATGAAGGGAAGTACCATCTCAATCACGAATATCGGATCGGTTGGCGGTATGTTCTTCACGCCCATCATCAACTACCCTGAGGTAGCTATCCTTGGTGTAGGCCGAATCACTGAAAAGCCAATTATGAAAGACGGAGAAATTGTGCCTGGACAAATGATGGCACTGTCTCTCAGCTTCGATCACCGCATTGTCGACGGCGCATTGGCACAACGGTTTATCAACGACATCAAACGCATGCTCGAGAATCCGCGTTTGCTCATGATGGAGGTGTAAGTTGTGGTAGTCGGTGAATTTACAGAAGAAGTAGACGTACTTGTCATTGGAGCAGGTCCCGGCGGCTATGTGGCCGCCATTCGGGCAGCACAACTGGGGAAAGACGTAGTGGTTGTAGACAAGGGAGCGGTCGGCGGCGTGTGTCTCAACGTCGGCTGTATTCCCTCCAAAGCTTTAATCAGTGCAGCGCACCACTACGAAAATTCGGCAAACTCCCCCTTCCCTGGCATTGAAACGACCGCCAAGGTGGACTTCGCCAAGGTTCAGGAATGGAAACAGTCTGTTGTCGACAAGATGACGGGCGGTGTCAAGACACTCCTGAAGGGAAACAAAATTCGGGTCATGCAAGGTGAGGCCTACTTCTCCAAAGAGGATGAAGTCCGGGTCATGATGGAGCATGAATCTGAGCGTGTGAAGTTTAATGAGTGCATTATTGCGACGGGATCGCGTCCCATAGAACTAAAATCCCTGCCCTACGGCAAGCGGGTCATCTCCTCCACTGGGGCCTTGGCCCTGGACAAACTGCCGAAAAGCATCGCGGTCGTCGGCGGCGGCTACATCGGCATCGAATTGAGTCAAGCTTACGCCAAGTTTGGCACAAAGGTCACAATTATCGAGGGAACGGACTCCATTCTGCCCACCTTCGACAAACAGCCTGTTCGTCTGGTGTCACAGAGCCTCAAAAAGAGCGGCGTCGATGTGTACACCAATGCCTTCGCACAGTCTGTCGAGGAGAAGGAAGACAGCGTGACATTGACGTTCAAACAGAAGGACGAAGAAAAGTCTGTCACAGCAGACTACGTCCTGGTCACTGTCGGACGCAGACCCAACACGGATGAAATGGGTCTGGAAGATGTGGGCATTAAGATGACAGACAAGGGTCTGATTGAAGTAGATGCGCAGGGCAGAACCAACTTGAGTCACGTCTATGCAATCGGCGATATCGTTGCCGGACCCGCCTTAGCCCACAAAGCCTCCTACGAAGGTAAAGTCGCTGCAGAAGCCATTGCAGGCAAAGCCAGCGCAGTGGACTATCGGTGTATCCCGGCTGTGGTCTTCTCCGATCCCGAAATCGCCACCGTCGGCCTAACCGAACAGGAAGCCAAAGACCAGTACCAGGAAATCAGCGTCGGACGCTTCCCCTACGCAGCCAACGGCCGTGCCGTAGCCTTAGGTGCAGACTCAGGCTACGTCAAGCTGATTGCAGATAAGCAAAGCGGCCTTTTGGTGGGCGCACAAGTGGTCGGCCACGAAGCCTCCAACTTGATTGCCGAACTCGGGCTGGCCATTGAGATGAGCTCCACTCTCGAAGATGTCGCACTCACCATCCACGCTCACCCAACCTTGGGCGAGATGGTCATGGAAGCCGCCGAGGTCGGACTGGGCTCCCCCATCCACATTGTCGGCAAGTAGCAAGTAAGGTAGTAGGGTGAGTGACTTGATTGTGCTTGGAAGGTGTTGGGCGGTGCTGCCGCGGTGTGCGTCTTGCTTGCCCAGTCGCGGTTCCGCCCGCGGCTGTGGCATGCAGCGGCAGGAGGCAAGGAAGGCACCGCAGGTGCTGGCTGCGGCTGGCTGGCGGCTGGCTGGATTCCCGCACACCGCAGTTGGATTTGCAAGCCTTCAAATTTGAATTCTAAATGGAAGCGCCGGGGAAACCCGGCGCTTTCCTTCTTCTCTCGCTCATATCTCAGTTGCATTCACCTCTGCCCGCCGTGTCTCCACTGCATATACCCCAAGTACCCACGCTAATATACCCATCAGGGGTATAATTTAGGTTCATACGTGGAGTTTATATACCCTTCAGGGGTATATAAACCATCAATTTATACCCATTAGGGGTATGATCTCCAAAAAATAAGCATTCCAGAAGAGCTTAATGATGAGAGAATTACGGATGATTTAAAAATAAGGCCTTGGCAAGTGCTTAAGTTCCGCATACATACCCCTGCCGGGTATCAATATGGACAAATAAGCACTCCGCAGGAGCTTAAAACGGTACTGGCCCGCCGCTTCGGAGCAATAAGCACTTGGCAAGTGCTTATTGCCGCCGGGGCCTCTATTCCTCTATTCCTCTATTCCTCTATTCCTCTATTCCTCTATTCCTCTATTCCTCTATTCCTCTATTCCTCTGTTCCTCTGTTCCTCTACACAGTCCGCCAGTCCGCCAGTCCGCCAGCACCTACTCTGGTCATTACACTCCGATTCTATGACTAGTCTCGTACTGCAGCATTGACACTGGGAAGTTCTTGAACGAACTTTAAGACGTCTGCTAACGAGCCTTCGTGGGTGAAGTTGAAGTGTTCTTGTTCGTGCCGGACCAAGTAATCCGTTACCAAGTAAGTCTCCATGCCGGTCCTGCTCGCAGCACCGTCTTCCTTCACATCATTTCCAAACATCATGGCTTCTTGCGGTTCCCGACCCAATATGTCCAAAATCTCCATATAGTACTTCGGATTCGGTTTACAGTGATGCATGTTCTCCATGCTCGTCACGAGTCGAAAGGGGACGTCTCCAATACCGGCCCACTCCATTCTGTGATCAATAGCCAATCTCGGAAACAAGGGATTGGTGGCAACTACCAACTCATAACCCTTTCCAACCGCGGTGTCGCAGATTTTTCGAGCAATCGGACTCGGCTCCGTGTACTCCTTCAACTCTGCAAACCTGTCCCTGTAAAACGAATCAAAGAGGGGCCAGAATTCCTCTTCCTTGAAGCCTGTTGAATCAAAAAATACGTCCTTGAAGACCTGTTCGTTGGAGCGACTTGCATCTTCACTGGAGATCATCGCCTTGGTCGCTTTCCACACTTCTGAGACAATCTGTTGCTCATCTATCACACCGTGAACATGATGAACCAGTTTGCCAAAGTAAGCCTTCATAAACACGTCCAAATCTAATGGGAGCAAGGTTCCATCCAAGTCAAATAAAAGGGTTCGCAACATCCGGTTCCACTTTCCTTTCCCATTCAGTTATATATGTAATACCTGCGCGATCCTTCTTCGAGACACCCATCAGCTCATTCAGCTCATTCAGCTCATCCGCTCATTCAGCTCATTCAGCCCGTTCCCCTAGTCGGCGTTAGACCATCCCTGGAAATCCGACCTGCCGAAGTACCTCAAAGGCAACAATTGCGACAGCATTTGAGAGATTTAAAGACCTGGCTTCAGGCACCTGAGGAATCCGAATCGCCCGATCACGATGGGCCTCAAGAACATCTGCCGGCAGCCCCTTTGTCTCCTTTCCAAATACGAGAAAATCATCTGCCGTGTACGTCATTTCGGAATACCAGTTCCCACCTTTTGTGGACGCATAGAAAAAGCGCCCGTCGGGGTGCTTGTCCCAAACTTCTTGAAGGGAATCGTGGTAGCGGATGTCGAGCTGGTGCCAATAGTCCAATCCCGCCCTCTTCAACTGCCTGTCATCCGTTGAAAATCCAAGAGGGCGGACTAAATGAAGCACACTTCCTGTAACCGAGCAGGTTCTGGCAATGTTCCCCGTGTTTGCTGGAATTTCTGGTTCAACTAAAACGATGTGCACTCATGTGCCTCCTTTCAAGTAGAACAGTCTTGTTTGACTAACAAATGACTAACAGATATCTGAAGGTAAATGTACATAAGAGTAACGTGTTTGCGGTGTCCATGCAGGACTGTCCAAATACCTGTAGTGGCGATGGTAACTTGGCTCTGTGTGGGCATTCACCAGTGGATCTCCATTGCTGTCGAAGTCTGTAACAATGGTCGTATGATGGAACGTCCCCTGTCCGTTCCAATCGTAAAACACCAGATCGCCAACATTCAACTTATTCGGGTCTTCAATCATGGTTGCTCCCACAACATGTACCAGATATTGATGCAGAGCGTTTGACGTAGACCAACTGTAACTCCAGTTTACACCTTTTTGACCACTGCCGGGATAG
Source organism: Alicyclobacillus sp. SO9 (assembly GCF_016406125.1). Classification (NCBI taxonomy): domain Bacteria; kingdom Bacillati; phylum Bacillota; class Bacilli; order Caryophanales; family Alicyclobacillaceae; genus Alicyclobacillus; species Alicyclobacillus sp. SO9. The sequence goes on along the minus strand of NZ_CP066339.1, from coordinate 829,654 downwards.
TACCACCATCCTTTGGCTCTGTTATTACCTTCCTTGTGCATTGGCATTCCTGCGGCGTAAAGACATTGAGAAATAAAGTTGGTGCAATCATCTTCAAGAAACTTCACATATGCCGGATTATAAGAATTCCACCACAGGTCTGCGTAGCGTTGAGCCCGAACTCTGTCGTAGGTTTGACACTGCAAGTATCTCGGATATGGATATAGAGGTGCATCGCCTCTGCCTGTCTCACTCTTCTGGATGGGAAGTTCCTTGCTACGCTGCTTCAGTTCACTGGATTCCACAGCCTCTGCCAACAACCATTCCCCGTTGTGCAATTTCCATTTCTGCACGTGTGCTACGATTCTGGATTCTGCTGAGTATTTTAGGCCGTCCCTGTAAATCCAATTAATGATTTCAATAATTTCTGCTGTTGTTAGGTCTCCATCCTGTTGCAGACTTTTCACACCAACCTTAGAATGAGCCCTTAGGAGTTGACTTTTCCTGTACCTCATTTCCTGCTGCTTGCGTCGAATTCGGTGCTGCAAATCCCTCAGCCATGCTGTGGACACGCTTGTGCGAGATTTGTCTCTCAGTTCATTACAACTTCCTGTCACCCAGGCGCGATTACGCTCATCAAAGTACTTACGAATAGCATCCACTACCTTGGCCAATCTTTTCCCTCCTCAATTCGCTGCAATAAAAGCGGGTGTATCTGCTCACAACTGCTCAGGTATTTGCTATGAAAAGCACAACGATCGTGACATCTGTACCGGGCTTTGCTACAACGTATGTAACAAATGACTCAAATGGTACTCCGCTGCTTCTGCTTCACTCGTAACGCGGTTGATGGTTTCCATTTTCAAGCGAAAGAAATCAGACAGTTTAACAATATATCGTCATGTCCTGCTAACTGTGATACACTTTACCGTTGTAGCAAAATGATATTTATAAAATGATATCTGTTAAGAAACACGGGCAACATAATCCCCAACGAACGAGTGGAGATCTTCGCCAGAGACAGATGAAGAGGTGAAACCATGGAGAAAATGACCATTGTTGTTATGGAAGGTGACCAAACAGGTCAAGAACTATTGGAAGAGTCGCTGCGAGTACTTTCGTCAGACGCCCTGGGACTTCCAATCGAATTTAAACGGTTTGATTTGAGTCTGGACAATCGACGTAAGACTGAAAACCAGGTTGTATATGATGCTGCTGCGGCAATGCGGGATCACCGCTACGGACTAAAAGCTGCAACCATCACCCCGGAACAGTCGGGAGATGTAGGCAGTCCAAACGCCATTTTGCGTAAGGAAATCAACGGAACTGTCATCGTGAGAACAGGTCGGCGCATTCCTGGCATTGCGCCGCCGGTAGGTGTCTTCTCCCCGATTTCTGTTGTGCGCATGGCTGTTGACGGTGCCTACGGTGCAGAAGAGTGGCGTGAGACCTCTGAACGCGGCAGTAGTGATGAAGTAGCGTATCGTACGGAAAGAATTTCGCGGACGGTCTGCCACGGAGTTGCCGAATACGCCTTCCAACATGCAAAGCGGTTGAGTGCAAAAGTCTTTGGAGGCCCTAAATTTACTGTGAGCCCCGTTTACGAAGGAATGTTCAAAGAAGAACTCGATGCTGCATCCAAACGCCATACCGACGTCGCCTACGAGCCCCAACTTATAGATGCCACATATGCCCTGTTGCTTGTCAAAGCCGGGGAACCTCTGGTCATTCCTGCTTTGAACAGAGATGGAGATTGCCTATCCGATCTCGTTCTTCAAATGTTTGGCTCCATCGCAGGCTCCGAGTCCATTCTCCTCTCACTGGACGAAGACTGGATGCCAAAAGTGGTTATGGCAGAAGCACCTCACGGTACAGCACCAAGTCTCTTTGGTAAAAATCTTGCCAATCCAATGGCCATGATTCTAGCTGGTGCATCTCTTCTGGCACACCATAACGACGAACAAGCCCAAAGAGCCTCTCGTATTATTTATGAGGCCACGTTAGAAGCGGTTGTCTACGGTGTTCGTACCACTGATTTGGGCGGTGGAAGTAATACGACTGAGTTTACGGACGATGTCATTCAACGCGTTAAGAACAAAATGGAAATTCAAAGTACCCTTGGACACTAAGACTCGAAGAATTTGAAAAAACATTACAGCCAGCTATGTAATTAAGAAAGGTACAATCCTAAAGCACAAATCGTACTAAAATATTCTCAGCGGATGGGCACGGGCCCATCCGCTTCGTTCACCAGAGACATAGGCTGATCCCACAGACTGTCGATCTGTCTGGAGGGATGCCGACATGATGAAGAGATCCAACACGCCCGAATGGGCAAAAATACTGCTTCAGGAACTCACAAAACCTCCGCAATTTCTCGCAGGGATTATAGAAGACCAGAAGAACAAATCGCAGAACCACTCACACAGCCAAACAACAGCCGAAGAACAGACTTCGCAACGACAGCATTCATATCATCACTCAGAGACATTTCGCGAGAGCAGCGGCGACTCAGGACAGCGACAGCCACAAAACAACCAGTGGCCGGATTCACAGACAACTTGGTCGCAGGCTTCTTCCCCATACAGTCGACCACAAGACTATGGCCCGTATCTCAGCGACGAGTCTGTGACAGAAGCTAAATACAACGACCAGCCTTCTCCTGAACAGGCCTATCACGCAAGAAGAAGTGCGGTTGGCAAAGGGTCATCTGCAACTTCGTCGAAAAACAGTAAAGCTGACAAACAGCCGCGGAACAGGAATGAGCGAGATGTCATTCAAGCTTCCTTGGCACACCAGCAATCATCGGTAAAAAACCCTGGCACAACTCCCTGGAGACAAATCCTCCAAAACGCTGGTATTCCGCTAACTGTGGTGAAGCAATATGGCTGGAAGGTTACACAAGCAAAATACTCTGGTACAGCAGTCCGAGTGCAAACGAGCAGTAACAACTATGCACTGAAGGAATCGTCAATCGATGGGAGGCGCATCCAGTTTCTTCATTCCGCCATTCGCTATGCCAGACAACAGGGATTTATTCGAGGTCCACGGTTTGCTCTATCAAAACAAAAGCGCCCTTATGTGATTCAAGACGACCAAACCTATTATGCCACCAGATGGATTGACGGCCGGACTGTGCGTTTTACAAGCAACACGGACGTGGGCAAAGTGGCTGCAGCTTTAGCTGAGTTTCACGAGGCTACCAGGGGATTTGAAGCCGCAAGTTACAATCCGCCCATGGAGTTTGATTTGAAGCAAATGACAAAGAGGCGTTATGAAGACCTGAAAATGATGCTCGCGGAAGCGGACGGGAAAACGAATCAAGGAACCTTTGACAAGCTTTTGTTGAGCATTGAAAACCAACTGCGAAAGGACGCAGAAGAAAGTCTTGAATTGCTAAATGACTCTGATGTCCAAGATTTTTTGCTGCACGATGAATACCGGGCCGGGCTCTGTCACTTGGATGTGATACCAGGTAACTTCATCTACGATAAAGCTGACGCAGTCCGCTTACTTGATTTAGACTTGTGCACATTCGCCCCTCGCGTACTCGATATCGCTCACCTGCTGCGGAGGTCTTTACAGATGCAGGAATGGGATAACGAAGTCGCCTACGTGAGTTTTCTCAACTTCGACAAGGTTGCAGCCATCACCCATGAAGAGTATCTGCTGATCCAAGCACTGCTAACGTTTCCATACAAGGTCTGGAGGCTTGCTCATACGCGTTTTCGCATATTTCCAGAAGCTGCTCAAGTTGATGAATTAAAGAGATATATTCGTCAGGAAGAGAAGAGACATCAATTTCTTGAGGCGCTTAGCAGCCAGATCTCAAAGTGATAATCTATAAACTCCACAGCACTGACCAAATCAAACCTTCGTGTGTACTGTTCCCTGGAATGCCATGATTACATGCTCCCGTTGCCGAACCAGTCTCCCCAGAGCCTGTCTTCGCGACGGCTCTTAGGACATGGTTGTCGTTTGGCAGTCATCCGCGTGCAACAAACTCGCGCGTTCTATATCGAGCAAATCCGCCTTTAACTCCGTATGGGAGCCTGCGTAGCCAACTAGTTTTCCATTGGCACCAATCACGCGGTGACAGGGAACAATCACAGCAACCGGATTGCTGCGGTTTGCTTGGCCAATAGCTCGTACAGCAGCAGCTTTTCCAATGGATTGCGCAATCTGCTTATACGATCGCGTCTCACCATACGGAATCTTTGCCAACGCCTCCCAGACCGCCTCTTGAAATGCAGTCCCGTGGACATGAATGGTCAATTCAAATTCAGTACGTTGTCGTCCAAAGTATTCTCGCAGTTGCTGAATTGCTGCTTCCGTCCACTGCTTTGCTTCCACTGCAGTACTCTCTCCCAAATCAGAACTCGAACTTCCGTCCAACTGCAAGTTCTGCAGCAAAGAATCCCGATTGTCATAAGCAGGATTTACAGATTCCTCGTCGGACTCCTCAGATAAATCGTACCAATTCAAATTGGTCACCCCGACTTCGCTGGCACAAACCAGAATTAAGCCAAGCGGACTTTGCCAAAACTCACAGTACCTCTGATTACTCTCAGCACTCGTTCTGAACTGCAGCATGTTTTTCATCTCCAATCAGATAGTAGAAAGCCAAGCTGGCACTTAGTCTGCAGAATTGACGGCTCAAACTGGATGCTTACAGGTTGTGTGCAGAGGCTAATCACAGAGCAATTTGTCTCAATCTGTCGTCCCGGTTCTCCCGGTTCTCGGTGCTGTCTGGGTTGTTTGGGTTGTCTCTGTCGCACCTGTTGTCCCTCTTATGCCAACGGGACTAGGAAGTTGCGTCAACAGCCCATTTCATTTCCTCCCGGACCACATCTTCATCCTCTTTAAAGTACGCCTGTGCAACAGCTTCTTGCCCTGCTTTTGTTTCTAATTGCTGCAAAGCCCATGCAGCACTGGCCCTTAGTTCTGCCCGGCTATGAGAAAGAAACGGCACAATATGCGAGACTGCATCACGGTTCTTACAATTGCCCAAAGCAATGAGTGCGTTTCTCTGCCATGTCCGAACCCCCCGCCAAGCCGCAGCTGTGCGGCCGTACCGCCAAGCAAATTCACGGTTGCTCCAAGTCAGAACCTCAAGCAACTGCGGGTATTCCAGCTCTCCTTGGGGCAGATACTCTTCGTGCGGTGCGGATTCTATACCTTCATTCTCCGGACACACCGTTTGGCAAGTATCGCACCCCCATATCCGCTTGCCCATTGGCTTTCGAAATTCCCTGGGAATGATACCTTTCATTTGTGTGACAAAGGACAGACAACGCTTTGCGTCAATGACACCCGGCCCAACAATGGCATTGGTTGGACATGCAATCATACAGCGAGTGCAACTGCCACAGCGAGATGGCATTTCGTTCTGAGAAAGTTCCACCTCAATGTCTACAAGGAGAGCACCAAGAAAAACGTACGAACCATATTGAGAACTGTACAACAGCGCGTTCTTTCCCATCCAACCAATACCAGCGCGCTCCGCAATGCGTCTGTCGACTAGTGGAGAAGTGTCAATTGCGTAATTCGCGGTAATGGTGTGCCCAACGTGATTGCTTAGCAGCTCGTGCAGATCAGCCATGCGCTCTTTCATTACCTGATGATAGTCTTGTCCATAAGAATAGACTGTGACACGGCCCCTCAGTGAGTCCACAGGATGTCTCCGAGCGTGGTTCTTGCCCGCTTCTGTCAAATAGGCCATACTGACAGCAATCAAGGACTTGGCTTCAGGCATCCACTGTCGCGGGGAACTTCGCAAAGCAATGTCTCCTGTTTCAAAGCCCGTTCTCCCCCGGTTTTCATAAGCCTGAAGTCGGGGAATGAGTTCAGGGAAGTCATCCGCACTCGTGGCCCCAATATCATCAAACCCTGCCTTCCGGCCCAGTTGCTTCAAATCCTCGAGGGACACAGCAAATGTCATCTCGGGATTGCCTCACGGGCCAGTTCATCGCAGCGTTCATTAAGGTCTACTCCAGCATGTCCTTTCACCTTTTCAAATTGAATATGGTGTGAATTCCGCGCATCTAGGAGACGTTCCCACAAATCGCGATTTTGAACCGGCTGTCCTTTGCTGTTCTTCCATCCATTCTTCTGCCACGATACGTACCACTTTTGTTTGAAGCAGTTGATAACATAGGCCGAGTCACTGTATATGGTCACATCACAGGGTTCCTTGAGCGATTCAAGGGCGTTCATCACCGCTGCAATTTCCATGCGCTGATTCGTGGTGTTTTCTTCTCCGCCTGAGATTTCTTTTGTATGTCCTTCATATGTGAGGACCGCAGCCCAGCCTCCGGGTCCTGGATTCCCCGAACAAGCTCCGTCTGTCCAAATTTCAATTTGTTTCATCGGGGACTTTTCTTTCGCCAAACTATCCCGTCCTTTCTGTACCCTGTGTTGCGCACTGGTGTTACGGGGCACTCTACTTAGTGCAATGCACGCGTGGTCTATCATTAACACAACTTGCAGTTTCCTCAACTCCGCCACCTTCAGCCAATCACCTTGCGTCTATTATACAAGGACGACCGGATGCGTGCGTTCACTTTCGAAAACAAAAGAAACACAACGTAAAAAAGGCCCTTTCCGGCCTCTTCCTTCAACGTCGCCGCTCTCTCTGACCTTCTCTCTGACCTTCTCTCAGGCTCTTCCCCAGGCTCCCTGCCGTTCACCAGTTTCCCTCACGCTCCATGCCACTCATCAGCCAACTAGGCAGCAATTAAGCGGTAGAGGACTACCCCGCTGGCGGCAAGGGAAATAACTGCCAGCATGTACGCTGAGACGGCGGCAGTCATGTTTTTCTTCTTTTGCATCCACCTGGCTGCATTGATGGTGTAGATAAAGATACCTGCAGGGATAATCATTAACCCAATCATGGTGACAATTGTACTAGACACCTTGCACTCCCCTTTTCGATTTGGTTTTCAGCAATGACGCCAACACTGTAACTGTGATTGGGATCCCAAAAACAATGACATCTCCCCATTCCAACAAATACGTCTTGGCGATAGTGACTGCCTGGAGTGCACTCGTGGGAACTAAACTCAACATAAACGCAAGCAGCGCACCTGCAGCAATTCCAGGTTTATAGGTGGGCCATCTGAGACCTCTTGCCATTAAGTGGACAAACGCCCACAGTGTCAGGGACATGCGGACAACCGCGATCATCACCCACAGGAAAATGAACAGGCTCTCCATCCGTTGAAAAAAGCGTCCGATGTAGATAACACGGGCCATCTGATACAGAGGAAACGATATGGACTGCCCTTCAAAGGCTGGAAAGACCATATTGTAGGCAAGCAGGAAACCTGTGAGCAACAGGTCAGCAGATACAATACTGACTACGCCGATTCTACCGAGTTTGGATTCATCGGTCGCATGGGGATATATGATTAACAACAGCAAGACATTGATATAAATGGAACTATACAAGAACGAACTGCGGATAATAGATGGAATCCCCCTCCCCCATAAGGGTAGCAAAAACGGGGGATGCCACCAGTTCAAGGTAAGCAAACACAAGACGACGATGCCAATAAAGAGGACAGGCAAAAGCAGGTATGCCGTTCTGCAGATAGCCTCAATACCAAGGTAAGCGATGTAGGCAACAACGACGCTAAACAAGAGGCCAACGACGAGCAGTGGTGTGTCCGGCAACACCGTGGCTACAACGTGCTCCATAAACAACCGCATGACTGCAGCAGTGGAAAACAAGAAATACAGGGACAGTACGATGGATACAACACTGGCAACAAAAGACCCCATCGTGGTTTCGGTAATATCAACGATGTCCATACCCGGAAAGTTGGATTCTATCAGCCGGTTGATAAACAAAAACACCAGTAGCGCAATCATGCCGGAAATAAGCGGTATCATCCATGAAGCCTCTAGCGCCAACTGTGCCGTATACCGGGGATAAGTCAGAAATGCTTCGGTTCCGACAAACGCTATCTGCAATGCACCCAGTTCACTTGGCGGCACTAAAGTCGTCTTTTCTCTCTGTGACATTACTGTTTCCCCTTTCCCTTCTTTGATTTCTGTCGTGCCGTTTGACTGGTCTGCGGACTCCACGGCCTGGTTACGGGCTGCTGACGATCGCGTTTTTGTGTAAACAGGAACTTAGGCCGCTGGTTCATAGCGTAGGCCGGTCCCCGCAGAAACACATCCATTGATGCATCTGAAGCGGGCGCAACTGGGGAAAGGAAAGGAACGCCAAACGACTTTTGTGTCGCCAGTTTCACTGTCATAAACGTCCACAGAAGTGCAATACCGTAAAACCCGAAAAATGCTGCACTGAACATGAAAACAAAGCGCAGCACGCGTACAGCCAGCGTCAAGTTGTAGTTGGGTATAGTGAAGGACGCCAGGGCCGTTACGGCGACAATAATCACAAGCAAGGGACTGACAATGCCGGCCTGTACCGCAGATTGCCCAATAATCAACGCCCCCACAATGCCAATTGTCGATACAAGCATTAACAATCAGCGGGGGAAATATGAGCGGTTTTCAGCACAGGTAGGTATACTGAGAAGGGAGAATGCTTCCGTGTATCGCTAGGAAAGAAGCGCATGAACTCTAAAATAAAACTCGCTGGCGAGCAGCGAGTTTTCTATGTCATACTCTATCCTTTACACCTAAGTGCTGCTTCAGCGCATCTTGCAAAAGATGCGAGAAATTTACATGCTGGTCTTGCGCCAAGTCGTCGAGCCATTTAGGGATACTAAGTGTCTTCTTCACTGCTCGAAGTTCCATTTCATCCCTAAACGGAGGCATCCAGACCTCTACCAAAACGATGGCTTGATTTTGTCCAACCCGTAATTCCGTAATGTCTGTTGGATTCGGAATAAAGTCTCGGTCTTGTTCCATGCCATACAAGTGAAGGGCCATGGCCTCACGAGCGTTTTTTACTCCCTCTTCCGTGGTCTCTGCGCATGGTAGACATCCAGGTAGATCCGGAAATTCTATGGAGATACCGTCGTCGGCATAATCGAAGATTGCCGGATATACATACCTATCTTTTGCCATGTGCGATCACTCCCATGCCCTTACCGCTGGGCCAGCGATTATCGTATCATCGAGGTATTGGAAGACCTGCCTGCTGGAATATGCTTCGAGCCGTACCAACTGGGATATCTTTGACAGGGTGCGTCACTGTCACCCTACCTAATTTTGTTGGGTGTTTGTACTGATGATGGTCGCCGATGGCTCGGACAAAATACCATCCGTCCGCTGTGATGATTTGTATGATTTCTCTGGACGAATAGCTTTTCATCGTTCCCATCGCCTCCTAACACCATTGTAATACGTATGATTATACGTGTCAACCCTTGGGAGGCATTGGTCTGAGAGTTCTAATGTCTAACTGTAACTCGTCACCTTGTTGCTGAATGACGATCTCCGTAATCAAGCGGTGAATTACCTCGTACTTTTGCTCAAAGGACATTTGTTCAGGATCCGGAAGGTTTTCACGAATCCAACTTATTGCTTCGGAATCTATTTCGCTTGCTGCTGTCTCTGATTCAGCAGAGTCTAACTCATCAAGCAATGTCTGAATCTGATCTAATTCTGCCGAAATTTTATCAAGACGTTCATTCAACTTACCGCGCACTCGGGGATTGGACTCTCTGGCTAAGCGTTCGATTAACGCATCTTCTTCTCGATTTATCTGGTTGAACCGCTCAACAAGCTTTTCGCGTTCAGCACTATGGCTACTCGGCTTATGTCGCGTCAGTTGTGCGTTGTGAAAAGCAGATATCTGTTCATCGTCCAGAATCCATCCCTTCACCGTATTCCAGACGGCTTCTTCAATCAACGGCGCAGGCTCGAAAGATGTAGGGCATCTTTCTAATCCCTGTCCTTTGGGCGGCCCTGGTGATTTGTATGTGCAGACATAATAGATACGTCTCTTAGTCTTATTATGATTCCACCCAGAGTGACCGTGCCAAGTCTTCCCACAATGTCCACACCTCAAAAGTCCACTGAGCAAGAAACGTCCATTTATGTTGCTAGTTGCACGTCTGCGAGCGACTAATGACCGGCGTTGTACTGCCTGAAAAGCTTCCTCAGTGACCAATGGCGGGATCTCCATTTCCACCCACTCATCTCTTGGCCGAAGTTTCCTTTCCAACTTGTCTTCATCCGCCCTATACTTGTTTAGATGAGTTCCACCGGTGTCATACTTACGGATGAACGTCTTTCCCGTGTGATATGATTTATTCTCTAAGATTCTCTTTACTGTCGTACGTGACCACGTTCTGGACCCCCTTGGAGAAGATATTCCCAGAGCATGAAGCCGGCCACAAATAGAGGCAGTGCCCATGTTTGAACCCCATTCATAAATCATGCGAACCGTGCGGGCTTCTTCCTCATTCTCCGTGACAACGCCCTCGTTGTAATTGTAGCCATAGATATCTGGCCAATGGGTCCATTTATGTTGTTGGGCCTTCTTGATTTTACCACCAATGGTACGTCGACGAATCATTGCCTTTTCAAACTCCGCTATAGCACCACGAATGGAATAAAACAACTTGCCTTCTGCCGTATCTTCACGATTGAAATCCGTAAAGACTAATTCGACTCGTTTACCTTTTTCGATTTGCTCTGTGAACAAAAGGAGGTATGTCAAATCACGAGAAAGTCGGTCTGGATCGCTGCAGATGAAATATTTCACGCTCTCATCACGCTGAGACGCTGCTATAGCATCCATAAGTGCAGGTCGGTTTATCACTTCACCAGAGACGCCGGCTTCTTCAAACACTATAGTATCTGTGACACCTAATTCATCTGCCTTGTTTATACCTCGTTCTCGTTGAGACTCCAAACTGAATCCTCTTGTTTGTTCGTCTGTTGATACTCTTGTATAGATAACGGCCTTCCTCATCAGTACCTCCAGTTTCCTTTTACATACAGAGTACAATGTTGTTAGAGGACCTACAATAGCATCTATTCCCAAACCCATTTACACATATCCACTACGACTGTATTTTATCGTCGAACCGAGGCAGCCCATACATAGAGCAAGGACCGGGGTTCTCTCTAAGAAGTCATATTACCTTCTTAGAAGAACCATCTAATTGATCATGGTCTGGAATTACCATAGCGAATAACAAAACACGTAACTCTTCAGCTTTTCATCTACACGTGTCAAAGACACGTGTTATAATATTGTTGTCGGGAGGGGATGGCATGACAGCCAAGAACTACACTGCTAAGGAGATGGTCAAGCTACTTGAAAAGGACGGATGGTACTTAGTAGCTCAGAAGGATAGCCACAAACAATTCCGACATCCCAAGAAGAGTGGAAAGATACAGGTTCCAGACTACGGAAATGTAACTCTGAAACCTAAGACAACCAATTCAATCCTAAAATCTCAAATGAGGCCCAAAGGAGGATTTAAAATATGGAAAAATATATATTCCCTTCCGTATTTGACCCAGCAGAGGGTGACGAGGTTGGGTACACCGTGACCTTCCCTGACCTGCCGGGTTGTATCACTGAAGGTGATACAACCGATGCAGCACTTGCAAATGCGCGTGAGGCTATGGAACTGTGGTTATGGGACGCAGAGCAGCATAGGGAAGATATGCCAGTTCCCTCCGAACCTCAAAGTATAGAACTAGAAAAAGGCGAATTTGTCATGTTAGGGGTACCGCCGACATTTTAACGAAAATATACGCTAAGACATTTATTGGAACAAAAATATCGCTTTTCTTTACTCTAAGGTGCTGCTGCTTGAACACGAAGCGGACGCAGTGAGTCCAGATCTCTTGGTTGACTTACGTTGAATGTGTATTCGCCTAAGAAATTAATGTGTTCCCAGCCTAGTGGGGAAATATGATGCAATAGTTCCTCCCGGAGACCACCTTGTGCCTTTTTGAATTCCATTGCTTTGGTCAAGTAAACCGTATTCCACACGCTGATCGCATTGATTAGAATATTGAGCGCACTAGCCCGTTGGAGTTGGTCTTGGAGTGCACGTTCGCGCAGTTCTCCACGCTTGCCAAAGAATATCGCTCTGGCTATAGCGTTCATCGCCTCGCCTTTATTCAATCCACGATTGATTTTCCTTCGTAGGGCTTCGCTCGAAATGTAGTCCAAAATGAAGATCGTCTTTTCTATCCGACCCATTTCCCGAAGCGCCGTGGCCAAGCGATTCTGCCGTGCGTAGGATCCGAGCTTCCCCATGATGAGCGAAGCAGAGACGGTGCCCTCCCGAATCGAATACGCTAATCTCAATACATCGTCGTAATTCTCCCGAATGACTTTTGTATTGATTTGACCACGCAGCAGCTTCTCAAGTTTGGGGAAATCAGCTGCTTTACCAAAGGAGAAGAGCTTGGAATCCGATAAATCACGTAAGCGAGGTGCAAAATGAAATCCAAGCAGGTGCGTCAAACCAAAAACCTGGTCCGTGTAACCGGCTGTATCCGTGTAGTGTTCTTCAATAGCCAAATCCGTTTCATGGTGTAACAGCCCATCAATGACATGCACCGCGTCCCTTGCGTTTGTGTTAATCACCTTGGTGTAAAAACTTGAAAACTGGTCGCTGACAAAGCGGTAAATGGTCGCTCCCTTACCATGGCCGTAATGAGGGTTGGCATCTGCGTGTAGTGCAGATACTCCTATCGGTACGCGCATGCCATCTGATGACGACGTGGTTCCATCGCCCCAATAGGACGGTAGGGCTAAGCGGTGATGAAAATTCACCAGTACAGCTTGAGCTTTATTCATCGCATCCTCGTAGAGCCGCCATTGTGCTACATTTGCCATCTGCCGATACGAAATACCTGGTGTAGATTCAGCCATCTTTGTAAGGCCTACGTTTGTTCCCATCGCCATAAGGGTGGCCATCACTACAGTGGTTTCCTCTTCGTTCGGCATACGGTTGGTGGAAGCATGAACAAACTGTTCGTGAAATCCGGTCCATTGAGCTACTTCAATCAGTAAATCCGTTAGTTTGACGCGAGGTAGCAATTCGTAGAGTGATAAGCTAAACTCTCTTGCTTCATCAGGTACGTCCTTTTCCAACCGATCTATGTGCAGTGTTCCGTGCTCCAGGTCTACACCTTCCAGCCCCTCGATGTTAGACGATACCCATTCTAAGCGTTTTGACAATGATTCCATACGCTCTTCCAGATACTCATTGGCGGATATACTCACCGCAAACCGAGCCTGAGTTGGCTCAAGCCTTGCCCAATCTTCCGTAGAGACCAGATACTCATCGAAGTCCTTGTGTTGTCGGCTCCCAACAATGGATACATCCCCGGAACGGACATAGTTTCGCAGTTCGGTAAGAACCGCCATCTCATAATAATGACGGTTAATGGTTCCATCATCGTCATAGACATGCTTTTGCCAGCGATTCGACACAAATTCAAGGGGTGCGTCTTCCGGTACTTTGCGTTTTCCGGATTCGTTCATGTCGCGGATGATGTCAACCGCTCTCATCAGGGATTCCGCAGACCTGGTTGAGCGGAATTCTAGGGACTTCAGCAACGTTGGTGTGTACTTCCGAAGTGAGTAGAACTTCTTCTCCAGCAAGTCTAAGTAATCGTAATCAACCGGTCGTGCAAGGCTTTTTGCCTCCTCCACGGAAGCAACCAGCTTGTCCCACGGCATAACGGCTTCTAGCGCGACAAACGGGTCGACTCCTTCGTTACGAGCCTTTATCAGTGCATCCCCTAAACTGGCAAAATGAACGACCTTTTCGTTGATGGACTTTCCGTTATGTTTCTGAACTTCCTCCTGTGCCTTTCTTCCCTTTGATAACAGAGACATAATCTGCCTGTCGTGTATTTCAAATGCTTGATCGGTCAGGTCTTGAATCAAATCAAGTAGGTAAGCCGCGAGTATAGCGTATTTCTTGGGGTCATTGAATCGACGGAATGATCGCGGCTCGTACCGCGAGCCAATTTTAGATAATTGTCGTAGCCGGTTTGGATGGATCCCCTGGGTATCTACTTGGAGCTTCAGTGCTCGGACATACTCAAGTTTGTCGACAACCTTTAGAAACGTATCCGGAGAGGACTGGCCAGGGACCTCCTGTAACCAAGCCAAATACGTTTTATTGGTACCAGGCACCAGGGATAGTAAGCCATCCAAACTAAGCATTTGACTGTCTGTCAATGAAGCGCTGAGTACCTTGAAAATCCTATCCTCTGTTCGTTTCCGTGCTTCCCATACGGCCCTTTCGATGGTTGCCATCGCAGGCAAGATCACTTTGCGCTTACGCAGCTCATCTAAACCAATTTGAATGAGATGCAACGGGCTGCCGTTGACCATCGCATGTTCCGTCAACAGTTTCGAGAGCCAACGATATTCGCTGGGTGTGAAGGTGGAGAATCCATACTCCCGACGAATTTCTTCTAAATGTTCATATCTCGTTGCCTCTCTTTGAAAGTAAGTTTGGAATTCGGACGCATTTACGCGAATCTGCTTGGCGACATAGCTGAGGGCTCGTTCAGGTATGTTCCGCACATCGGAAAGTGTCCAACCCAGATACCGCAGTACACACAACTGTACGGCAAACCCGAGACGGTTGTAGTCTCTGCGGTGACGTTGAATCACTTCGATATCATGCGACGTAAATGTGAAGCGTGTCCCTAACGTCCATTCATCAATGTCGTTCGGAATCTCCATGTATTTCAATCGTTCTTCTGGGGTTAGCAGCTCTCTGACACGGGTATACATCTGGAACGCCCCTATGAAAATTGGTAAAAGTAATACCTAGTGAATCATACACAACGTAGTTTTGTATGATTCGAAGAAGTCGTGAAATCCCTTGCTACGACTGGGTTTATAACCGATTTTTGATGTCTCAATTTCTGTACCATCTACACCAATCAAACTTATCATATAATAGTATACAGTAAGTACTTTTCGATGGAGGGCCACTTTTGGAATTTGTTCAACCGATTCGCGAGAAAAAACAAATCGATTCTATAAAGAAAATTCTCAAGGCTACAAACTTGAGGGATTATTGCTTGTTCATATTAGGGATTAACTCTGGTCTTCGAATTAGCGACTTACTTAAACTGAACATTCGTGACGTGATGGACGAGCGAGGTCGAGTAAGAGACCGAATTTCTATTCGGGAAACTAAAACAGGTAAAACCAAAGACTTTCCGGTTGGAGATACAGCACGTAAAGCCATCGTCGAATATTTGGGTACTCGGGCTTATACTTTAGATGATCCCCTGTTTTTGTCCAGGAAAGGCGGCCAAGCTCTAAAGAGGCAGCAAGCCTACAAGATCATTAACGATGCAGCCAGAGCAGTAGGCATTAAAGAAAACATTGGCACACATACGCTTCGGAAGACTTTTGGGTACCATGCGTATCAAACAGGCGTCAGCTTAGCTGTGCTTCAGAAGCTATTCAATCATTCCGCTCCAAGTGTCACCCTGTCATACATCGGCATCACCCAGGATGAACTGGATGACGTGTACCTGAATCTGAATCTTTAGCCGTATATTTATGCGGCTTGCCCGCCGCTTTCCTTCTGGGACAAACGGGCAGCTATGGTCAAGAAGCCAGTGTGTTCGCCACAAATGAAACTAGCGGTGTAAATGATACGGTAAAGTCGTAACAACAACCTCCTTGTGACGCAACATCCAGGCACGGAGAAGAAGCGAAGTCTGCGAATGTAATGCATAATGCCACCATCTTTTGGGGACAAACTGACCGATGAGCAACTGTACATGGTCGGGTTTCCCTCCCTCATAATTTTCCAACCGCCGAATAAACTTTGACAAAGGATAGAGCAGAGAGCGGTATTCACTTTTGACAGTGACAAGTCTGCAGGGTTCTCCCCATTCCTTCCATTTCTTCTCCATCTTTTCAATGGATTCATCATCAAACCCAATGTATAGCGCAATAACGTCTTGAGTTGTACTTTGAGCAAACGAAATGGTATCAACGACCACACGATGGACTCCTGAAACAAGAACAACTGACAGAACATGATGTTTTTGAGGATGAACCTGATTAAGATCGATTCGAAGTTCATTTGCAACTTCGTCGTAATGCCGTCGAATCTTGGACGCCAAAAATATCAAGACCGGTAGTACAACCAGCACAATCCAAGCCCCAGTCGTGAACTTGGTTACGGCAAAAATAATGGCGACCACAGTTGTAACCGCGGCGCCAAAGGCGTTAATGGTTGCTTTGATGTACCATAAATTCCCTTTCACACGAAGCCATCTGATGGTCAAGCCAGACTGAGCGACTGTAAACGCGACAAATACACCGATTGCATAAAGCGGGATCAGAGCATTCGTCTGCGCATGAAACAGCTCGATCAATAAGGCTGCTAGTGCTGCCAGGACAACCATACCGTTTGAGTATCCCAATTTATCGCCGCGGATGGTGAGTGATCGTGGCAAAAATCGGTCCATCGCTACTAGAGCTGCAAGCTGTGGAAATCCTGTAAATGTCGAATTGGCGGCCAAAATAAGAACCACAAAAGTAAAGACAATGATGATTTGATAAATCAATCCATGCCCGAAGTACAACCCAGCTAACTGAGAGAGCATTGTATTGTTGGGGTTGACTGAAATTCCTTTTACGTACAATTGATAGGCAAATCCAAGTAACGTGAATGCTGTAACCAATCCGAGAACCACATAAGCTTTAATTGCTCCCGTTTTGCCCTCCCTGAAAACCGGAACTCCGTTCGATATTGTCTCAATACCAGTCAGTGCCGAACACGCAGAACTAAATGCTCGAAGCAAAAGCATCAGGCTAAGTCCGAGCGGAATCGTCCCGAAGGGTGGTGTAACAGGTTGGACAAATCCATGATGAGTTTCATCTACAAATCCAGCCCCAATTAGGAAGAGCATACATCCTGCGAAGATCATCGTCGGGTAAGCAAAAACCTTTGAGGACTCCGAGACCCCACGTAAGTTGACCAACAAGATGATGAACACACAAACCACCGACAACAGAGTTTCGTGCCCAGATAGGATTGGATACGAAGAAGCCATCGTCTGGATGCCGGATGACACCGAAACGGCGACGGTCAGTACATAGTCAACAAGCAATGCACTTGCCGCAATCAGGGATATCAAAGGTTTCTTAAAATTGTCCTTGCCTATGGCATAGGCACCACCACCATTTGGATAGGCAATGACACCCATTATGTACGATGTAATTAGAATTGCGAGCAGGATCACGGTTGATGCTGTGATCGGGATAATCATCCACTTTACATTTGGGCCCAATGGCTCCAATTCGGTGATGCCGGCCTCGGGTCCATACGCCACAGATGAGTATAAATCGGCAGCGAGAATTGGGAGTGCAATGAGCCAGTTCAGCTTGGTATGGGATTGATACAGTTCCCGTGTCCTCATCGGACGACCGACGAGTATGCGCTTTACGTTTCCAAAATTGAATAAGGCAAATGCCAGCGCAATAGTTGCAATTGAGATGACAACTGGATGAATCCAGAGAGCTTGCTTGTACATGATGAAAATGTCTCCCTCCATTTCCTTCTTGGGTATTATTGGTCTGTGGATGCATTTTAAACTAAAAACACAAAACGACCCCAGAGGGGTCAAAAAACCGCTCCTGCAACGCCGACGAAGTTAGCTGACGGGTTCGGGTGGCAAGAATCATCACCCGTCCAAATTGGATTCACCCCGATAAAATGGTTCCTCCGCTCCACACAGGATTAGGCGTGTATATAACATGTCATGGACACAATTTAAATCTCGCTAGACAAAACATCAATGACTACACGCGTTGGTAAATCCGCTTTCATGCATGGTTTTCTAAGGTTTTTAAAAACTATTCAATAAATCCCTTGCGGAATCTCTTTAAATCCCCTTGTTTAATGTAAATCGTCAACAATCACTGTTTGTTCACATGAGTTCAATGTAGTCCACTGTTGATGCATTAGGTCACCGTTCCATAAGATGTCATCGTGAGGTGATATGTGTGAAAGATCATAATGCTTGTGTGGAATTGGAGCTCCAAGTCAGGCGGGCACTCGGTTGGTACGGTCGATTCGGATTGGGTGGCATAGCAGATGCTGATTTTATTGAGAATGGTGGTACATATACAGCTGTAGTGGCAGCACTGGCACCGCATTATGTGCGTGCGACCATAGAAACACAGAAACGCATCAGTCAGATCATTAAGGAATGTGCCCATTTGCAGCATAAGATTACCGACGACAATGTTGAGGTTATTCGCCAATGCCGACGGTTGCGGAAGGATTCAAAAATGAGGCATGCTCCCTTCTTGAGGGGGCGCATCTCGAAGAGAGACGTGCTACTGTATGGTTATACGCCGTTCGAAGCAAAGGGACTGTTGCAGAACTGGTTAGCGCCGCAAGGACTGCGTCTAATTAGCATCACAATGGTTAACCGCAACAGCATAGTTTGAAATCAGGAGATGACACAACGAAAGCCTGCAGGAATGGCAGCCTTTTTTGCGAATGGGCGGGATATCTGATCAATTAAACATTTCGATAAAGCCAAGTACAATTAACAAAACACCTGCAATTAATGGGGCATATTTACCGAAGAACCTTCCTAACACATTTTTACCAATGGAGTATCCGAGGATAATTGTCAATATACTTATGAGAAATGTTGAGATTACGGTGAGAAAAATATTGACTCCTGTGATACTTGCAGCGATTCCAGTCCCTAAATTGTTAAATGTTAATCCTAACGCCAACATAAACGCTTCTTTCGCATCAATATGACCCGATTTATCGACATCTGAGCGTTCTGCGTACTCAACCATATGAGAAAGATCTTTTAATGCTAGTTCTCTTGCATTGGTGTTATGTATTAGTTTTATAAGGCTTTGTATGACAAAATAAATACCCACAACCACAATAATTGCAGCACCTAAAACATTTGATACTGATTGTGGCATGAATTTTGCAATATACGAACCGGCTGACATCGATAAAAAGGTCCCGGTTGTTGTTACAACCGCAATGATAAAGTTTGCAATGATTCCTATCCTGATTTTCTTTATTCCATAAGCAGTACCGACAACTACATTGTCAAGATTGGAGGATATACTGAACAATAATGCTGACAAAAGAAGCATTAACATTAAATTGCCTCCTTGCATAATGGACGCACGACCACAATGATTCCCTTACATTTCAGCACTGTCATACTATGCGCAGCGAAGGAAATCGGTCCGAATTCTGATTCGGATTACGCGGGCGTAAGTCAGACGACCCCTCGATGCAAGTTATGCATACACATACAGGCGCTGAATTTCATCGGTTGTTGCTCTCGAGCAGACCAATAAGGGTTCCGTTTAGAAGTCCATATTGAACCGCCAAAATAGCATTTTTATGTTGATATCTCGACTGTACATGAGGTACAATGTGCCAGTAAAATCATCGACGGTACGTCAAGGACATTCAGGCGTTTGCCGAGAACAAGGGTATGCCAAAGTACATACCATGAACTGAATACAACCGGTCCTCGTTAGGCGAGGCGTCTATGTGAACATAAGCCGCTGCCCGGAAACGTCGAAAGACGCCAATGGGTCACCAGGTACTGCCGGATTAAGGCTTTACCTAATGTGGCTGAGTGAAAACTCTACGTTGCATAGTGCTAAAGCTCAACTAGGGGATGTAGAGCATCTGCTTATTTTGCATGTGCAGATCCAATCCCCTGAGCAATTGCCAGGGGATTTTACATTTGCTCTTTGAAGGAGGTGGTAGGTGTAGATTCAGGTCCTAGTCATCAGCGACAATTCAATGTGTTTGCTTTGGTCATCAATTATAGGGGCTTCTGTCCCTCCTACCACACCCTCAAGGAGGTTAAAAACAATGCGCACAAATTTGGCAATTCAAGACACGGCTATACTGGACAGCCAGCATATTGGTGACATCAAAGGCGCACTTGGTACAGTGCGTGTTGACGATAATGTAACTCGTAAGAGCTGGCGGTCCCGTATACTGACCCTGCTCGCCATCATGGGTCCTGGACTCATCGTGATGGTTGGTGACAATGACGCAGGCGGCGTGGCGACCTACGCTCAAGCAGGGCAAAACTTTGGCACAAGCCTTCTCTGGGTGTTACTGCTTCTGGTACCGGTGCTGATTGTGAATCAAGAAATGGTGGTTCGTCTTGGTCTAGTAACTGGAGTTGGCCATGCCAGGTTGATTTTTGAGCGGTTCGGGAAGTTCTGGGGAGCCTTCTCAGTTGGTGACTTGTTCATCCTGAACGTCCTCACCATTGTTACAGAATTTATCGGTATCCGAATGGCGATGTCCCATTTCGGCGTTAAGCCTTGGGTTTCAGTTGCACTTGCATCCATTTTACTCATTGGCATGACGGCTACCGGTAGTTTTCGCCGCTGGGAGCGATTTATGTATGTGATGGTTATCGCCAATTTTCTGGTCATACCTCTTGTACTCATGACCCATCCAACTGCTCGCCCAGTAGTTACAGGTTTTTTGCAACCGGGAGTGCATGGTGGGTTCACCTCGGACGCACTGCTTCTCATCATTGGTATGGTGGGGACGACAGTGGCACCGTGGCAGTTGTTTTTTCAGCAATCAAACGTGATCGACAAGAGGCTGACACCCCGGTGGTTGTCTTATGAGCGGTTCGATACAGTAATTGGTTCTGTTGTTGTGGTGGTTGCAGCAACTGCACTCATCGTAACGACTGCATTTGCATTCCAGGGAACCACCCTGGCTGGACAATTTGTGAATGCCGGCACTGTGATTGCTGGATTGTCGCTGCATGTTGGAGTGGTGGCCGGTGATTTGTTTGCAATCATTTTGCTGAATGCATCCTTGATTGGCGCTGCGGCAGTTACCCTATCGACTTCGTATGCGTTTGGTGATGTGTTTGGTACAAAACATTCATTGCACCGGAACATCAAGGAAGGCTGGAGCTTTTACGTGGTGTACGGCATCATCATTTTGGTTTCCGCTGGCATCGTCGTCATCCCACATGCTCCGCTTGGGCTTATCACAACTGGAGTACAAGCTTTGGCAGGCATTCTGCTCCCAAGCGCGACCGTGTTTTTGTTACTTCTGTGCAATGACAAAGCTGTTTTAGGACCTTGGGTTAATCGTCCGTGGTTGAATATCATCGGTAGTGTAATTGTCGGTGTGTTGGTTGTACTTTCGTTGATTTTAGCCATTGCAACGTTCTTTCCGAGTGTCAACGTCCAGGTATTAAGCCTTGTTTCAGCTGGCGTACTATTCGTTGGGCTTGTGGCAGCTGGCCTAGTATGGTATCGGAGGCGTTCACCAGTCAAACCGATGTACGGAGAAGAAGACCGGCACACTTGGCGAATGCCTCCGCTTGGCAAACTGCCGAAGGTAATATGGTCTCCGACACAAAAGCTCGCCATGGCGACCCTTCGTGGTTATCTGGTGATAGCAGTCATTATGCTTGTCGTAAAGATTGTTCAACTATCCATTGGAGGTTAACCAGTGCGTGAGCGGCACAACCGAATGCAATATACGATGTGGGCTCACACCTGGTCCTTGCTGGGTGTGAGCCCGTTTGTAATGTTATGAGGCGCAAGGGTTTGCGTATCGTCAACTTACCTTTTTCGGTTTCCGAACATCACTACCAGCATAAAAATGGTGGATAAAACAGCGACCCCAGCGGAAGCGCCAAGCAGGATGTCAAAAGTACGTTCTGAGATTTTTCCCCTAAGGTCAATCGCAGTTATCCAAAGGGTTATCCATCCGAAATGTACACCAAGAAAAATCAAGCGTTGTGTCCGAGTCATCCATGAACACCCACTTGTCTGACGAACTCATAATGACGCCTCTCATTGTGAATCATCATGGTCTCCATTACTATCCGTATTATTCTCATTTTCGTCACCCCAGAATCTCTACTCCCATGCGGAACATTTCCATTTTGTATACACCGTACCGACATACTTATCGTGCAAACCAGGGGTCTGTGTAGCAATGGAACAGAAAACCGGAATAAGCGATCCAGTTTATGTAACGCCATCAGAAAGAATCTGCACTCCCTCGATTTAACGGTCGTAAATCACCATGTGCAATTTCTTCTGGTAAGGTAAACGAGTATCGGCCCACCATGTTAATGTGGTCGTGTCCCACGGGAGAAAGCCGTTTTATATCAGTAAGGTCCATCATTTGACCTTGTACTCGCAAATTTTGCAAGGCCGCACTCATATACCGGGTATTCCAAAGAACAATCGCATTCACGACGAATCCGAGTGCGCCGAGTTGATCCTCCTGGCCTTCCTTGTATCGCTGATGAAGCTCTCCACGCTTGCCATAGCAAACAGCCCGAGCTAGGCTGTGACGACTTTCTCCGCGATTGAGCTGCGTCAATATCCGTCGCCGATATCCGGGATCATTCAAGTAATTGAGCAGGTAAATTGTCTTGTAAATCCGCCCGTATTCCCCAATCGCTTTCCCTAAAGTTGTCGGTCGGCCGTCACGTTGAAGAGTTCGAATCAATCGAGAGGCGGTGACAGTTCCAAGTTTCAAGGAACCGGCGACACGTAGCATATCGTTCCAGTTCTGAACAATGCGCTCCGGGTGTAAACGGTGGCGAGCCAAATCATTGAGTGGCCCATAGTTGGCAGCGGGATCAAGCCGCCAAAATCTTGATTCTCCAATGTCAGCTAAGCGCGGACTAAATTGATACCCCAAAAGGCCAAACAGTCCAAAGATAATGTCACTGTACCCAGCGGTATCCGTCATGATTTCTTGGGGCTGTAGGACCGTTTGTTGTCCTAATAATAGATCTAGCAGATACAGCGAATCCCGAATTGTTCCAGGAATGACGATGCCATTCAACCCTGTAAACTGGTCGCTAGCGAAGTTGTAATATGTCACGCCACGCCCGGCACCAAAGTATTTGGGATTGGGACCCGCGTGAATCGTCCGAACCGGTGTTACAAATCGAAGCCCATCGGCAGATGCAACTTCGCCGGTACCCCATGTCGTCGCCAACTGCAGGCCGCTTTGATATTCCACGAGTTTATTGTTCGCTTGTGTGAGCGTTTCAGCTCGAAAATAGTTTTGCTCAACCCAAGTCAATCGATCCCGAGTCAAAGCGGGGACACCCAATTGGACGACCGGTTCCAGTCCGATGTTACATGCCTCGGCAATCAGCACCGCACAAACGCTAGTCGTCAGGTCCTGTACCCTCGACCCACCTTCACTAAAGTGGGTAAAAGCATCTGCAAATCCGGTCCAGGTATTGACTTCAAGCAACAATTCCGGCAAGTCAATCCGGGGTAGTAGGGATTGAATTTGTGACCGAAGTGTTTGCAGAGAAGGAGGTTCCTCCAATTTGTCCAAAGCGGTCAAAACAACCCGGCTCTTCCCTGAATGTTCTCCATACGGACATCTGTATTCTCAGGCCAACGTTCGGCGGTTTGTTGATACGCGGTGTTCAACTTCTCCCCGAGTTCTCGGACTTCCTGCTCAGCATCTATAGTTCGATCCAACGTGCGTAAAACTTGTGGACGCACTGCTTCCCAAGCCTGTCCCTGGAGAAGTTGTGCCCTTGGGTCATTGTATCGCTCACTCGGAGTAACGAAGATGTCGTGGTGGCGCAGAGCTTCATGGATGCGAATGAGTACCCAGAACGTATAGGCCCGTTGCTGAATCTGATCATTCTCGTCATAGACTACCTGCTGCCAAGAAGTTGTCATTCCGGTGACGGGTGCCTGTGTCCAAGGGATCTTCTTCGCCCCCTCATAGTCACGTAAGAATCGCCAGGCGTCTAAAACTGGCTTTGCAGATGAATTCGCCTCGAAATGAATCATCCGAAACATCTGGGGTAAAAACCGACGAATCCCGTTGTAATGGCTAAACAACTGCGTAAAGTACACATTTTCCTCTGGCCGGCGCGTTAGGGCATCGATGGTTTGAATGGAGTCTGTCAGTACCTCAGCAGATACCCGAGCAAAAATCGTTGCCCGAAGCTTGGCATCCGGTGTCTGATCGTTTAGGAGGATTACACAGGCTTCCCGTAACTGACGTGCGGCCGCATCCAGATCGCGGATCGTTCGGAGCCGGGCCCGCTTCCCCTCTTGCTGGGTCTTGGCTAAAAGTTCAGTCATAAGTCGATCAAACAACTCCAGCAAATCGTCCTGAGCCGTAATCGCAAAAACGTTGGCAAACGCGACTAAAGTGGCCAGTTGTCGTTCCAAAGACATCCGGGATATCGCCTGTGCCCTGGCTGCAGCCGCAAAACGGGCGAGGGTGTGCAGTCGTCCTACAGGAATGTGCGACAAATCCCAAGTCGTACCTCCGTAAGAACGGACGACTGCCAAGCGTTCTAACCCTTCCAACATCCCTTTCGCCGTAAGGTTTGTTGGTGGACGGCGAAGATGGTCTAATTCGGTTTGTCGAGAGGAAACTTTCGCAGTCAACAACTGCTCTAGTCGATTACGCTCAGAGTAGTTTGGAACCTGGGCCAAGAGGCGCCAGAGCCGGGTGGCCACGCGGTCACGGATCTGGGCAATCAGCCGTGCAAGTATCGTTACACCAGGCAATAAAACTTTCTTTTCTACACACCTGGCCGTGGCTAAATCAAATAACACGCTGGGCCGTTCTGCAGTCAACCAAGCGTGGTGGTACAACCATCTCACGAATTCGAAGTGATGCGGCTGGTCTGGGAAATCGCGATATCCATATGCCTTTCGAATTTCCGCTGTGTGATCCCACCGACTCTCCGAACCACGATAACGCTCGAAAACACGAGTATTGGCCATTTGCAGTTGACTTGCGACATACCTTACAACGGATATTGGGACATCCGTGGGATCGGTTAAAAAGGTCCCTAAAAATCTGACGGTACCGAGTTGGATAGCAAACCCCAGTTGATTATGGGAACCTCGATGTTGTGTGACAAGATGGTGATCGCGGTCATCTAGCCAAAAGTAACGAGCCAGTTGTTCCGGTGTTGGCTCTTCAATCATTCGACCGTATCGGCGCTCTTGTTCTGGAGTAAGGAAATCTACAGGCACGTTTTCCTCCCTGGAGTCAGGAGTTACACCTCCATTTTGAGGCCTTCCATTGCCATTGCGCGGTCCTCGTCACTCGGTAGGCTATATCGCCGCGTTGTATCCAGTCGCTTGTGGCCTGCAAGTTCAGCCACCATCACAAGGTCGTGACCATTACGTACCAAATTGGTCAGGCAAGTATGCCGAAGCGTGTGAGCAGACAATGTGAGTCCAGCGTCTTGTGCGATTTTTCGAATTACTAAATCGACAGAGCGAATCGAGCAGCGGTTCCCACGTCGAGTGAGGAACAAAGCCGACTCTGCTGTACCCGGAAACTGAATGTGGCGATCATCTAGCCACGCCTGCAAGGATGATCGAACCGAAGCGTTCAGAGGAACTTCCCGATATCGATTTCCTTTTCCCATTCGAACCGTTACTTGCCCTTTACGTTCCGAGATCATAACGTCATCTACATTGAGTTGTACGCACTCACTGATACGTAGGGCGGTATAAAAGAGAAGCGTCCCGATTGCTTGGTCTCGAGTATTCGGTTGACGTTCAACCGCTCGTAAGAAGCGTCTTTGTTCTTCGGGAGAAAGCGCCCGTGGTGCTTGATTCGGCAGTTCCTCTCGCTCTACCTGGGGACTCCCCATCTGAAGATATCGAGCATAGAAGTGGTCAAGAGCAGCGAGAGCAAGATTCACGGAAGCTGGCTTGGCATGGTGTATCGTCTTCAGATGAGACTTAAAATCCCGCACCGCGTAGTCACGAGCGGATGATTCACCAAGCGGATCTCCGTATACAGCCGGATATGCATTCAAGTAACGTACAAATTGTTCAACCCATCGACGGTACGCAATTCGAGTATTTGGTGAAAAAGGTTGCCGATTCAACCAAGGAAGATAACCCTCAAGTACCGAGTTTATATGTGCCATCTAATCAGGTCTCCAGACGGTTCTTATTATTGGAAGTGGATTCAACGCCTTACCCCAGCAATTTCGCCGCATTATTAGAAGTATATCAGGTCTTTTAATTCGAATAAATAGTATTATTAGAATAAGCTTAGCGTGTATGTGTGAATCCATGAACTCGGTCATTGGGAACCGAATACTTTTTTCAACCGAAATGTCAGAACGGCGAATATTGGCATGAGGACCAAAGTGAAACTAAAATATGCCGGTGTCACATAGACCATAAACTCATGCAGGTCGGGCGAATTGTGAAAGAATAAAATGCTGGCTGTCCAGATGGCGATTCCATTCGGCCAAACTACATTTCTGAAGGTGGAAAGTCGAAAGGTATCCTGCATGGCTGAAGACATGGCATATAGAAACACGGAAATTTTTAAGACCATCGTAGCGATTACGCCCATTACGTAAATGGTGTCGAACCTTTGTATGAATTCGCCGATACGGATTCCCCGAATGACCTCGGCCACAGGTAAGGACAAATAGGTTATCGATGGACCCAGCACTGAAATTATCAACATCTCAACCAATACTCCAAATACGGTCAAAGATGCCCCCACGTACAACAGGTCCCGCCCAAGTGTTTTTCCACCTTTGATCGATTTCACAAATTGTAAAACGCCAATCAATTCAAACGCGAACGATGTGGCGGGCAACACAGATGCTCGAAGTACTGGGGTCCAGCCATGGGCCAACACAGGTTGGATTTGGGAAAAGTCTGCATTTTGGAAGGACAATACAACCAAAATCACGCCAATCATTAAGGCTACTGGTGTGAGAAATTCTGCCAATCGTCCCACTACCTCAACACCTTGAAAAACCCCGTACGCAATTGGAACCAGGATAGTCGCAGAAATCAGGTACGCCGGAGTTTTGGGAAGACTCGTGACTTCCACAAATACCGTAAGTTCCCGAAGCAACATGGCCGAGAAAACGAAAAAGAAAATTATCATCCAAACCCCTATTAACCGACCAAGCCAAGGGCCAAAGGCGGTTTCGAGCCCATTAGCAAGTGATTGATTGGGAAACGTCCGGATAAACACGACGCATACGATCGCGGCGACTATCGTGCCGCCAAAAAGAAAAGAGGAACCATCCAGCCGTCCTGAATGGTAAATTGAGCGATGGCAAGGGGTAAAAGGACAATTCCAGTCCCCAATATGACCCATATCATTAAATACATCAATTGCAGTCGTGATATTTGTGTCTCCATCAAGCACCACCATATTACAAAATCGAGTACAGCCACTTCGTGATGGGTTCAAAAAGCCATTGTATCCCCCAAAGAAGGTTGATCTTCGGCCAAATATTGAAACTCACGATGCCCGAACCGAGCAGAGCAAATATGAATGCCGGTACGTTCACAATCCATTCTCTCCATGTCACCTTCTGACGAAACCCATGGACCACCAGGATGCTTGAAAAAAACAGTGCAACCCAAATCAAGGAGCAACCCCTTCCCGTCCAGCATGAGGAGGGAGTCCTTCTGGAGAGTACTCCACATCCGGAGATTTGGAAGCCAGACCGTGACGTAACAGCTGGACCTGAACGTCATAGGTCACTTGAATATGCGGAAAAAGTTCCTTCCACTGGTGAGCCATTTGTTGCCAGAGGATCGGATTTCTCTTATAGAGGACATCGGAGAAGTGGACAGAGTCCACATCGTCTTTCTGGAGCCGCGTGAATACGCGCTGCATCTGTTCCTGAAGCGTGTGATCAAGTTGGATCTCCCATTTTGAATAGGTTTGAGGCGTCGGTTTACTCCCAGGACATAACCGTGAAATTTCTGCTTGTCCACGAACATTCACGAAAAACCTGATCTCATTGCCGTGAACTTGCGGGGTCACGTTCGTATGAGTGTGTAGGATGCGATAGGTCTGACTCATATCTCCTTGTGGCGTCTCTTTATTTGTGCAAGGGATTGTGATTTCAGTTTGCTGAGTGTCCTGCATAAACCGCAACAATGCCGGAACTTCTGCAGATGTCAAATAATCTTTATACTGACCTCCATCAAAGAGCCCAATGCCTTCCGGAACAATGCCGTTTTTGGCCGTCTCCAGACGAGCCATCGCTGGAGTGTGTGAAGGACGCAGGTATTGTTTCATGAAACTTAATTGTGTACTGTTCACCGCAGTGGATTTGTGCATTCCTTGTTCGACTAGGGAACGCATAGCCGTTGCATGATAGAACTCTGGTGTGACCGAAGACGTCATCAAATCGGATGCGGTACCATCGGTGACCACAAACAATTGATTGCGCCGATAACTCCGATTCCGCTCTAAATAATCCAGAGCGCGATCGATCCCGTGTGTGGCATAGTTATGTCCGAATATAATCACGGAATTATGGGCCAAAAACAACTTTCTTGGGACTTCTTCATCCAATAGCCCGACCGCCTCTTCGATGGTACTTCCGGTTTGTTGGCGTGTAATTGTAGCTTCATCTCGCTTGCCCGTACCCGCACCTGAGCTTGGTCCACGACTATTCGCTGGATCCACGATTTCTGTGGTGACTCGAATCCGTTGATCCTGTGTTTCGTCGATACCGACGGCTAACACGATATTGAGATCATCGACTTCTCGCAGGTCTTTACATCCAGGTACTCCGAGCAATATCCCCATCAACAAAGCCGAAACGATCCACCGAGTGTGTTGTCCCATCGTCATGTCGAATCCCTGGAAGGAGGGGATGGTTTAGGAGCTCGGTTTCGTGTCGAATTGACGGATTCGTAAAACTGTGGACGCTGGTTCATGGCCCACCAGGGCGCTCGGATGAAGGTGTCACGCATCTCTGGCCATGAAAATGGGGCAAGTGGTGCCATGTACGGAACACCAAATGACCGTAAGGAAACCATGTGGATGACGAGGACTAATCCTAATGCGACGATGCCGTATAAACCCAACAGCGACGCCACGATCATAAACGGATATTGAAGAATGCGGTTTGTATTGACCAAATCCTGCGATGGAGTCGTATAAGATGCCACGCCCGCAGCTGCCACAACAATCACCATGCCAGGAGAAACAATACTCGCATTGACTGCCGCATCCCCGATAATGAGCGTGCCAACGATACTCACAGATTGTCCGACCGCTCGCGGCAGACGTAGACCCGCTTCCCGGAGAGCCTCAAAGGTAGTTTGCATGCCTATCGCCTCGACGATGGTCGGGAAAGGAATTCCTTCGTGCTGGGCCTCCAAACTAATGAGCAACGGAGTTGGAACGAGGTCTTGATTATACGAAAGTAATGCTATATAGAGTGACGGAAGCAACAAAGATGACCAGTACATGGCATGACGAAGAATCCGTAGAGGCAGGGCCGTCATGAAGTGTCCGTAATAGTCTTCTGCAGAAATCAACCCACCTACAAAAACCACGGGTACCGAGATAGCCGTGGGCGTTCCATCGATCAAAAAACAAATTCTCCCCTGTAACAACCCCGCTACCGTACGGTCCGGCCGTTCTGTAACCTCCGTCAATCGAAAGGGTGAAAACGGTGCATCACCAATCATTTCCCGAATTTCATTGGCGGAGATGATACCATCGATTTGAATCCGTGTAGACGCTGATGGGCTTCCTCAACGAGGCCGGGTTTGACAATGCCCTCCACGTACAGCAACGCCAACTGTACATTGGTTTTTGTCCCCACCGGCAGGGTTTCAATTTTGAGTTTCGAAGTCCGCAGACGTTTGCGAACGAGCGCCAAGTTCGTTTGCAAGCTTTCAATAAATGCCTCCTGGGGTCCTGGATGGTGGGTTCGTTTTGAGAAGTCTCAATTGCACGTGCGGGGAATTTGTTGACATCCACCAGCAAGGCTCCCGATTGCCCATCCACCAAAGCCACGACTTTCCCTGGGCAATGGCCTGATGAATCGCAGAGATTTGAGAGGTCTCTTCCGTCATCAGGGCGTTCAAGGTGTCCTTCAATGCAGGTAGGTAACTTTGCCTTGTTCATATCGTGTTAAGGGTTCCATCAGAGTGCGCTGAGCAGTCTCCTGATCGATTAAGTTGCTGATAAACACCAGACACACAGGTACTCCCTGAACATGCAAGTGCTGATACTGCACATCTGCACACTTTGCCCATTCGTCTTGAATCAATGCCAAGGACTCTTGCAACTCAGAAGGAATCTCTGCCGGATCATCAGATACATTCCAAAACGAGATGTCCTGTAGCTGCTTTCTCAACGATCGTCTTTTGGATTTACTACGAAACTGTAACCAAGTGGTTTTTCTTCTCATGGCAACCCTCGTCGGATTCAACAGTAAGATTAGAGGATGATTCGCTTCGTCAAGTCGGCAACTCCCGGCTTTCATGTGTGAAAATTCTTAGTGAATGCTCTGTTTAACCATGTATAGGTGGTCAACAAGGGCCTTAACTGCGGCCAAGGTGATATAAATGTCTATAAGTCCTGCAAACAAAACAATCAAAATCAACCATGAATAATGCGGGTCCGTTCGAACGGCCTCTTGCATACGCTTGGAAATATGAGCAAATACCAAGCTGCTCATGGCACTCGCAGAAAACAGAAGCCATGCCAACATTTTTCTCGCCGTCCCATGCGGATGACCTTATTGTGTGATTATTATTATCCAATGAAGGAATAAATACACATTTTCTTTGAGGTAAAACGAAAGGCATAGAAAGCACAAGAAGTAGATGCGATTTGTGCAGGTATCCAGAGTTGGGGATTTCGGTGTCAATTGCAAACTTGCTTCAGGAGTACATGACACCTTAGTTACTCCTGGAAAACGGAGGATTGCGACTATTTAATGTTCTGTTGATGAAATTTACGGTAAGACCGAGATGTTACGGAAGAACAACCCATTAGCAAACATACATAAACTGGATCGCTTATTCCGGTTTTCTGTTCCATTGCTACACAGACCCCTCATTGGCATGACGGCTACCGGTAGTTTTCGCCGCTGGGAGCGATTTATGTATGTGATGGTTATCGCCAATTTTCTGGTCATACCTCTTGTACTCATGACCCATCCAACTGCTCGCCCAGTAGTTACAGGTTTTTTGCAACCGGGAGTGCATGGTGGGTTCACCTCGGACGCACTGCTTCTCATCATTGGTATGGTGGGGACGACAGTGGCACCGTGGCAGTTGTTTTTTCAGCAATCAAACGTGATCGACAAGAGGCTGACACCCGGTGGTTGTCTTATGAGCGGTTCGATACAGTAATTGGTTCTGTTGTTGTGGTGGTTGCAGCAACTGCACTCATCGTAACGACTGCATTTGCATTCCAGGGAACCACCTGGCTGGACAATTTGTGAATGCCGGCACTGTGATTGCTGGATTGTCGCTGCATGTTGGAGTGGTGGCCGGTGATTTGTTTGCAATCATTTGCTGAATGCATCCTTGATTGGCGCTGCGGCAGTTACCCTATCGACTTCGTATGCGTTTGGTGATGTGTTTGGTACAAAACATTCATTGCACCGGAACATCAAGGAAGGCTGGAGCTTTTACGTGGTGTACGGCATCATCATTTTGGTTTCCGCTGGCATCGTCGTCATCCCACATGCTCCGCTTGGGCTTATCACAACTGGAGTACAAGCTTTGGCAGGCATTCTGCTCCCAAGCGCGACCGTGTTTTTGTTACTTCTGTGCAATGACAAAGCTGTTTTAGGACCTTGGGTTAATCGTCCGTGGTTGAATATCATCGGTAGTGTAATTGTCGGTGTGTTGGTTGTACTTTCGTTGATTTTAGCCATTGCAACGTTCTTTCCGAGTGTCAACGTCCAGGTATTAAGCCTTGTTTCAGCTGGCGTACTATTCGTTGGGCTTGTGGCAGCTGGCCTAGTATGGTATCGGAGGCGTTCACCAGTCAAACCGATGTACGGAGAAGAAGACCGGCACACTTGGCGAATGCCTCCGCTTGGCAAACTGCCGAAGGTAATATGGTCTCCGACACAAAAGCTCGCCATGGCGACCCTTCGTGGTTATCTGGTGATAGCAGTCATTATGCTTGTCGTAAAGATTGTTCAACTATCCATTGGAGGTTAACCAGTGCGTGAGCGGCACAACCGAATGCAATATACGATGTGGGCTCACACCTGGTCCTTGCTGGGTGTGAGCCCGTTTGTAATGTTATGAGGCGCAAGGGTTTGCGTATCGTCAACTTACCTTTTTCGGTTTCCGAACATCACTACCAGCATAAAAATGGTGGATAAAACAGCGACCCCAGCGGAAGCGCCAAGCAGGATGTCAAAAGTACGTTCTGAGATTTTTCCCCTAAGGTCAATCGCAGTTATCCAAAGGTTATCCATCCGAAATGTACACCAAGAAAAATCAAGCGTTGTGTCCGAGTCATCCATGAACACCCACTTGTCTGACGAACTCATAATGACGCCTCTCATTGTGAATCATCATGGTCTCCATTACTATCCGTATTATTCTCATTTTCGTCACCCCAGAATCTCTACTCCCATGCGGAACATTTCCATTTTGTATACACCGTACCGACATACTTATCGTGCAAAAATATTGGCTTATATCCAGTAGTTGCAAGCTTTTCTACGTTTGCATTACGCCAGCACGTTAGAAGCGGGATTGTTGTATTGGTAAGTTCTCTGTTGTTAACATTGGCTGAAGCCGTCGGCGTAGTACTGCAGTACGTTCATTATGAACATGGGTGGAATCTGGGGTGGACGTTTGTTTCTTATATGCTGGCAATGCTGATTGTCATTGGATACATTCGATTAGTGAGCCTTACATCGTTGCGTCATGGTTAGCTTGATATCTTGCTTAAGCACTTGGGTTGTGACATGAAAATTCTCGACCATCATGTGGCACACACTCATCCCGCCTGAACTTAGACCGCAAACCTACCCCTGACATGCGGTGTAACGGTGTTGTGAGGAGTTCGGCACAACTTAGCCATGGCTGATGGGGGAATACGGTACAGCAGTTAGGCTGTAAACCTCTGATGAAGTGCGACTTTAGGGTGTTGGTAATCATGTAGTGTGAATCCCCCTATCATGGATTGTAAGTGCAGCCCACCATGACGAATCCAGCGAAAAATGGGCTTATCTGTTGAGCCTTTCATCCTAGTAGCATAACGAACAGAATATACATACGGTAGCCTATGCCAAAGGCGTTGCCTGTTTTGAGGAACGAGCCGAATAGGCTGAGACGATGACAGGTGACTGTGAACCAAGGCCGCAGTGGCGTCAAATAAAGTAATTGAGGAGGATGAACTCCGATAACAGCGCTAACTGGACGATGTGTATTACTCCAGACAATTGGAACATGGCAAACATCACCCACTGACCTCCGCTTGGAACTACGGTCTCACCCAGTGAGACAGCTTCATGTCCTCTCGACGCATGATCAGAGATATCAGATGATCCACCTCCCGGCTCTTCTCAATGAACATCTCGCTCTGAATCGGTCTATTTTCAATGAGGTTCAACCGATACATAGAGAACCTCTTTGCTTCCAGTGAGATTTCAAGTTCATCCAGCTCATTCACATTCTTGGGTTTACTCCAAAAAAATCCTTGACTCATCGAAATACCCGCTCTACTCACCGCAATTAAATCCTCCTTACACTCCACCCCCTCCGCAATCACTCGTCCACCATCACCCATATAGTCCACTAATGCAGAAAGTACTCTTTGCTTCGGGTTGACGTTGCCACACGTGAATCAACTGCTGATCTACTTTGATAAAATCCGGATTCAAATTGCTATTGCTATGAGTGATGAACTGCCGTTCCGACATCATCCAATGCAATTTTCACACCCAACTCCCGCAATATCTGAATCTTGTCCACCAACTCTTCAGAATCATAGGGTACAATTTCTGTAATCTCCAGAGTTAGTTGTTCCTCAGGAAGGCCGGTATCTCGAAGCAAACTTCGTAAGTCTCCAACAAAGCAAGGGTCAACAACGTTGATGGCAGTACATTTACCCATAATTCGAGGCTCTTCTTACTGAACCTGATACCAGAACATCTCGACAGCACGTCGGTAGAGCTACATTATCCGCTGCATATGACATTCCACTTTCTGCCGCTCTGCGAAAAAAACCTTCCGGATTCAAATCTTTGCGCCACCACGGACGCGACAGCGCTCATATCCTATCACCTTCTCGCTCAAATGATCCACGATAGGCTGATACCGGGAAACGACACAATCATGTCGGAGGCTTTGTACAACATCCGTTTTTTAACTTTATAGGTATTTAATGGGTTTTTAGGGAGGTTATACCCCCCCCCCCCCCCCCCCCCGTAGGGGGTTATTTACATTTATAGATTTATATGTATTTTTACTTCCGTTCACTTTCTTCTCCATTCCGCTCTCTCTCCTTATCCCCATTGGCGCTCTTGCCATGATTTTGTATGGTATGCTACTCGCCAAGAATTTTCATTTGGAAAGACGTACGCCGCTTATGGCGGGATATTTATAGCAATGGCTGTGTTTTGGGGATGGTTTGTTGACAAACGCACGCCTGATCACTGAATGGATTGGTGCTGTAGTGTGCTTGGCAGGTGTATTGGTTATGCTCGTCAAGAGATGACTGTGTTGATACATGGAAAGGAAGATGGAATTGAGTGTTGTCACGACAATTCCGCGACAAGCCCAGCGGGTGTTCCAAATCGCACTGCCTGCTATTTGTGAATCGTATCTGCAGAATTTACTAGGGGTAGTCGATACGTTCTTCATTGCCAAATTAGGACTAATTTCCATTGACGCCGTTGGCGTGACCAACGTCTACAGTGCCAAGTACATCGGAGTATTTACGGCCGTCTCGGCAGCACTTTCCGTGTACCTATCGCGCGCCGTTGGTGCGAAGAATCTTGAACGTGGTCGTTCAGTGATATGGCACGGATTTGTTATCGCGTTAATCATCGGACTCATTGTATCCGTGATTTCGTTTTTGTTCGCGATACCACTCTTACATATCATGGGTACGCGAGGGACGTTGCAAGCGACGGCGCTACCATATTTCATGATTGTTCTCGGGATCTCACCCTTAATTGCATTTTTTACTGCTCAATCTGCTGCGTTTCGGGCTCTTGGTCTAACGAAAGTTCCACTTCGTGTGGGACTGGAGATGAACGTCTTGCACGTCATCCTCGATTACGTGTTGATTTTCGGAGTTGGGTCCTTCCATGGTTTGGGACTTGAGGGAGCAGCCATCGCGATGGTGATTGCTCGCTTGTATGCACTGATTCGCCTATGGGTTAAGTCGCGGCGCGTGGAAGCACTCACATTGCATGGGTCCGACTTGACGCTCTCGGGATCATTGAGTTGGAGCATGATCAAGTTCGCCGTGCCCGCCGCATTAGAACGTCTATCCATGCGTCTTGGTCAAGTTGTTTATTTCGGTCTCATCGTGCGCATGGGTGTTGACGTCTATGCAACACATAACATCGCTGGCACGCTCACCACATTTGGTTTCACTATCGGAAATGGATTCGCGGTAGCGGCAACCGCTACGATTGGGCAAGCGATCGGAGGCGGCAATGAATCGGATGTCAGGATATATCGCCGTTGGAGCTATATCGAATCAGCAGTTTCCATGACGGCAGTGGCGATCTTGTTATGTCTATTCAGCCCGTGGATTGGACTGCTGTTTACTCATAATCAACACGTCATTCATCTGTTGTTTATCATCCTGGCAATCGATATCTTCTCCCAGCCATTCCTGGCTGCTGTTTTGGTCGACACTTCTGCAATTCAAGCTGGCGGAAACAGTAGGTTCCCGATGATAACCACAATGATAGGTATTTGGGTGATTCGAACACTCGGGTTTACGTTTTCGCCTGGCGTTTAGGATTTGGCTTACCCGCTGTGTGGGTAAGCATCGCATGCGACAATGCACTCCGTGCAGGATTGTTCTTGTGGTATCGCAGAACTCGGAACTGGGTGCAGAAATTAGCATGATACCGAGACGCCAGTTCAGCACCCTACTGTTGTTAGCTTAAAATTCATTAGAAAATTTATTGCGCATAAGGGGGCGTTAGCGCAAGATCGGCCGTCACACAAATACGAATGAATATGCGGAACGCGGTGTATATATACCGTGTTTCTTCATGTTTCAGGGAACTCTTAGAGTAGGAAAAGCTTGCATTCACGTTCCAATAAATGTCTTAGCGTATATTTTCGTTAAAATGTCGGCGGTACCCCTGTTAGTCACTGCGTGGATGGATTTGGTTCGTGATGAAATGGCGAATAAATCCATTAAGAAGACGCTTACCATTCCAAAATGGCTAAACGATGCTGCAGAGAACCAAAAATTGAACTTCTCACAACTGCTTCAATATGCTATTAAAGAACGCCTAGGTGTCACGGAACCTGAACGACCTATGTCTACGCCCTCCGATGAAATCTCTGCAACTTTGGAAGGGCAGTCCCTTTGATGGGCTGCCCTTATTTTTAACAAGATAACCAATTCTGAACAATGCATTCCCTCACGAATATTTTGGCTCTTCATGACAGTATGACTGTGCTAGAAGACATTTGAATGAAGCTCTCGATATTAAAACGACAGCGCATACCAGGGTCAGAACTTACGGGAGTGCAAAGATATCGACTACTTGGCTTCAGCCTTGAGGGGAAAGTCCATCTAGGAGACCCTCGCAGTATTAATCACAAAGACTGACTTTGGTAGCCGCTTTATCTCATGGTACATACCTAACCTGTGCCTTGGGGTCAATTTGTAAAACCAAATAACTCTTACGGAACGACCTACAACTCCCTTTTTATGTAGTTAAAGCGTGTTAATGGGCGTATTTAATAAACTATAAATTGAATAAACCACTAATGCACAAGGG
Organism: Alicyclobacillus sp. SO9; assembly: GCF_016406125.1. Taxonomy (NCBI): domain Bacteria; kingdom Bacillati; phylum Bacillota; class Bacilli; order Caryophanales; family Alicyclobacillaceae; genus Alicyclobacillus; species Alicyclobacillus sp. SO9. The sequence goes on along the minus strand of NZ_CP066339.1, from coordinate 792,964 downwards.
AATAAATACAAAAAACAAATGTAAGAGGTATTATAATGTTCTTCTTATGGATCGGAGGTTTTCTTATCCCATGGATTGCAGGCATCTGTCTGTGGAAATGGGATAAAGACGCAATCTGGCTAACGACTCCAGTTGCAATTGCTGTAGCTTGTGTGATTAATGAACTTGGATTTGCACTAGACTTCTGGTCGACCACACTAGCGGTCAACCCTGAAACTTTATTTGCATTACCTGTAAATATTGGCTTATATCCAGTAGTTGCAAGCTTTTCTACGTTTGCATTACGCCAGCACGTTAGAAGCGGGATTGTTGTATTGGTAAGTTCTCTGTTGTTAACATTGGCTGAAGCCGTCGGCGTAGTACTGCAGTACGTTCATTATGAACATGGGTGGAATCTGGGGTGGACGTTTGTTTCTTATATGCTGGCAATGCTGATTGTCATTGGATACATTCGATTAGTGAGCCTTACATCGTTGCGTCATGGTTAGCTTGATATCTTGCTTAAGCACTTGGGTTGTGACATGAAAATTCTCGACCATCATGTGGCACACACTCATCCCGCCTGAACTTAGACCGCAAACCTACCCCTGACATGCGGTGTAACGGTGTTGTGAGGAGTTCGGCACAACTTAGCCATGGCTGATGGGGGAATACGGTACAGCAGTTAGGCTGTAAACCTCTGATGAAGTGCGACTTTAGGGTGTTGGTAATCATGTAGTGTGAATCCCCCTATCATGGATTGTAAGTGCAGCCCACCATGACGAATCCAGCGAAAAATGGGCTTATCTGTTGAGCCTTTCATCCTAGTAGCATAACGAACAGAATATACATACGGTAGCCTATGCCAAAGGCGTTGCCTGTTTTGAGGAACGAGCCGAATAGGCTGAGACGATGACAGGTGACTGTGAACCAAGGCCGCAGTGGCGTCAAATAAAGTAATTGAGGAGGATGAACTCCGATAACAGCGCTAACTGGACGATGTGTATTACTCCAGACAATTGGAACATGGCAAACATCAACCCACTGACCTCCGCTTGAACTACGGTCTCACCCAGTGAGACAGCTTCATGTCCTCTCGACGCATGATCAGAGATATCAGATGATCCACCTCCCGGCTCTTCTCAATGAACATCTCGCTCTGAATCGGTCTATTTTCAATGAGGTTCAACCGATACATAGAGAACCTCTTTGCTTCCAGTGAGATTTCAAGTTCATCCAGCTCATTCACATTCTTGGGTTTACTCCAAAAAAATCCTTGACTCATCGAAATACCCGCTCTACTCACCGCAATTAAATCCTCCTTACACTCCACCCCCTCCGCAATCACTCGTCCACCATCACCCATATAGTCCACTAATGCAGAAAGTACTCTTTGCTTCGGGTTGACGTTGCCACACGTGAATCAACTGCTGATCTACTTTGATAAAATCCGGATTCAAATTGCTATTGCTATGAGTGATGAACTGCCGTTCCGACATCATCCAATGCAATTTTCACACCCAACTCCCGCAATATCTGAATCTTGTCCACCAACTCTTCAGAATCATAGGGTACAATTTCTGTAATCTCCAGAGTTAGTTGTTCCTCAGGAAGGCCGGTATCTCGAAGCAAACTTCGTAAGTCTCCAACAAAGCAAGGGTCAACAACGTTGATGGCAGTACATTTACCCATAATTCGAGGCTCTTCTTACTGAACCCTGATACCAGAACATCTCGACAGCACGTCGGTAGAGCTACATTATCCGCTGCATATGACATTCCACTTTCTGCCGCTCTGCGAAAAAAACCTTCCGGATTCAAATCTTTGCGCCACCACGGACGCGACAGCGCCTCATATCCTATCACCTTCTCGCTCAAATGATCCACGATAGGCTGATACCGGGAAACGACACAATCATGTCGGAGGCTTTGTACAACATCCCGTTTTTTAACTTTATAGGTATTTAATGGGTTTTTAGGGAGGTTATACCCCCCCCCCCCCCCCCCCCCGTAGGGGGTTATTTACATTTATAGATTTATATGTATTTTTACTTCCGTTCACTTTCTTCTCCATTCCGCTCTCTCTCCTTATCCCTCCGTCTTCCAAACGTTGCATTTTCTCCATCATTCCTCTTTTTTCGACATTTCTTAATTCGATCCTCCTCTCCTCGGGAGTTATAAAAAACGGTTGCCTATCCGTTTCGGATACCTGTGATGAACGCTTCGCCACATACAATCGCTCATCCGCCGCTTCATAACAAGTCGCCAAGTCATCCTTTGTCTCATTTATTGCACCGCCAACACTCACCGATAGCCCTTCTGTCTTTTCCACGATGCCTTCTTGAAGGCGCTTAAGTTCTCCCTCCAAGTCTCGCTCATCAATCAGCAATACTACAGCAAACTCATCCCCGCCATAACGTGCTGCAATGCCCTTTTCAGCTACCGCGTCGTGAAGGATGCGCCCAACCCGTTTCAGGGCCATATCGCCTGCGGGGTGACCTTGTGTGTCATTGATCTGTTTAAAGTCGTCTAAATCAATTAAGGCGAATAGAACGTGACAGCCGAGTTTGTCAGCCTCGTCCTGAATCTGGAGAAACTTTTCCTCAAAGCCACGACGATTATATAAGCCTGTCAATGCATCTCGTCGACCTACCTCCTCCGCCTGCTGGAGACGTCCGATAGATTCGATTCCCGATGAAATATATGCGGCCACAGCATCCATGAACAGCATCGCGGCTTGCTCTGGTAGAGATTTGAGCGACTTGCCCGTTGCCGCCACAATCATGCCGGAGCGGCGTTTTTCAATCATGAGCGGCCAAATTCCAATTCGATGAACGGGGTCACGTCGCTCTATAGCTCTCCAGGCTCGTGGCATACTAGACAAAGGTACCCACCTTCTCGTCGTTGGGAACGAAGTTCCAATTTCACTGCAAGCAAGCGACATCAATTCTTCAGGTACATACGTCTCTTGGAACATTCCCCAAGGCACACAAACGTGCCTGTCCTTCACTGACCGCTCTTGGTTCTGAGAAAAGCAGTAGACGAAGAATCCCGAGTCAATCTCAGTGTAACGTCGCAACTTCCCCCCCACTTCCCTAAGAAAATCTAACTCGCTGGAAACTTGAGGCCCTTCAGTCAACCTGCTAAAGAATTCGCGAAACCCATTGTACGTCACCCCTATCCCTCCGAAGCCCATTATCCACTATATTCGCAGCTGTCCAAACCTGCACCTTCTACGTGTTTACCATGGCCTACACACACCCGTGAAAAAGAACGGCTGGAATGCACAGGTGTATTTCCTTCATTATTCTACTTCATCTAGTTATTTTCACCAAATTTGCAGATCCACCCCAGTTGACTTGTGGGCAATAGTGACAGCACTTGCCTGTGATTTGGGACCCTAGAGTCCTTAACCCGAGATCAAAATACTTCATTCCCTCGCCATCAGATACGTCGCACCTCTGACACCTTCTATCCTGGTAGCACGACGAACAGGATGCATAGCTGTAGCAAGCGCCGCAGGCGTCCCGCGTTTTGAGGAACGATCCAAATAGGCTGAGGCGATGACAGGTGGGCTGTGAACCAGAGCGACAGTGGAGGCAGACGAAGCAGCAATGGCGAGTGACGAAAAATAGGGTAGCGGAAGCTACCAAGTCTATTGAGAGATCGCAAGCGGGGCGCGGGATGTGGAGGAGTATCGTTGCCCGTGCAATGACCTATGTGATACCCCATGTATTGTCCTATGCTAAAACCCACGTATTGTTTGACAATGAAGGAGTGCAGTAAGATATAGCTAGACGTTCAGCAAATCATAAACAGACGCAGCAACGTCGTCGGCCAAAGGGTCTGTTTCAACAGGGGCAGGAGATGCCAACTGGGTCTCATGGGGCAACTCAGGCTTGTTATCGGCCAACCCAGTCTTAATGAGAGCTCGTATTTCGTCCAGACGTGTCATGACCTGGTCAAGCTGTGCAGAACTCTGGGACTCCTGAGATGCGAAATAGTGAATGAGAGCTGCGGTGATAACGCGTTGTGAAACTCCGCTCTCAAGGCGTTCCATGATGGTTTGGTGCAGGCTCCTTTTTAATCGCACTGAATATACTTTCTCCTCTGGAATGTCCATGAATACCCCTCCGTGGTATTTTGTAAACACGAAAATGCCTTGATGTATAAGGTGAAATTGAATCAAAAACAGTTATGTGTAAACAAGGTGTGTTTACAGCCCGAAAGGTTGATAGCAAGGCAAAATCAGCCCATTGTCAAAGCGTTTTGTAAACAAAACTTGTAAACAGTAAAAAGCCGCGATACGGAAAGGATTATCGGGGTTTTTCGAACGTTTGTAAACAAGAGGGTATAGGATGATAGAATTTTGTTTACAAAAGCATATAAACAAGTCTCTAAGCCCGCGTGAATACAGGAAATGTCCCTGTTTACAGATAGTTAGTGACTGGATTCCAACCACTTGGTATCTTGTCCTTCTACAAAAAACAAGTGCTGCATTCCATCGCCCCATCCATGAACCCTGGTCATCGCTTTAAACACACGCTCCAGATAGTCTTTCCTTCGCTCAGAGCCGGTGACCCATAGCACTGTGCGCATCTTCTTCCCTCGTTCCTGGGATAATTGCCAATAGGCTAAGAATTTTTGTTCCAATTTCGCCGGAGATTCTGTGTTATTGTCATATTCAATCCAAACAGGGTCACTTTTGCGGATACGAATAGAAGCATCTGGACGAATAGGTCGTCCTCGATAGATACTGCTGCGATTTCCCAACCGTCGTTGCAACTCTATATCTTCAGCTAATTCTCTCGTAGAAAGCCATTCAATGTTTTCTCTACCAAACGCTTCTACAGCACGAACAAGCACATTATTAGTTCCGATGTAGTGGCTTAACTGGCCTTCAGGCGCTGTCTGGACACGATGATTCTCATAACCGAGCATTTCATACACGTATCGCACTCCGACCATACTCAAGGCGTATGCTACGCCTTGTTTACCACCTACCAAGACAATTTTTTGAATCGGCACATCTGACGTCAAGCGATGAGCTCTTTCACGACATCGTCGAATTTTTCTTAATGAAAATTTACTAACCACCATAATCTGTTCTCGTGTCATAATACCGCCATCAAAAAGTATGCCAAGAAGTTGTTCTTCCGGCTTAAATTGCGTTGCCAAAGTCGATGACCATTCTAATATCATTACTATCCCCCTCGTACAAGATGAAACTCTTTCATCCATGAGCCCTTGCATGACATAATAGCCGGTCAAAACACCTAGCTTCTACACACATCCTCAGAGGTCTCACCATCATCATGTTCTTGTACTGTTTGCAGTGCTGTCCCTTCGGTCAAATACTCATCCAGTTCTTTATCCACATCTGGAGCAGCCTTCGTATCCCGCTTTTGAAGTTCTTCCGCTTTTTGCATAGTCCATGCCAACACTTCTCGTTCGTCTTGCTCCGCCTCGTAGGTATCTCCAAAACGAGCGGGGCGACCATCAGGCATGTACTTTACCGGAGGCGGCGCTTGTACTTCAAAGCTTCTCGGATCGTCATTAATCTGCGTATACACAGCCACCGTCCTCTTAGGTAGTCCTTGCAGATATGCTGCATCAAAGTGTCGGTTGGTGAGCCCGCTCACAACACCCGCTCCTGTGGCCCCCTGAGAGCAAGAAAACACGTTGCCTCCAATCTCTGTTATAGATTGGCGCACTTCGTCAATCAACTGATCTACGTACTGTGTACTCAGACCCAAGCTCAGACCAAATTTTCTGCATTCCGCAATGATTTTGCCGAGGCGTGGAATTTGCACCAGATGAGCTTCGTCAATTTTCAGAAGATGAGTCTTGGGGTGAAATTCGCGAGTCTTTGCCACTTTGTAGTACTGGTTGATTAATAACCCCACCCCCAGCCGCATGCGCTCCTCACTAACCCCCAACACATCCCAAAAAATGATGTGTCCCTCCTCCATGTATCTACGGATATCCGGCGTAAAGTCCTGCTGTCCAAACATCCGGCGCATGGTCTTGTTCGAAATGAAAGGACTCAGCCGATTCATGAGAGGGCCAATGGAAGATTTCGCTGCCTCAAATTCATTCTCCCAAAACATGCGGACCACCGGGTCTTTGACATGACGAAGCACCCGTGTTCGCCACCGTTCGTCCTGAAACAGGGGGGTCAGTCCGGCTACACTGTGACTTCGACTTTCATCCTCCAACAGTGTCCTCAACCCGTTTCGTAGGATTCGGTCCAGCTGTGGCGTGTTTCCGCCATAGGCAAACTTCATGAGGCTCATAGCCTCGTCGGCTAGGTCATCCGGATCCTCATTCGGACGCCTGTGCAATAGATTCAGCCCGATTGGATAGTCCGTTGAGGACAAACTGAAATAATGAATTTTAGACCATTGTTCTGGAGTCAAGTTGTAGTTTAATAGCCGACTCATGAGAATCACGATGGTTTCTCTCGCAGGGTCAATAAGGCTGAATCCAGGTGCGTTGGGATTCTTTAGACGCTCTTGTATGAGTGAATCACACATTTCTGTCAATACGGAGGATTTTCCGCTCCCGGTTTTCCCACTCAAAATGTATTGTTCCGTAAACTGTTTCAGTGGCAACGCCACCTGCCGTCCACTTTGAGTTGGATGCCGCAAGACGCCCAATGTTACTCCTTCGGTGAGTTCACCCTCTTTGAGCGTCTTGGCATGCTGCCGAACGGCTGGAATGAACTGAAACACGCTAGATTTAGAATCCGGCAGATGCCATAAGCACGCGGCTTCTTCCGTCGTCACCAACATCTCCTGACCTCTCGGTGGAGGCCCCTGCCGGATGCTTTCCACTGCCCGCTTGCCGCGAAATCGCCAGTTCTCTATGACAGACTGATGGCCACTCCAGCCAACAAAGCCACCGAGCATGGCCTGAATGCGTGCCTTGCCGATAGATTTCAAGTGCTGCTCCCTCCCGTCGTCCGGGTCCGCACATACGCCAAGACGGATCCACGTATGAAAGGCATGTTCCGTTCCCGTGTATCGCTTGTGGACCGACTGCACCTGATTCTGCACCGACGCTTCGAGTTCATTCCATTTTGGCCCCTGTGCTGCTTTGTTTTGTTGAAGAAGCCCTCGCTGACGAAGCTTCCCGTCAGAAAGTTCATTCAACACCTCCTGGCCGAACTTCATTCCCGCATCCATCAGACCCGCAGCTGAAGATGCCTCCGTCCTCGACAAACGAGGATTCAAGGCCTGCTCCGCTTTTCGAACGGCTCCTCTCAACGCCCGGTCCGAGGCGGGTGACATCACAATGTCTAGGACGGTTTCCTCTGTAGCCTGCTCTTGACCGGCCCCCATCCCATAGAGGATCGCGGGCAGCGGGTCCCCGCTTCTCAGCGTGGACAGGGGCAAGCCTGCAGCTTCCCCGCGTTTCGCCAGTTGTAACAGGCTGCCCGTATGCACCCGCTGTAAGAAATCCAACGCTTCCGGATTCACTTCCAACGCCTCCAGGCTGGGAAAGGCAGCATGAAAGGCCGCATTGAATCCCTGCACCCGGTCGGTTGGCACCGCAAGATACCATGCAACGTCTCCCGTTGAAGTCTTATGAAAGACGCTTCTGAACATACTTTGTCCCTTGCGCAAAGCCACCACATCCGGGCGGCGAAACTGCCACAGTTGATGTAAAAATTGCACGGTCTCTGCTACCTTTAGCTGATGGTCTGCCTTCGGCAACACTCGAAAGTACTGCCAGCTCTCACTGATGGCAGTATGAATCTTTCGTGTATACCACCGTTCTATAGAAACCACCGCTGCGAAAGCCGGAATCAATAACATCCAGAACCAAGTCATCGTTGTCCCTCCCTTGTATATTAAGAACAGCTGCTGAATTGGTTTACGTAAAACCATAATGTAGTTGCTCTATTAAATTTCTGTTCCTTGAAAACCTAATCAAATGTTGATAGACCTTTCTGTGACAAAGTGAGTGTTTACGACCTCGGGCTGATCTTGGGAAAATAGCCGTAGGTGTCTACCAAGGGAATGTTCCTATCCCTCCCGTTGCCCCTCATCTGAGGGTGTCTTCCGAGGAAAGATTGTTCCCCTGGCCCCATGGAATAGACCTACACGCTGACTGTTTCCCGGTCCGTCATCCCTCCTGCCAGCAGAAGGAGGCTCGTGCACCGATGACGTCTGGTGTATTCCAATAGCTCGCAAGGCTGTCGTTCATGGGTTTCCCAGGGTCATCCCGAGGTCGCAGGCATCTGCATCCCAACCTGAAGGAGGTGATTATATTGACTTCCTCCTTGTTTGTCGGAATTGATGTAGGCAGCCAAGAGAACGTGGTTTGCTGCTTAACACAGGACGATGAGAAACGACCTGTGAGTCGATTCACCGTTACCAACAATCGTCCTGGGATTTTAGAGTTTCAGGATCGTATCTCCAAGCTGGCAAAACAGAAACAGGCTGAAGAGATTCTCTTTGGTCTCGAACATACTGGATGCTACTCAACCCATGCCGCCATGTATCTGCAACGTCATTTGGACTTTGGTGTTCAGCGTAGGGTCTACGTCTTTAACCCCAGTCTTATCAGGGAGTTTAAGAAATCCCATTACCTGAGTGCCCCCAAGAACGATAGAGTAGATGCCTGGTTTATCGCAGCTAAGCTTCGGACAGGCCTTCTCCCGCATCCCTTTACCTGGAGCGAGCCGCTCATGGCGTTGCAGCGCTTGACGCGAGCCCGCTACCACCTGATGCAGGATCTGTCTAGAGAGAGCAACTTCCTCATGACGAACTTGTATCTCAAGTTCAGTGACTACAGCAGCACAGGTCCCTTTAAGAGAAACAAGCTCTCGGCAACTTCCATTGCTGTCATGGAGGAATTCGAATCCGTTGAGGAACTCTGTGAGATGCCCCTTGAGCGTCTCATTGAATTCCTTGTGGCACATGGCAAGAACCGATTCGAAAATCCTGAGGTCGTTGCTAAAGTGCTACAGAAGGCTGCTCGCTCCTCGTACCGGCTACCCCAGTCGATGTCGGACTCGGTCAATCTCGCAATGGCTTCTAGTATTCGCGTGATTCGAACGGTACAAGAGCAACTGAAGGCACTACGCAAAGGAATTGAGGACCACTTGGCGACGATCCCGCAAACCCTTGATTCCATTCCCGGTATCGGTCCCATTCTTGCTTCCGGCATTGTAGCTGAGCTGGATGTAAGCCAGTTTAAGAGCCACGCGGAAGCCGCTAAACACGCCGGGCTCGCTTGGACCGTTCACCAGTCCGGGAAATTCACAGCCAACCGAACTCGACTGATTCATTCTGGCAACCGCTACCTCAAGTACTACATGGTTGAAGCGGCAAACAGTGTCCGGGTGCACGACCCTGTTTTCGCCGAGTACTATGCCAAGAAGAGAGCGGAGCCAAAGGAATTTGCCGAGGGACGTACCCTTGCGCTTACAGCCCGGAAACTGATGCGAGTGGTCTTCTATCTGCTAAAGACCAACCGACTTTACACTCCGGAAGGAGGGGTCCGACAACGCGCATAAACTTACCGCGATCGACCTCTATCCACCAGTTCCTAGGTTTTTCACCATATTTTAAAAATCTAGGTAGGGTGGGCTTAGTTGAGTATTGCTAATTTTGGCACCACGTCCAACGTAGTAGCAATTCGACAAATATTATGTCACCTTAGGGCCTTGACATCGTACCGCTGCTCTTATCTGGATACGCACTCTGTCATGAAATCCTTATCCATGTAGGCAAGCTCCCGCCCACGACAGACAGCGGGTCCACATTGCCGGTGATGACGAGCTTCTTCGTGGTCGTAAATCCAATCAACTGGCCAGCGCTCACTGTCCCCGTCGTGGCCCAGGCCACAAGGCCCCCGGAAAAGGTCAGGGAAATCAGCCCAACCCCGTTTTGCCACTGGAGGGTATCTCCGGAAGGCTTGTACGTCACGGTGAGCGTACCCGCGGTAGGCGCATAAATGGGTGCCCAGGCTTGGGTCGACAGCGTCAGACGCGTAGGTTGCTGGTCTACAACAGCAGTACCTTTTTTGCCACCAATAAACCAATCTGCCGCAGGTCCCGTTTTCTCAGCAGGCGGTACAAACCCGGCCATATCCCGCATCACAGCACGCACATACGCCTGTGTCTCCGCGCCATACCAGTAGCTGGCCAGTTTCCAGTTGTGGCCATACCCTTGATAGAGATGACGCAAATAGTGCGCGGCTGCCATGGCAGCATCGGCAGGGTCATAGACACTGGCTGTGCCGTTCCCGTCCGCATCCACCCCATAGCCCCCGTAATGAGCAATGCGTGCCGGATTTGTATCAAACTCGTCCAATGCCGTGAGGGGATCGCCAAACCCGTTCCAGGTACCCGGTTCAAATTGCATCATGCCGCTGGCGTGGGTGCCGGAACCGTGATTCACCGCTTTGGGATTGAACCGGGACTCCACCTTGGCTTCGGCAGCTAGGAACGGTAAGGGCACACGGTACTTCTGTGCTGCATGCTCCAGAGCAGGCAAGACGTGGGTGGGGATGACCCCCGGTTTGACGGATGTGGGCAGCCCCGTGGCACTGACGGTCTGCTGCACATTTACGCCTTCCAGACTCATCGTCACAAGAAAAATGGTGGCTGGCAGCATCATGGATATGTAGAGCGCAGCGACCCCCAACGCGATCGCGATTTGCGGGTGCTCCACTGCAAAAAGCAGTACCCGACCAAGCGGATACTGCTTCACTGCCCTCCTGACAGCTGGAGCGTTTTTCACTTGATGTACCGCAGCTCGAAGGCTGGACAGATTCAAATTCAGATGCAGGTTCATGTCACCGCAGCCCTTTGCAATGCATGAGGCACATCGTAGTAATAGCCTTGTGCAAGCCGTACACCCAAATCTGAGATGACCTGTGCTTGTTTTGCAGTCTCGATGCCTTCCGCAATGAGGTGTATCCCCGCACGTTCACAAAAACTCACCATCCCGGCGACCACGCTGGGCCTCTCCGCCACATTGGCACAAATCCTCCGGTCGAGCTTCAGGTACTCGGGGTGGAGCACCTCAATCCGGGGCAGGTTGGACCAGGCACGACCATAGTCATCAATGGCGACCTGCATCCCCTCCCGGCGAAACGGTTCCAGATACGTGGCCACCTCTTCGATGGGATGCTGAAACTGGACGGCTTCAGTCACCTCCAGTACCACACGGGACAAATCCACATGCGGTGGGAAGGTCAATGCTTTCATGTCCAGGGTCGGCACTTCTACGTTAAGAAAGAGTAACTCCCTGTGAACATACGAACCCAGACTGGCGGCACGAGCCTGGTTGTCCAATTGCACCACGCTGTCTGTTCTTCGAGCCTCTGCAAAGAGGTCTCCAGGACCCACCCGCGTGCGGCCTATCCGTCCCCGTATCATCGCTTCATACCCGATGACCTGAGCCGAAGTGACTTCCACAATGCCTTGAAATACTGGAATGAGTTCCATCAGTCTCTCCTTTCTCACGCTATCCGAATTTTGTCCTGAGACCTGGCAGTTGCTTTTCGTTCCAGCATTTCTCCCACAATCCGATACCCTTCTGCGTTGGCGAATTGGGGGTTGTCGACCACCCTCACATTGTTCCACGTACTTTTGCAGGGCTGCTCGACCAAAGGCGCGTTGCGCCCTGCCAGGAACACGGTACTGACCCGACCTGCGTTGTCCCCAAACCGGGCACGAATCCGGTCCATGATGGTTTGCCCCAGCCGTTCCCGCGCCTGGTCCAATTCCCGTTTGGCATTCACTTCTTTCCCGTCGTACCAAAGCTGCCCCTCATACGTCCATTGGTCCTGCACCGACGCAGGACACTGGGCACCGGCTTTCTCCTGAAACACACGCAGCATGGTCTGGGCCAAGTTGTCCCCGCCCAGGTTCAGGCTGAAGGACAGGTGATCGACTGGGCGAAACTTTGGCTTCGTTTCAAAGGTCACGACATCTGTGGTCTTGTGGCCAGACTCAATCACGACCACCAGTCCACCACTTTGCAGGACCTCCTTATCTCTCGGCTTCCCGTTCTCATCCAGCACTGCTGCGTACGCGGCCCCATACCCCTGCATGAAGACGGTGACTCGGTCAAACTTCACAGGGACCCAGCCCGTATTTTTGCCCGGAATCCGCACCTTGGCATCCAACTTTCTCAGGTTCTCCTCCAGCTTCGCCTTTTGTGTCTTGTAATGACTCATGGGCAGACCCGTGACCAGATGCACCGGCCCTGCGTCCTTTCCTGGCCACAGCACCGCGCTGGCTGCGCACAGCAATACCTGTGTCAGAGGATGGTCAATTTTGTTTTCATCCATGGTATAGGTGACATCCGTCGATTCTCTTCTAGCCAGCTCTCCGATGAAGTAAGAGTCGGATGTGCCGCCGCGTTCAATATCCACCTGGATGTCATCTGGATGATTCGTACCAAACAGACCGCCAGAGAGCACGCGCTCCAAACTCGATCCAATCAGGGATTGACAGAGAAATTTCTCCTCTGAACCTGTGACGACCCCTTTGGTAAACCCATATCCCAAATCAATACCCAGTACGGCCATGTTCACGCCCCCCTATGAAAGTAACCCTGTTATTTTTGTCCACAGCAGCGTCAAAAACTGGGATGCATAGTTCTGAATGATGGGCCATACCACGTAGGCCAGGGCCACCACCAGAATGCCGCCCACGATAAACCACACCGTGTCGACAGCCTCCCCCGAATACACTTCGTCATTGACAGATTTCAGCACCCACTTGCGAATCCTGTTTCTCATCCGAGTAATCCTCCCTTTCCAATCATGTGCAGTGTCCCAGCGACGGCAAAGGTCATCATAACGCCGACCACGACAAGGACCAAGAGAAAGATGGCCCCCCCTTGCGCCATCTTCAGGCGACTCATTCTGGCTTCCAGGTAGTTTTGGATGTGTTTGTACTCGTCGTCAATCTGTCGGTTCAACTCCTTCAACAGTTCTTGAGACGTCTTCTCTTCTCCCAGTTCCAACGCCAGGGCAAACACATCCAATTCCGGAATGCCGTATTCATCTCTCAGTCCCTGCATGGCAATTTTCATGCTTTGGTCCAACCGAGTCAGATGTTTGCGAAATGTGTCCCCAAATTCGCCAATGGCTGCATCGCCTACCGATTGCAGGGCGTCGGGAATGTGTGCGCCATCGAGTAACTTCATCCGAAACATGCGCTTCATGGCCCGAATTTGCGTCTGTGCATCCAGCCGCCGCTGCTTCGCCTTGGAACGCAGCAGCAACCAAGGCAATGCCATGAAGGCGATGGAGAGCAACAGTCCACTGAAGCGACTCCCGCGAAGCATCAGGGGCGGCCAGGTCACCAGGATGACCCCCAGTTCCACCAGCACCCAGTCGGGGGCCTCCAACCCATAGGGCCTCCCTGCCATCCGGACCATATGGTTCAATCGGTGCAACAGGGGATAGGGGATCCCGGCCTCCATCATGCGAACCAGCCCCTTGTACACGCGCTTTCTGTTTTGTTGCGCTGCCTTGCTGCGTCCTCCTTGAAGCTTGTACCAGGCAACCCCCACATCCGGGAAGGCATAATACAGCACCCCCAAGCCAAAGCACATCACGACGATACTCACACCCAGTCCAATCATGTTGTACCCCTCCTTGTATATTAAGAACAGCTGCTGAATTGGTTTACGTAAAACCATAATGTAGTTGCTCTATTAAATTTCTGTTCCTTGAAAACCTAATCAAATGTTGATAGACCTTTCTGTGACAAAGTGAGTGTTTACGACCTCGGGCTGATCTTGGGAAAATAGCCGTAGGTGTCTACCAAGGGAATGTTCCTATCCCTCCCGTTGCCCCTCATCTGAGGGTGTCTTCCGAGGAAAGATTGTTCCCCTGGCCCCATGGAATAGACCTACACGCTGACTGTTTCCCGGTCCGTCATCCCTCCTGCCAGCAGAAGGAGGCTCGTGCACCGATGACGTCTGGTGTATTCCAATAGCTCGCAAGGCTGTCGTTCATGGGTTTCCCAGGGTCATCCCGAGGTCGCAGGCATCTGCATCCCAACCTGAAGGAGGTGATTATATTGACTTCCTCCTTGTTTGTCGGAATTGATGTAGGCAGCCAAGAGAACGTGGTTTGCTGCTTAACACAGGACGATGAGAAACGACCTGTGAGTCGATTCACCGTTACCAACAATCGTCCTGGGATTTTAGAGTTTCAGGATCGTATCTCCAAGCTGGCAAAACAGAAACAGGCTGAAGAGATTCTCTTTGGTCTCGAACATACTGGATGCTACTCAACCCATGCCGCCATGTATCTGCAACGTCATTTGGACTTTGGTGTTCAGCGTAGGGTCTACGTCTTTAACCCCAGTCTTATCAGGGAGTTTAAGAAATCCCATTACCTGAGTGCCCCCAAGAACGATAGAGTAGATGCCTGGTTTATCGCAGCTAAGCTTCGGACAGGCCTTCTCCCGCATCCCTTTACCTGGAGCGAGCCGCTCATGGCGTTGCAGCGCTTGACGCGAGCCCGCTACCACCTGATGCAGGATCTGTCTAGAGAGAGCAACTTCCTCATGACGAACTTGTATCTCAAGTTCAGTGACTACAGCAGCACAGGTCCCTTTAAGAGAAACAAGCTCTCGGCAACTTCCATTGCTGTCATGGAGGAATTCGAATCCGTTGAGGAACTCTGTGAGATGCCCCTTGAGCGTCTCATTGAATTCCTTGTGGCACATGGCAAGAACCGATTCGAAAATCCTGAGGTCGTTGCTAAAGTGCTACAGAAGGCTGCTCGCTCCTCGTACCGGCTACCCCAGTCGATGTCGGACTCGGTCAATCTCGCAATGGCTTCTAGTATTCGCGTGATTCGAACGGTACAAGAGCAACTGAAGGCACTACGCAAAGGAATTGAGGACCACTTGGCGACGATCCCGCAAACCCTTGATTCCATTCCCGGTATCGGTCCCATTCTTGCTTCCGGCATTGTAGCTGAGCTGGATGTAAGCCAGTTTAAGAGCCACGCGGAAGCCGCTAAACACGCCGGGCTCGCTTGGACCGTTCACCAGTCCGGGAAATTCACAGCCAACCGAACTCGACTGATTCATTCTGGCAACCGCTACCTCAAGTACTACATGGTTGAAGCGGCAAACAGTGTCCGGGTGCACGACCCTGTTTTCGCCGAGTACTATGCCAAGAAGAGAGCGGAGCCAAAGGAATTTGCCGAGGGACGTACCCTTGCGCTTACAGCCCGGAAACTGATGCGAGTGGTCTTCTATCTGCTAAAGACCAACCGACTTTACACTCCGGAAGGAGGGGTCCGACAACGCGCATAAACTTACCGCGATCGACCTCTATCCACCAGTTCCTAGGTTTTTCACCATATTTTAAAAATCTAGGTAGGGTGGGCTTAGTTGAGTATTGCTAATTTTGGCACCACGTCCAACGTAGTAGCAATTCGACAAATATTATGTCACCTTAGGGCCTTGACATCGTACCGCTGCTCTTTTCTATACCCTGGAAACATAGATGAACCAGGTGAAAATGGACCCAAACCCAAGTACGCCAGCGCCAAGGACTGCCGTCAGCCACGGCATCTCTTGGAGTTCTGTGAGGACGACATGGTGAAACAGCAAGAAGGAGATGACAGGGAAACTCAGAACCAGGCTAAGATTCACCCACGAATTACGGGTTACCACCTGCAGGGCTTCCCGAAACTGCTCATCCCGTTGCATCTCTGTGATGGATTCAGACACCACCGTGACGAGATCTCCTGCGTCTTTCAGAACATCTGCAATGGACCGGAGCGCAAACGCCAGATGCGGTTCCAGTGTCATCTCGTTCCAATGGATGAGGATGTCTCTCATCGGTGTCCCATTTCGCTGAAGGGCCACCGCCACTTCCACTTCACGTCGCATGCGACCTTGCGACCGATTGAGCATCTCCGGGAGTGCATCCTCCATTTGCCCGCCACTAGAAAAAGAGGATTCGAGAAATCTCAAGGTATCTTTCACCTGCTGGAGATACTCTTTCTCCAGGTATTTCTTCAGCCACAAGGTCACGAACAGCGGGGTGCACAATCCAACGAGTGCGCCCACTGTAAAGGACTGAAACCCCATATATCCCAGTGCGGCGCCCAACACTGTACCGAGTCCCGTCAACATCCAGGAGGTCCCGCCCAGATGTTTCAACCAGTTCCGGACTCCACGTCCCCATTTCACCGTCAGAGACTGCTTTTGCCGAAACGTACGCCGGTAACCGGGCAGCATCATACTTTGTTGATGAAGCCGATGTCTGGACCTGACCCAAAGGGTCATCCCCAACAGAAAGGTGATGAGAACAATACCAAGAAACGTCACAACGTCACCTCCATGATGCGGGAATCTCAAATCCGAGTTCCGTCATCTGTAATAGAAAGTGGGAACTCGGCCCCATCCAGTGGAAATACCCACGGGGCTGCCCCGCCTCATCGATCCCGCGTTCATACCGCATCACCGTATGGGTCTCCACGCCTTGATTGCCCGGCAGAATTTCCACCACTTCATCCACGTACTGGGCCGTAGCAAGCCCTTGTGCCTTCGCTTTCTTATCCAAACTGAGGTGAAACACCATGCCGAGACGCTCCCTCATGACGGTGGTCAGGTATTCCTCCGTAGGCTTGTCTGGATGGGACTTGGCATAGGTCATGAGCTGCCGGAGTGCAGCGGCACAATTGGAAGCATGGATGGTGGTAAAGGAGCCGTCGTGCCCACTCTGGATAGCGCGCAAATACAAATAGGCCAGTTGATCTCGCAGCTCCGCAATAAAAATCCGGTCTGGAAACATGCGCAGCGCTGCCTTGAGGGCATCCTGGAGACTGAATCCAACTCTGCTGCCCACGTAATTGGGGCGGTCTTCATAGAGCCGAATGGCGTGTGGCACCATGGCCTGCAATTCCGGCGATTCCTCGATAATGAGCGTCACTACGTGCGCTGGCAGATAGGTGGTGAGCGCATTCCCAAAGGTGGTTTTTCCTGCGCCCGTCCCGCCAGCAATGAGAAAGTTGATGCCCATCTCCATGATGATGCGAAAGTACTCCATGGTGGCGATATCTACCGAGGCGTCCTGGTGCACGAACCATTTCTCCGGCATCTGGAACCCGTATTCTGTCGCGCTGTAGAGTGTGGGCCGGGCTGTCACGTCTCCAGAATTGGTCAGGTCCGTTGGGGTGAACAGTTTACCGAATCGGCGAATGGAGATAACGAGACACCGGACCAGTCGGAACCCCGCCTCAGAATCCCAGGTAGAGTACCCGGAAGGTCCGTAGACCGCATGGATGCGAGAGCCGTCCGGCATGGCCCCGTCCACCGTCATGGAGGCCGGGTCAAATCGCTGTCCGATGCGTGCTAACTTGTTGTTGAGCCAGTTAATGGCGTGGGTTTTGTCTCGAAACCGGCCCGAGAATGCCTTTCGTACCCCATTCTCCACGTACTGAATCCGATGTGCCTCCGTATCTGCTAAAGGGACGAAAATCTGAATGTCCGTGACAGACAGCCGGTCGTACAGTTCCTGAACCGGGCCGTATCCGTACATATCGTCCAGGACCGATTCAATGACGTCAAAGTGTACAGGCCCCGGTATGGATGTTTCGGAAATCACCTGATGGAGCAAGGTCTGCTGTTCAATCCGCGTTCGTTCACTTGGCGGCTCCTGCAGGAGCCGGTCAATCAGTTCTTGCTGATACGTTGCCAGTTGACCCAGATCGGTTCCTCCCTCTGCCTGGGAGACCTCTTCAACGGCCAGTTCCTTTTGAGATTCCTCATACTCCTGAAACTGTAAAGCCTCCAATGTATCCCAACTTGGTTGACTCACTGGACACCCTCCTTTATGCGGGTTGATGGATGTTGGCCGTTCCTGTACGGGTCAGTGTGACGGTGTCAAAATTCACCTGTGGGAATAGTTTTTTCAGCGGCCACAATGGAAGAGGCGTAAATGTCACGGCACCCGTGGCGCTCACATGGTCCGCGTCCACTGTCATCTTGACTGGACCTACTGTGGTAAGCCCGTGCAGATGCTGCATCTGCCAGACCCTCGCATAGGCAGTCTTACCCGCATTCACGGCCGGTGTAGGGTCAAGGACATACGTGCCGCCACTTTGCAGGATGGCTGCAGCCGCAGTAAGCGCCGCATCGGTCGTCGCAGCAGATGCATCTTGACGGATGATGTACAACTGCCCCAGGGTCAGGAAAACAAGGGACATAACGACCGCCATCAACAGGCTGTACAACATCGCGAGGAGCCCAAACTTCATGTCCACCACCTCGGCGCAAGATATGCTTTGGTGAGTGTCAAGGACGGGTGGAATCCATACTGTGAAAACACACCTAAGTCCGGAATGGGCAATTGTAGTGTTGCGGACACATCCACCTGGTCCCCATCGTGATCATTCACGCTGACACTGGGTGCAGTGCTGATTCCTGCATCTTTCACCGTTTGCATGACAATGGTTGAACCGATTCCAGGACTCCGTGATTCTGCCTGTGCCCCGTCCCACACAGCGACCGCGAATACAAAGTTGGCCCAGACGACGTAACAGATGATCACGGTGACAAACACAGCCATGAGAAAAATAGAGACGGCATAGGGGGCAAAGGCCATGTCCCCAACAAGGCTGTTGCCTGCCTCCTCCTGCCAAATGCGCTGGAGATATCTCTTCATGACAACCCTCCTCCCATCTATGGCGCAGCGCATGACAAAAAGGCCCAGACGCACTTCCGAGCCAACAGGACCGCTCATGTGTTCACCATGTACTGTCCCACTACCTAGGCGACCACTCATTCAGTGTCTTACCTCTATACAATCCTGTCCCCTGATAACCTGAGTCACGACATCAAGATGCTCACAGCCTATGGCGCCTCGCTAAGGGCTCAGGTAATCTGTTCGCAGATGTGGAAAGTCTCTCTTGGCATACACCGACACTTTCACAAAGTTATATGCTAACGAAGATCATGGCTAATAAACACTTTTCATCACGTGGATTACATGGAAGGCAAATTGCCTTGATCATTTCAGGAGATATCCATTTTGCATTACTGGTCGAAATTAACATCAAGAATATTTCCTTAGTCCCGATCTTCCGAATCCTCGTAGGCACGTCTTATTGCGCCCATCATCACAATTTCCAGATATTATATAGGTTTATTTATTTGAATAGATTTGGATTTTTGCGTAATTTAAATATATATAGTACCCTCTAACAAGGTAGAAGATTACATTTATGCTACGTATGTCTTTTTTAAGGTGTGAAATACCAAATGATGCGAGTGCTTAAGAACACCTTGTTGATTTCCGGGTTCATTGACTCTTGTTATCTTCTGCTTTACAAGTATCATCTTGAAAGAATGAGTTTTTGTCCAACACATGGTTGCGATACAGTGAATATGAGCCACTATTCTGATTTTTTCGGTATTCCCGTTGCGTTTATAGGAATAATTGGGTATATTGTATTATTCTTGACTCAGCTTTCTTCAAAAAATAGATTCTTGAATTTAACATATACGCTTCTTATTTTCATAGCTTTCTCTTTTTCGACTTATTTAACATTAACGGAGTTACTTATAATTCATGCCGTGTGCTTTTGGTGTGCCATATCTTTCATGTTCATTAGTACCTTAACTTTCATAGAATTATATTCTTTTATAAGTAATCTATATCTGAGCAGATCACGTTTACGTCCGTAACTTATATAGCGCTACACCTGTTCTCTCAATTAGCTTCTAGATATGGATTTACTCCCCTGCATCTCAATTCCCGAGATCATTAACATTGAATAATTAAGTAAAAATTTGAAGGATATAGAACATTTACAAAGAATACTACTTATGAGTGTATTTTAAATAGGGAGGTAACCATTAATGCGTAGATTACTTTTTACCTTAGTCGGCAGTGTGGGACTTCTAGGAGGGATTTTATTTGCTTCTAGTCCTGTAATGGCGAGTAGTCGTCAAGCTTCGAATATTCCGAAAGGAGGACATGATGCTCTTGATGTAAGTGTTTATAAATCTGGTGATATAGGAAAGACTCAATTCCCTAATCTTTATGGCGGTGTGGTCTTAACGAATAATGGAAAACACATTAACGTTTATTTAACAAAATTGAGTAAAAATGCTGAAAAAGCTATACGACATGGGGCCAAGTCTAAGCTCTTCACCTTTATAAAGACGCCTCACAGTAAAAAACAACTTCTACAAATTCACCATACGGTTTCACAAAATGCAAAGACGTTATTTTCGAAAGGCATTCATTTAGTCAGTAATGGACCAGATATCAAGACTGGGAAGGAAGAAATTAACGTAGCAAATTTAACCCCAAGTCAAAAGAAGTATATTCTTAAGAAATTCGGGAAATCAAATGTTGAAGTCAACAGTGTTGGTACATCCTCTATTCCACACTTGACTGCAAGTCGCTCAAGTGATTCTGCACCTTGGAATGGGGGGGATTTTATAACCGATGATAGTACCGGAGATTGTACGGATGGATTCGGTGTTCATACAACAACTCAAGCATTTTTACTGACAGCTGGACACTGTTACTCCACTGGAACAAGTGTATATAATGGTGCAATGACATTAGGTCTTGGATCGTTTAGTTATATGGGATCAGTCAGTGGAAACGGTACCTCCAATGAGATTGATTCTGCCTTGATTTCTGCATCTGGGGGAAGTAGTAAGCTTATTTGGTCAGGAAGCTCTTCTAATCCTGTTAGAGATGCTGTCAGTGGTACGAGTTCGGTTGTAGTAGGAGATCAAGTTTGCCAAAGTGGGGCGTTCGATGGAGAGCTATGTGGGTTAGTGGTCCAAAATGCAGACATGACAATTTACCCCGACAACGGGAAATATACTTTTACGCATGAAGTCGAAGCAAGCAATACAAGTGGTGGTATAGCAAACGGGGCAGGGGATAGTGGTGGTCCCGTATTTCGATGGATAGGGTCCTATCTTTATGCGGTGGGAACAGTTTCTGCGGGATCCGGATCTACCACATGTACTAACTATCCAAATAACAGGCAATGTTATACCAATTTGTATTATGAAAATATAAATAACATTCTCAACTATTTTGGAGTTTCAATTAATACCTGAGTATAGTGATTCTACACAGGGAAGAGGTACACCTCTCCCTGTGTAGAACACAATAAATGTCTAAGAGATGGTGTAAAATGAGAAGAATATTACTAATGGTTGTCTTGGGAAGTTTGTTACTTACAGGGTGTTCATCTCAACAGCCTGCGTTAAAAGTACAAAATTTATTAAACAAGGAAAAAACGACACCTGATTCCAGTTTTGACGTCAAGTCAATAACTCCAACAGAATTACATAGTATGACTATCGTAAATAAAAACGGAAATCCTATAACATTCAATAAAACCCAACCAATTTTATTTGAAGCATACTGGTGTCCACATTGTCAAAGGACTTTACTTCTACTGTCATCTGGACAGAGCAAACTAAAGAATCCTCCTGTTATTGTGAGTACAGGCTTCCCCAAAAATACATCCTTAAAGGAGGCTGTAGCCACTTCTAAAAAAGAATTCAAGATGCTGGGGATAACCGGATTTAAGGTTTACTATGCCTTGAAAGAGAACAAGAAATTGATAACTGGTTTTCCAACTCTTGTTTTTACAATGCATAGTCGTCGAGTTAAACTCGTGGGAGAACATACTTTTTCTGTTTGGAAAAAAGCATTATCGTAACTTTAAGGAGACTTCACATATGTTTAAATTTAATCAATTTGGATTTGTATATACTGGTATTCTCACTGGTATATCCTTCTTGTTTATAGCGGGTAGCGGATATCTTGCAATTACACATTTTAATCAAAACAGGGCGAATTCGGTACATGAATCAACAAATAACATGACAAAAAGCTCTTCTAAGGGAACAAACCCGAAGTTCTATTCAAATGCTAATTCAATTGCAATACCCTCTTCAAAAGAAAGGCATTATGATCTTGATGTAACCGTGCATAAATCTGCTGACATAGGAAAGACTCAATTTCCTAATCTTTATGGCGGTGTGGTCTTAACGAATAACGGAAAACATATTAACGTTTATTTGACAAAACTAAGCAAAAAAGCTGAAAAAGTCATAAGACATGGGGCTAATTCTAAACTATTCACTTTTAGAAAGACGCCCCATAACAAGAAACAGCTTCTAACAATTGACCATACGGTTTCACAAAGCGCAAAAATATTATCTTCAAGAGGCATTCACTTAGTTAGTCATGGCCCAGATGTTACAACTGGGAAGGACGAAATTAATGTAGCAAAATTAACGCCAAGTCAAAAGAAGTATATTCTTAAAAAATTCGGAGAATCAAATGTTGAAGTTAAAAACTCCAGTTCTTTGATAATTCTCACTAAATCTTCATCCTGAAAAAATAATGTGTGACTAAACTGTGAGACATGATTTTCACCATTTTTGGACGCTATCGATTGTCTTATATTCGGCAATTTGAACTGTAAGAGAACACGGCACTAGGGTTTCCAGTCCCACATTTCCATTTGACAGCACGTGACACGGAATCGTTGCGCGTCCATTTTGTAGAATTCATCAATGTTTATGTTTATCCATGACTGAACTATCTCGACACTCAAATTAGAAACTAGGTATACACGCTACTCCATGAAGGAGCCAAGGGTTTATGTTTACATCTCTCTAAGGTAATTCGTTCAGAACTATAGCATGGCTCCCTCACGACTCTTACGGATTGCCCGGATTAAACTTTGCTTTTCCCGTCACCCATTTGGCCGGACCAGGACCAATGTAGTGCCACTGTCCACCTTTGTAGACCCAGTTCGGATTATAGAAGTGCTTTTCCCCAAACATGGTTTCTCCAGGCGGATTGGAAATGACATAGGGAACGGGTTCCGGTGCATTTCGTTCTGCCGGATTGGTAGGCACCGATATTTGCACCACGTTATCCGCATATGTCGTTTCTACCGGATTGTGTGCCGGGTTCACATAGGCCGTCCAGAATATCTTATAGTTCGGGTCCGGTTCCCACTTCGGCAACCCAGCTGCGTTCAAACTCGTAGAGATGTAATCTGTACCGGCTGGTACAGTCACTGTCAACTGTGTCGCATCATGTGCGCCAAGGACAACCGGATAGTCATGTGTCGCAGTCACAGGTGTGTTTTTCCAAATCTTCATGTCTCCGTCTTGTACCTGTTTGGACTTCATGCCTTGATACTGGAATCGAAGTACGGTATCTACCGGTACAGCCCCATCATTGGACACATCAAACTTTTGAACATAACTCTTTCCCTGATCTATATATTGTGGAATACCCGTTGCATGTAGCACGAGGTTCAATGGCGCAGTGGCCGCACCTGTGTCCTTTGTCCAGGTCACGGTGACCGTGCTACTTTGCGTGAGAACTTTGCCGCTGGAGGATACCACCTGCGCGATATACCTATCAGTCTGCGGCGTTCTTTTGCTATCCGACTCGGGCAGCACCTTTGACCACGTGAAGTCCTGCGCGGTATAGGTGCCCAGGGTTTTGTTGGATGAAACATTCCTGATGATGAGCTTAGCTTGTGTTGGAATATTCACGCCAACCGCCTCTAATCTCGTTTTCGCCCCGACCGGTAGTGACGTTGGAGAGGCACTCAGCTGCACCGTTGGACTCGGCCAGTTCCAGGTGACAGCTGCGGTAGCATGGCCACCTGCAAGATGCCCCTGACTGCCGTCGATAAACACTTCATACACTTGTGTCGTCGGTCTCGATTCCGCGACACTGGCTGTCATCGTCGTGACGTCCCAGCCACCATAAGCCACGTGGCCACCGGTCGTTTTGTCCACTATCTCCAGTCGTTCTCCGGAACTGAGTGTCCCACTCTGGACACTCGCGGTCAGGGTTGCATGATGGTCTACCGTCAATGTTTTCGGATAGGCGCTGATGGATTCGGACGGCCACTGCCAGGAGACCGTAGCCTCGGTGCCGCCGCCATTCCATGTGGTCCCACCAGAGAGCCAATTTCCATGCCTATTGGTGATAAATGCCTCGTACGTTTGTCTAGTTGGCGTAGTCTGTGTAACTTGACCCGAAAAGCTGCTCACACCTTCTTGACTCCATCCAATCACGTTACCGCCGCTTGTCGTATCCCAGATCGTAAGCTTGTCCGTAGGCGGGAGCGTTCCAGATGGAACCGAAGCGGTAAGCGTCGTAGATTGATTGGTGAGCAAACTGGTCGGTGAAGCTGTTACTGTGATTTTAGGCCATATCCACGTCACCCAAATCCTGTTCCCGCCACTTATCCAGTGACCGGCGCTGTTGGTCACGTAAACCTCGTACTGGTGAGATTGTCCACTTTCATAACGAACGTTGGCTGTCACCTTGCCGCTGCCCCAGCCTCCATACGCTACGTTTTGCCTTGAAGAAAGATCGTAAATCAAGAGCCGCTGATTGGAACCAATCGGACCGGGCACAGTCCCGGTGACCTTCGACGTTTGGTTCGTGTAGACAACAGGTGGCGAAGCACTCACATGCGTAATCGGATTCACTGTTCCAGAATACGTCACATAGACTTCCCACTGCGTCGAAATGTTTGGTAAGGATACTGTACTCGAGTATTTCTGACCCCAAGTCCAGTTGGGCCGCTCGTACACGATGTTGAGTCCTTTGCGGTACGCGTTATAAATACCTGTGTCAGAAACCCACCAACGACGCCAATGACCATCGTGATAGACATATGTGGTTACATTCGGCCAGTTATTGGCGCTTTGGGGAAAGAAATCTGCCCACGTCTCACTTATAGCAGTCCAACCTTGTGTACTGTCAGGCCACTTACCATAGTAGTTGGGTGAGCCGTTGGGTCCATAGTAATCATGTACCCACTGCGGATTACTGCGAAAATAGTAAGGTCCACCACCGTCACCAGGATAATCATAGTAACTATTCGACATCCAGCCGATAATTGGGTAGCCGAACTTGCTCAGTTCCACCGGATATCCATTGCTCCCCATAACAATGCTCCCGATTTTACCCGTTGCGCCCCATGACTTAGAGGTTTGTTCACTTTGTGAACCCGCGACTTTGTAAGGAGAACCGGATCGTTGCAAGCTATACGTCTTAGTTACACCTGAAGCGGAGTCAGTGTACGTTTCGGAATACGAGTTAGGGAAATTCGCATCCGTGCCTGAGTAATATGGTCCCTTTTCTATGGTGTGCGCGAGTGTTGTACTGCGATTGGTAATCTTGTTTTTCGGAACCAGCGTTACGGTTGTGGCATGGAGTGTCCCTTGATAGCCGGTTTTGTCGTAGCTGTAAGTAGACGAATATTGCCCCCATTGACTACCTGAGTACGTATCGGTGGTAGAACTCTTATAAGTCATGCTCTTGTAAAGTGTCCCAACATCCACTTTGACCGTCTGAGTGGCTGCTCGTGCGATAGTCGGATGCATTGTACTCAAAACCACGACCGATATAGGTAGGCTCAATATGCTGAGCATAACCCGAGACCACTTCAAGTTACTCACCTTCTTTAGTTGGAAGTGCCGATGTTTACTTTTGGGGGTTCGAATCCGACCTGAAGCATATCCATGGTGTAAAGTTTCGTGTCTGCGTTGTACCAGACGTAAAGGCGAAAATAATCTGCCTGGTTTGACTGTCCAGGGATAGTCGTTGAAATCAAATTATTCATAGGTATTGTTGAAGAGGGCATAGTTGAAAAATTCTTAGTCCAGGTCTGGACGTAACTTACCTGCCACATTTGATTAATACCTTCAATAGTAGCTTTCCATGGTTTGAGTCCGTCCAAGTCCTTTTTCACTGTCGAGGCAGAAACTTGTCCTTTCGCCAACTCTGCTGTCAGAGAGTTCATGTAGGAGACATTCGGGCCACTGTTATACGTATCGTATTGGTACATCTTGTTAAGATAATTCGTAGCCCACACATCTTCACCGGAAGTCTTGGGCTTCGTGTTCGTTGGCGTTGAACTGGTCTTTGACGTACTTCCCCCACTGGTACTCTTCGTCGTGGTCTTCGTTCCCGACGATGATGTTGTATGATTGGACGCACTCGAACTGGTACTCTGTGTCGACGTAGCTGTCTTGGACCCGCTTGAAGACGGTGACGTCGATTTGGTCGTTGCAGTACTTGTGCCGCTGCTATAATGACTCGAACTGGACGAGCTGCTCGTTTTCGCTTGTGTTGACCCAGTTGTGATTGTCTTTGACGTATGCTTACCAGTAGATTTCGAAGAGGACGGCCTGTTTGGTGATTTGCTCGGTGTAGACTTCGTCGTCGATCCCTTTGTATGAGATGGAGATGTGGCATTGTTGAGTGTGGAATACATCGTACCGTGCAGATACTGGTCTGCAGTCTTCAGCATACCAGCAGTGTTTGTCACGGCACGGACAGGCGTATGTGACGCCACATTATTTTTTGCCTGGCTGGATGCTACGTGCGTGCCACACCCGGATATCAGACCTACAATCCCCAATACCACCGCTACCCCATTCCAACGCCTCATGACAATATGCCCCCTATTGAAATTTACTATTTCTCACACTTAGAATACCACATATTCTTATTTTTAGATAATTATGATAGATGCCACCTCTCCCCTACCCTTTCGGTACGACATCCACACGTACATTTCCATCTATGGCGGCCTGTGAGGCAGCCGTCGCATCACTTACTGGCACAGCGACGATAATCTTGTTCGGCGCGGTAGAATTCGCTGTGACCACTTGCAGAATCCGGACGTCAGAAGCAATGATGCCGCCACTTGTACCACTGTGAGCCCCTTGCGTCGCACCTACCAGGTCTACATGCATGCCTGGTCGAAGGTCTTGGATGCTAAATCCAGAATTATTGAGCGCAATGGCGACAGCTCGTTCATTGGCAGATAGACTCATAAAGACTGACTTGTGCGATACCGTCCCTGGAAAGACCATCTCTCCTGCAACCAGCCCCGTACGGGTGTACTGCCCGATCACGCTTGTTGTCTTGGTCTCTGGATGCGTGTTCAAGTTCACGAGGGCACGATTCTCTATCCGTACATCTGCACGGGTGATTTTTTGATACGGAGATACATTTCGAACTGCCACGACCACGGGTGTAAGATGCTTTGCATTGAAGACCTCTCTCTGCGCCAAGATGCCGGTGCCAAGACCCACCACACCGATGATCCCGATGAAAACACCTGTTGTCTTATGCACGTTTCCCCCTCCACTTCTTCCTTTGTTGCACGACGTGAGAGACGACATCGACCTGCTCATCCTCCAGGACCTTGCAGGCCTTAAACAGTTTTTTGCCGACAATCCGTTGCATGAGGCTTCTGTCGTAGGGCAAACCGGTTACCTTATACCCTTGTAACAAGGCACGTACAGGCCGGTCCTCTATCTTGCTATAGGGTTTGTTATAGTTCAGCACAAATTCCACAGGGGACACACCAGGCTCTCCCCCTTCTGTTCGCAACTTCCGGACATACTCCTCAACACGCTGATAGCGTTTTGTATCCGGGGTCACCACACAAATGTACTGTGTGGCAAAGTCCAGTGCTGTCCGATGCAGGGGCAAGAAGCCTTGCGGTAAATCAATCAGGATGACCGGGTAGAAACGACGGTACTCTAGGATGGCCCGCTCCAGCTGCTTGCGGGAGATATGATTCATCCGTTCCCCTACGGGGCTCGGAAGGATTCGAATGCCGGTTTCTTTGTCCATCGCCAGAAGCGTATCCAGATAGGCTTTCTCAGATTTCACATTGTCCATTTCAACGATGGTATGGGAGACATCCAATCGGAATGCATTGGCGATATCCCCCTGCGCATCCGCATCAATAATGACCACTGGGCCATGCTTCGCATAATGATTGGCTAAATGCGTCACGAGGGTGGTTCGTCCCTCGCCGCCCTTCGGACTGGTCACGCAGATAACACGGGAATACGTGGGTTTGTGATCCAATTGTCTTCGTGCAGCAACGGCAGACATGGCTGTATCCGGGATCCCTTGTGGATGCGGCGCAACCTCCTGCTTTATCGATTCAAAGTCAAAGCCCACCAGTTGTGCGATTCTACGTGCCGTCAAGGGATGGGACACCAAATCCCGTACACCCAGCTCGACGAGCGGCCCCCATAAACTCACCGGGATCCGTTCCCCCGTCACGTACAGCAGTGCCGTAGGATAGACCCGGTGAAGCCGTTCCACAGTCCCAGACAAGTCCTCCGTGGCATCCACATCCAGGAGAATAGCGTCCACATGCCCCTGTTGTTTCTGGATACGTAGGACGCCTTTCAATTCAACTGTAGGGAACGCGTCTCCTTTGGGGCTCAGCAGCTCGCACGTGGCCCTCGCCCGTTCCAAATTCGGGTCAATTACGATGAACGTTGGTCTTTCCACAGTTGTCCCTCCCGCTGTTTGGATAGTTCACTGTATAGATGCATCATCTGCTGGGCCAAGTCGGCCTCGTCTACGACCATAGGCCGCCCTGTCCAGATCGACAGCACTTGTTGCGTTGGCGCGTCGGCCAACGTCAGGTTGGGCGGGGCCATCAGGACATCTTCGGCCTGAATCGGCAATCCGTCGGGCACTCGGTTCATGACGACGAAATGCGGCGTGGCATCTACAGCCAGGCGCTGATTGTGCGCCGGGTCACAGTCCCGCACATCAATCCAGGTTTCGACCCGTTCCAATGGCGGCTCGGACATCTTCGTCAGGTCCACAATGACCGTTTGCGACAAACTCATCCGGGCCGCCAGGACCCACTCCTCCTCTGACATGGGGGCTGTGGCAATCCCCACTTTGACACCAAAGTGCCTCGCTTCTTCTCCCTGTCCTTTGAGCACCGTCCTGCGGGTCTCCTTCAGATGGGTCCACGCGGCCAGTGTGGTATCCTCTGCGTTGATCAACAGAACTTCTGGATTTCCCTGCTGCGCCAACGCCGTGGCAAAGTTCCAAGCAAAATAACTGCCCCCGGCTGCCCCGGACGAAGTCACCCCAATCAGGTGATTGTCCGGAATGGCGGGTTTCCCGCCGAACAAAGGACTGCGGCGTTTCCCCTGGGTGTCCTTCATCGGGAGCCTGACTTTCGACTGTTGTAATTTGGCCTTTCGGTTCACCCAGTCATCGAAATACGCCACGACCTTTTCCAAGACTTCTTCTCCGCCAACACCCTCTCCATCACTGGTTAACACAGCCCAGGCGTGATGCGTTCTTGCCACCTCCACCGCCTCATGCCCTGCTTCATCCAGGTTGCCAACAATCGCAATCACATCTGTCCCACCGGCTGTTGCTGCCTCAAGCGTCTCTCCAAACGCTTCAATCCCTACATCCGAACCAGTTGCCCGCCTGGCCACCAGAACCAGGTCTACGTCGACCCCAAGAATGTCGTCGGGTGACTGTATTCCCTCGGGCGCCACCTCCATGAACTGGCCCAACTCCCCACGCAGCCATTCTTCTGCCGGTGGATTCTCTACGGCCAGTGCCAGAATGGGGGTCTTCCGTTCCAAATTCACCATGCTTTATGCTCCTTTCAAAACAATCTGTAACGCCAGTAACCCGTCTGACGCTTGTCCATGAACGCGATAGGGCAATATCGTCAGTGCACCCAAGCCACCAAGGAGGGCTATCCACGGACTCCATAGCAGCAGGTACAGCGCGAACGCCAGTTGAAAGACTGGGCCTGCAAGAGGGACTGCCACCGAAGTAGGTTTCTCTCCCCTTGTTCGTGCGCCCACAGGGAGTAACCGCAAAACGAGATACTTGGACTTCAGCAGACAGGGTCCCCGCCCCAGCTCGATACAAAAACGCAGGCCCAACCAACTTCGGGCCACTGCATGGCCACTCTCATGGATTGCCACACCCACCAGGAAGGCGAAGATGCCCCACACGACTACATCCGCAGCCATTGAAACACCCCGAATTCCACGCCCATGGTGATGCAGGCAGAGACCGCCAACACGGGCACAAATGCCAATGTTCGCATGGGCTTATGCAAGGTCAGGGACGTCAGGCGGATGACGGCTAACAGGATGCCA
Source organism: Alicyclobacillus sp. SO9 (assembly GCF_016406125.1). Taxonomy (NCBI): domain Bacteria; kingdom Bacillati; phylum Bacillota; class Bacilli; order Caryophanales; family Alicyclobacillaceae; genus Alicyclobacillus; species Alicyclobacillus sp. SO9. Next base: position 762,994 of record NZ_CP066339.1, on the reverse strand, counting down.
GCGCCAAAGGCCGTGATCACGACGCCAAACCATCCCAAACAAACCCCCATCACAGCCAGTGTCTTGGCGTCTCCCATCCCCCAACGCCCCATTCCAATAGGCAGCCGTTCTCCGAGTAACCCGGCCAATAGCCCTATTCCAAAGCCTAATAGTGCTTCAAGAAACCCATGTGCTCCCCCAAATCCAACACGCAGCACAAGGCCCGCGACAACCCCTGCAACCAGCAGGAGATTGGGAATCCTTTGTGTACGAATATCTACCCAACTAGCCGCAGTTAAAACTACCAGTAGAACAGCCCAGGACGCCCCCAGTTGCATCCACACCACAACCACCTCCTACTAATGTGTAGCTGCATGACAAAATGGGCCCAGGAAACCCTGGACCCTGTTGTTTGATAGGCTATTGACCGCGAACAGCAAAATTGATACTGATGTTCTTCAATCATTCTCAGCATATTTCGATGTTAAAAATCCCGCTTATAAACATACTATTTGATGTGTATTTTGACAGTTCCCTGTCTGTTCTCTTGTTAGACTAGAGCCCTTATTGCCGTCAAAATCCCACCATAAACAAGGTGCATTCGGCCAGTCATTCCAGTAAATATCGGCCATGTATTCCGATCATTGTCGGCCACCTGGGCTATTTTCATAGAATGGCGGATTTCTATCGATCATATTCCCCTGATTTTGGCAGGTGCTTTTAAGGTTCCACATGTATACCCTCTGAAGTCTGTAGCACAAGCAGGTGTATTCTGGTACAAATCACAGGCGAAGGGCAGATATAGAAGTGCGTACAATTTCCGGCGGTACAGAAGGATAACCCAAAGGCGCTGAACAGAGTTCAGTGACCTTTGGGCAGCATACTATTCTGAAATAAGGTAAATAGCGTAAACTCTTTGTGAAACGCCTTTAGGCATACTGGTTGTTGACATACGGTATGTTTCGATCAGTTTACTGTGTCTTGCCTAGCGAGGGATGTCTACGATGGTAAAAGTCTCCCATTCCCTAACCTCAGTGCGATCGGTGCTTATCGGCTTGTCGTTCTGTTGCATACCGCCCCCATTTACTGCGGTCAGGTAGAAGCCGGTGAAAGTACAGAACGTATATGTTCCATCGGGTTCTTGAACAATTTGAAATTTTTCCCATGGACCGATTGAGGTGGCGTCTGTATGGATGGGAAAATTATCATCGTTGGGGCCTCCCATCCCTCCGCCATTGACTGCTGTGACATAGTGGCCATTAGAAGTTCTTATAGCAAAAGTTCTTTCTTGGTTATTAAGAGGTTCAAGCGTGAACTTTTCCCAAGCTCCAATTTCCCGGCGGTTCGTTTCAATAGCGGCACTAACACCTCTACCAAGTCCCCCATTATTGACGACCGTTAAATAGTTTCCGGTATACGTTTGGATGGCTATTACTGGCTCAAAGGGATACGGGTCAGTACCAGGGCGAGGATCTGGTCCCGGCATTGTTCCAGGTTCAGGTGACATACCGCAAACTTGATAGGCTCTTACCGAGTCTGTTACAAGCCAGCCGAATGTAGCTAGAAGAATTACAACCTCAGCAACAAATGCCGCACCATCTGTCGCACAAGCAGCAATGATCGTCGCAGTGCCTGTTATACCGTAAAGGACCATGTCCCACCAAGTTAGACTTTGCATGAATGCCGAAAATACGGCTCCCAAGCACCCACCAGTCCAAATGGTCGACAGTATGTCAAAAACACCCTTTGCTAGATCTGTGGTAGATGCACCTGGAGCACCCATTCTTGCAATGATGACTTCAATTTTGTTTAAGACCGGAGCAGCAGCACCGGCAACAGCTTCAACTGTTCCACCATTTACCCCAGATCGTAAGCCGACTGCACCTACACCCAAACAAACGATGTCAAAAATTACGTACCCAATCTGCTTCTCACAGGCACTGAGTGATATCTCTGCGGGAGCTACAAGAGGCTGTGCAGTTGGCTGATTGAACTGGATCGTATTCCAGTCAACAGTCTTTCCCTTGGTGTTACGGAGAACTTCGTCGAGGGTTAGGGCCTGAATATGAGGATTATCAGGAAATAGATTCTTGAAGTCGTCAAGTTGCTTTTGAGTAATGCTGGCCATCGTTATTTTCTCCCTTCATACCTAGAATCATACATTGAATATTGTCATAGAATAGACATAAACACATCGGTCTTTAGTCCTGTATATATCTACCCAAATTAAATAACAGTAACTATATAAATACATTTTTCAGTAATTTTTCACGGCGGCTTATACATGGATAATGTTCTCTGCTGCATGTGTTTCAAGAGCGAATGGCAGACGGAAAAAGGTAGTGAACGGAGTTCGATAACCTTTGGCGAAAACGTGTGTGTCATGCATATCATTGATGGGCATCCGTAGTTGACATAAAGCATAGCCACCCAGAATCCTCCGCCATTGCAAGTCCCCTGAAAAATCAAAGTCTCCTAAGTAGAGCTTGATTCATTCAGACGATGACAAATAGGCTATGCCAGACGAGCCATCTGTTAGCGGGTATACATAGCCACAGTTAACGTTTGTACGAAAGTGTGGTGTAATAGGAATGCGGGGTCCTTAAGTACATTGATAAGAGGCGATAGAAATGACGACCAAGTGTTGCTGTATTTGGTGTCAACAAGAGCAGCCTCAACAAGACATGTATCGAATTTTTACAACGGGATTCAAACGGACAAATGGACAGGACATGCGCTTAGGAGTTTGTAGAGACTGTATGTTGCATATGTAGTTTTCTGAAGGTTGCGAGTTGTAAACTAGGGTGGGGGGACTTTTATGTCAAATAGCACTAAGCAAGATGTATACAATCGAATTTTCGATGGATTTCAGAAAATGTCTAAACAGGATATTGTTATCGCTCCTTGGTTAGCTACAGACGATGGACAGGAACGCTTGAGTAAGACACTGAAGCTTCAATTGAAGCAGCATGCGAGAGACTTAGCAGCTAGTTGCAGGGACTCAGAGGTTTTTTGGACAGATGTACATTTGACGCCCGAGTTTCGTGAACGTGCCTTTTATGAAGTATTACTATCGACCGCTGCTAATCTTAGTTATCTGAGACTTGGCACGCTAATCATTACTGAAGAAATGGTTTCGGTGTCTAATTCATTGTTACGGGACCATTTGGGGAATAGCGGAAGCACTGCTTTATTATCCGTTTATGCCAGAGTCATAACATACTTAAACAATCAGCTTTTGTTGTACTATGGCGAAGTTACGGAAGAGACATTTGTTTCTGGTAAATGGCATCGGCCCTGGATTGATTACTCCTTGGGGCATGAGCTAAACTCGGCTATTGAATATGGTTTTATGGAGCAGATAGTGAGAAATGGACAGCGACTCATCCGTTTGACCGCAGTCGGCGAGGAGCTTTATAGAGAATGCCGGAACGATTTAGAGAAATGCGGATACATAATGCAGCGTGAGCAACTGACTAGAGCTGCAAACTTTACAAATATGGACGATTACGAAAAAATTTTGGAGCGGATAGTGTCAAACATTCATGAGAGAAGAAAATTGCTTATAGAGTGGAGCGATATCAAACCAGGAATAAAAGTTCTTGAGTTAGGGTGCGGAACTGGCTCCCTAACATTGGAGGACGGGCTCTATGAGGTTGTTGGGAATAATGGAAATGTAATTGCTACGGATCCCTCTGTTGGCATGCTGGAAAGAGCGAAAGTGAAGCTCTCTAGCTTTGGTGCTAAGAATGTACAGTTTCGGCAGGCCCCTGCAGAAAGCATACCATTTCATGATAATAGTTTTGATGCTGTGGTGGGGATGCTATTTTTACATTTCACCGATATAAGAAAAACTCTCCAGGAAATTCATCGGGTGTTGAAACCCGGAGGAACATTTACTACGGTCTATGTTCTGAATTTTTCCAATGAAGAAGACTTTTTTACTGAATGGTTTGAACCGGTTTTTAACATGGGACTAGCTGCTCGAGATTCTGTTATCCTTCCAACTTCAGAAGAAGTACCCAGTATTGCAGGGAGATATTTTGACCACTTTGAGCATGAAACTCAGGAATGGATGGCAGACTCAAGTGAAGTTGAGGATGTTGTAAAGTTTCTGGTCGAGGCGGGAACGATGGCTGAACTCAACGAACTTCCCCTAGAAGCCCGGAAAACATTGTTTCGAGAATTAATTGACAGAGGTTACTCTGTTAAACAGAAATACGGTGCTGCTGCAAGGAAGCGTTCTCAGGCGGTCCAATGGTTTAAAGGAACCGTTGCAAAGTGAACGAAAAGATAAAGAGTACCCTACAGGCTGCCTGGCAGTCTGTTTTTTGATGGGAAGGAATATAGACAAGTTTCGACACCATATGCCTTTCTAGTGCCAGAGGAGAGGGCAATGTCGATTCACTTGGCGTCTAGATTCGGGACGGAGTAGACAAAGGTCGTGACAGATGGTGCGAAGGATTGGTTCCCATCCATTCTCGTCGAGTATAGAGGGGGTCCCCTATATAGAGGAGCCCTCATCTCATGTTTTGTATGTCTATATCTTTGCAACGAGTTCTATTCCAGGTTCTTTCTACGCCTCTGCCACCACAGTGCCAATCCACCTGTCAGGATACTGAATAATCCTCCCGCAGCCCACGAGAATGCAGGAAACCCTGTCACAGGCTTTGTAGCGTGTGGTACCGGCTTTGGCTGCAGCACCACGAAGTCCGGATCTGTTATAAAGGGAATAGCAGCTTTCCCCTTTGTCACTGTGGCTGTAACCGGAATCAGTTTCCCGTTCACTATCTTGTAGACCTTAGACTGCGGCGTGATAGCTTGATTCAGCAATGCAAAGGACATCGGTTTTGACGGGGTATACTGTCCATCAAAGTTCACCCCATATGCTTCTACCAAGTTCCAGTCCTTTGGAATCAGGTTGCCGGGTACTGTACCACTGGTAATGTCCATTTGTAGCGGGTTTGCAAAGGTCCCAGAGGTTACAATCAGCGTCGCCCTGGTATCCCCACTTTTTGTGATCAGGGTCCCGCCACTTCCTCCAACCACCTGTTTTGTATCTACCGTCTTCAGGTAGCCTCTGGGTGCCGTCGGAATCACATACAGGCTCACAGACTTGGTGGTTGTGGTGCCTGCGTGATCCTTGATTTGAACGGTGAAGTGAAAGGTTCCACTCTGTTGTGGCGTCCCAACCAGACTTCCATCTGACTGCAGTGTCAACCCGTTTGGCAAAGAACCACTGGCTATGGTAAAGGTGTATGGCGACAGCCCCCCCGTACCTTGGAGTTCCTGATCGTATGGTGTCCCCTGAAGCACATTTGGAAGTGTAGAGGACATTGATATGGACGGGGCAACCCTCCACTGAGCATACAGCGTTACATTGGATGCATTCATAGCTAGCGTACTACCTGATGCATACCTTGTCCCAGTGCCATCTGCCTTCGTGTTCCAACCTGAGAAGGTGTAGCCTGTCTTGGCTAGAGTTCCATCGCCAAGCACTGTAGCATTCATGCCAATCGTATAGGTGTTGCTGTCTGTCGGCATTGTGCCGCCTGTGCTGCTGTTACCTTTATATGTCACGGTGTACTTATTTGCCGTCCACTTGGCATACAGGGTTTCGTTTCCTGTCACCGGTGTAGAGAAGGTAGACGGTGTAGTTAATCTACTATTGCTGTACCAACCTGCAAACGTGTAGCCTGTCTTCGTCGGATCTGTCGGCTTCGTTGCCATGCCGTTGTACGCCACAGCTTCTGAGTTAATTGAACTGCCACCGTTGCTGTTGAATGTCACGGTGTACTTATTTGCTGTCCACTTGGCATACAAGGTGATGTTGGATGTACCTATCGTTAACGTACTTCCCGCCGCATAACTTGTACCGCTTCCGTTGGCCTTCGTGTTCCATCCTACAAACGTGTAGCCAGTCCTCACCAAGTTACCCGTGTTGTTAGGTATAGTCACAGTCGTGTTATAGGCTAGATCGGAACCGCTCGGCACACTGCCGCCCGTATTGCCGTTGCCATTGTAACTGAGGGAGTGCGTGTTGGCCGTCCACTGGGCATACAGGGTCACGTTACTGCTTCCTATTGTCATCGTGCTTCCCGCCGCATAACTCGTGCCGCTTCCATTGGCCTTCGTGTTCCATCCTGCAAATGTGTTTCCAGTATTTATAATATTGCCCACGCCCGCCACCGTGACGGAATCACCGCTCTTATAGGTGTTGCCGTCCATTGGGACAGTTCCAGTCGCACCATTCCCATTATAGGTAACAGTGTAGGCCTGAACCTGAACCGTGTTGTGTTGCTGCACAGTTGTCCCATGCACAGTTGCCGTGACTATCACGTTTTGCGTTGTCTTAGGCGCAGTCCAAGTTCCGGTATAGTCTCCGTTTGCGCCTGTTTTTACGGGGGATAGTGCCCAAGTTCCGCTGCTGTTTCCTGTGAGGTTGACGTTTATCCCGGATAACGGCGTACCAGCGTTCGAATACACTGATCCCGTCACGGTGACTTTTCCGCCAGCACCTACAACCGTCGGCGTGACCGACATGGTAGTGCCTATCTGCCACTTCAGCAACGGGTAGTATCCATTGAGCAACGCCCAGTCAGACGTGTTCCAGCTACTAAAAGTGCTGGGTGTTTGCATATTCGTCGTAGATTCAGCATGGACACCGGACGAAGAACTAGCCCCACCCACTCCAGTCGACATGCCTGTCGTATCTTTATCAAAGTAGCTTTCACTGATGGTACCGCTATACTTATACCCCACCAGGCCGCCATTCAGGCTAGTAGAGCCACCGGTCGCGACGGACCCGGTTGCATAGCTGTCGCTGATTGTGGCAGTTGCCCCACCAGCCAGTTGCCCCACCAGACCGCCATTGTAAGTACCACCACTCACGAACCCTGCTGCATAGCTGTCGCTGATGGTACCATCTGCCATCCCCACCAGACCACCATTGTCACTACCACTACCACTCACGAACCCTGCTGCATAGCTGTCGCTGATGGTACCATCTGCCATCCCCACCAGACCACCATTGTCACTACCACTACCACTTACAGACCCAGTCGCATGACTGTCGCTGATGCTACCGCCTGCCTGGTGCCCCACCAGACCCCCATTATTGGCTGCGCCGCTCACGGAGCCGGTTGCATAGCTGTCGCTGACGGTACCGCTATTCTGATACCCCACCAGACCCCCATTATTGGCTCCTCCGCTCACGGACCCAGTTGCATAGCTGTCGCTGATGGTACCGCTATTCTGGAATCCCATGAGTCCCCCGACATTGGAAGTTGCATCGTTTGTCGAAAAGGTGCCCTCCACGCCGACCTTTTTCACAACTCCGTTGGAAACACCAAAGAATCCAGCGTCCGGAATCGGTCCAGTCACGGACACATTCTTCACTTCATATCCGTTGCCGTTAAACACGCCGTCAAATGGATTACTAGATGAAGTTCCCAATGGAGTCCACGAATACCCATTCGGTAGAACAATTGTATTCATCAATTCAATGTGGGCCTCCGGGTACGTCGTACTTGATCCTGTCTGAATGTCGCTCGTTTGATGGTTATCGATGTACTCAAGCTGTGCTGCCGTGGATAATTGAACCCAATTGGTTCCATTTATATTTGCCACAGGCGGTGCATTACTTGTAGTTGCCAATACGGTAGTACTCGGTAAGAAGGCAACCATACCGCTGGCTACCATGAGCGCGGCGGCGAACCGCAGTGTCGCTTGTATTTTTCCCACCTTCACTCTCCATTCTACTTGTTATTGGAAATCAAGACGCTTGCGCTCAAGCCCCGTAACTTCCTTTATCGTTTTCGCATGGATCACCCGTTTGCCCACGTCCTCATTTCCCCTTTCAAATTTCAGATAGTTACATTTCGATTTATATATAACGATACTTACGGCTTCTTTTTGCGTCGTCCGCGCCACAGCACCCAGCCTCCCAACGTAGTAAGGGATGTGCCCCCGACGGTCCATGGAATGGCATCTATCCCCGTTACAGGAGTCGTTGCCCCAGTTACAGTAGTTGAGCCCGCCTGCACCGGCGATGTTCCTTGTTGTCCTGTTGTGGACGCCTTCGTACTAGTTGAGGTTTGCACAACCACGAACTGCGGGTCTGAACTGAATTGAATAACTGCTTTACCCGAGGAGACGGTTGCGGAAACGGCAATCAGTTTTCCGTTTTGCAACTTGTACACCTTTTCCCCCTCACGAATATTTTGATTTTCGATGGTCAAGGTCAGCGGCTTCTGGGGCGCTGCCCCGGAGAATTCAACGCTAAACACGACAATCGGCTTACTTCCGCTGGGAAACGACACGGAGGGAGAGAGCGCAGAAGTGTTGGTCGTCGCCAAGGACAATTGTTCCCATTGAGAAAAAGCACCCTGTGGTACGTTCAGCGTGATATGGATGCTCTGAGAACCGCTTGACAGCGTGCCGCCAGATGGGCCAAATGTGTGTGTGGCGAGGACGGTCTGTCCAGGACTGGAATTCGAGCTTCCTGAGCTTCCTGAGCTTCCTGAGCTTCCTGAGCTTCCTGAGCTTCCTGAGCTTCCTGAGCTTCCTGAGCTTCCTGAGCTTCCTGAGCTTCCTGAGCTTCCTGAGCTTCCTGAGCTTCCTGAGCTTCCTGAGCTTCCTGAGCTTCCTGAGCTTCCTGAGCTTCCTGAGCCCGTAGGTGGTGTCACCATAGGTTTGTCTGTGAGAACTGTATCTGTTGACGAAGCAGCGCTATGAACACCCGATGCAGCAGTTGCAATAACGGACACCTGGTAGGACGTGGCGGCTTTCAGGCCTGTGAATGTATATGTAGTGCCACTAGCGCTGGCCACTTTCGTTCCATTAAGATAAACGTCATAACCGTGTGCTCCTGGCACTTGGTTCCACGTCTCTGTCCAACCGCTTGTACCCACTTGTTGGTGCGTCAGACTCTGTGGTGCTGCAAGGCCAGTGGCGACCACATCCTTGGCGGATTGTGATCCCTCGTAGGTACCAACGAGTGCGCTGATGGTAACATTGTAGGACTGTCCAGGGTTTTCGTTTTGAAACATGTAGGAGGTCCCGTGTACATTTTTCACGAGTTTGCCATTTAAATAGACGTTGTAGGAGGTGGCTCCAGACACGCCGCTCCAAGACTCCGCCCAGCCTGTGGTGGTCACGTTGGTGTGCTTCAATCCCGTGGGTTGGATCACGGTTGGCGCGGTGACTGCCAAGGTATAGGGAATGTCCACTTTCAGGGCTGGCTTGCCGCTATCTGTGACTTGAACCGTGAACTGGCTGGTTCCTGTACGCGTGGGTGTTCCGCTTACAGCCCCGCTTTGACTGTCAAGTTTAAGGCCTTGCGGTAATGACCCTTTGACTATCGTCCAGTTGTACGGAGCCGTGCCGTCCGTCGCCTGCAGTGTCGCCGTGTAGCTTTCATCTACAGACGCGCTCTGCAGGGTAGTTGGTGTCACGTCCAGTGCAGGTGTGATCGCGATGGAAGGCTTACCGGTAGTATCTGTTGTGATACTGGTATCCATAGCGCTGGCTTCGACGTAGCTGGCTCCTGCGCCACCTCCTCCGCCGCCTGTGGTCGAGGGAGTGATTTGACTGTAATCTATTCCCCCTGCAGCTCCGCCGCCACCGCCATAATAACCGCCGCCACCCGCGCCGCCGTCACCGACGGGTGCGTTGACAGTGACGCTGCTTCCGCCACTGCCGCCAGTTGTGCTCGTTCCAGTCAAACCAGCTGGACCGTTGACACCTGAATCGTGATATGGGACAGGGGGACCTCCACCGGTGGACGCTTGATACGTCAGGAAACTGCCTGCTTGACCACCGTTACCTCCGACAGTATTCATCCCGCTTTGTCCGCCGTCGGATCCTGTCAGCCAGACTAAGCCGCTGTTGCTAAAGGCTTTGCTGTTGCTGCCATTTTGTGTACTGCTTCCAGCGTTACCGCCATTTCCTGCACTAGTTGACGGACTCTGTCCCTGAGCACCCCCACCGCCACCGCCGCCAGCCACTAAAAGCCGCGAACCGGCACTGTTCGGAGTAGTCGCAGGATCGGTGCGGATGTCCGAAGCGCCGCCCCCGCCCCCGCCTGGGTAGGAAGATGCGCCTTTATCCGATCCCCCGCCGTTGAATCCGCCTTGGGTCCCTCTTGCATTTCCAGCCACTTCCACATATAAGACTTCTCCTGGTGTGACGGGCAGGTAGGTGCTTACCTCTGCGCCTTTACCTCCCGTCGATCCGCCCTTTCCGCCCGCTCCTTCTCCACCAGTTGCCGTAACATGGATAAGTCGGACGCCACTAGGGACGGTATATGTCTGTTCATTGCCGGTTGGTTGAAATGTTGCAGTTGCCGTCACGAGTGTGCTGGCCCACACTGGATTGATGGAAACGAGAGCAATGCCGCCCGTCGACAGTAGTACCGATGTGAGACCACCTGCTGTAATGCGCAACGCTGTTTTGGAATTGGACAACATAAGGTAACATTCCCCCTGAGTCTTTGCATCTTGAAACACGTCCCTACGAAAAATCTGTGAAAACAGGGACATGTCTCTCCTAATTCAGACATTTTCAAGTATAAAGTGACTTGAAGTGAAGGATGTTTCACATTTGTTTCACATTTGTTTCGACTTTTTCTCTTGACGCCGAAACAAGGAATAACGGCGAACTGATTCATTAACTGATTCATTCAGTAGGAGGATCGCCATGGCAGATTCAATCAGGAGGAATTTGTTGTAAAATTCAACGATTTCTCAAAGTAAGCATGCTATAATAAGGAGAACTAAAAATTGCAATAATGTTCAGATGTCTCGTGCGAAATCAGCCAGTGTAACATAATATGATTGCCTTGGCACTCTGATAGGGGTTTATCATGAGCGACAAGAACTCAGGACAGCACTCTAGGCTTTCCAATGTATATCCAATACAACTCTATAAGTCCCATGCCTTTACCGCAAGGGACCCGGAGCTACGCAACATCGAGTCTTGGTTGAATACTGACAAACCGAGCACATACCTCGCATGGATTTCAGGTATCGGAGGAATTGGAAAGACCACTCTGATGATGGAAATGCGCAACTTGTGCAGGCAGGCGTCTGTACGAACACTATGGCTCGACGGACGAACATGTCTGCGCATGCCTTCCGATTTTCTTCTGAGCATCGACATGACTCTTCAGTATGAATACGGCCTCGCTCATGACACGGAAGTCCCATTGCTAGAGCACATTCGGCAGGCGCTCTCTGCGCATCGCACTGCCATCTTTCTTGACAACTGTGAACATATCGACGTCATCGAAAGCTGGTTTCTGTCCAGTTTCTTATTCCAATTACCTCCTAAGGATGTTCTGCTCGTCTTGGGAAGCCGTACCGAACTGCCGATAAAGTGGCGCTCGCAGCCGAATTTTAATATTCGGATCGAGCAGTTCATCCTAGATGTCTTTACACCCCAGGAAATCGCGGCATACCTGCATCAGCATCAACTTCCTGATGAGGTCGTGGACACAGTTGCTCAGAAAACACAAGGGCATCCTTTGTCACTCGTTCTTGCTGTTGATGCCCTGCAGCGAAGCTCACAGGGGGCAGTCCAAGCAGTCCAAAGCATTGATGGAATCATCAGCGCTGACATTCTGAAGGAGGTCACTACCTCGGACCTCTACGATGCATTGCAGGTGCTCTCAGTCCTCCCCGGAGCTCAACTCATGCACATTGAAGCCCTGACAGGAAAATCGATGAGTATCCAGTCGTACCAGCAATTACAGGAACTGTCCTTTGTAGGATACGATGGGCAAGGGTTGTCGTTACAGCATGATATCGTCACACAGGTGCTTCGCCGTACGTTTTACCAACGCAATGCAGCGGCATTCCGCAGGTATTGTAAAAATGCAATCATGCTCCTTGCGGAGCAATACCCCAGCGCAACCAAACTAAAGCAGATGCAAATAGCAGTGCATGTGCTCGAACTATATCTGGAGTTCATACCTGTACACAGTGACTATGCCAATTTTCCTTCTTCCGCAAGGCCGGGCCCACAAAAGTCCTTTGAATTGGCTGATTTACCTCATTTGCACCGAATGTTGGACAGTGCTATTGAGCTTGGCACATGGCTGTGTGAATTTGTTGAACCAGATTCGTACCATGAACTGCTTGATTTTATGGCATTCAATTATCCGCAAGGAATTCGTATTGTGCGGTCCGAATCAGGAGTACCGTTGACTCTGGGTATCAGTGTATGGCTGCACGAAGGCACGTTGCCTCTACTTGAACGCTACGCGCCCCGCTACCTTCAAGATGCGCTTGCGCAGGAATTGCCAGACCTGCAGACACGGCCCGAAGAATTTATGGATTCACTTTGCCTACTTATTTCCATTGTAGATGTGACAAATCGTCATCATTTACCGGAGAAGCTAGGCGTTTTGAGTTTTATGGACTGGTACACGCTGGTAGGAGCGGGAGCCCGGTTGATCGTAGCTAGTGGTGATGAAATTGTAAATCAGCTGATGCGGCAGTTTGGGTACAGAGAGAAGCTGACCCTTCCAGAGGAGAGGGCTTCTGATGGCATCAGTGTCTTCGAGTTGGATTTTCGAAACGAAAATTTCCTCCGTTGGGCGAATACTATGGCATTGCAACTGGATAACACGCAGACACCGAATATTTTGTTTGCACAGCCGACGAAGCTTGCTGTTTCGCGCGAAGAGGTTGGGCAAATGCTGAAGGACTTATATCGGCCGAATGCACTTGGAAATACCAATTTGGCACAACGGCTCCAACTCACCGGAACTGAGTTGCAACAGCACTTGCAATCCCTGTTGCAATCGTCGCCTCCAACAATGCCGTTGACGAAGCTCCATCAAGACATCCTTCGGGAAAGCTATGGACGCAAGCAGGTTACTAAGGCAGCGCTAGCCGGAATGTTCAACATGAGTCGGACAACGCTACATCGTCACACTCGTCAGGCAATTGAAGCCTTGGCAGAGGCTCTCGCTACGGCGTACTCGAAGTAAGTTTATGACATTCGCCCTAGTGAAGGCGACGGGAATATCCGTTTCTCCATCAATCTTTGCCTGCGGAATCCCACTCGAGGATGCAAACCTTAGCGGTTTGAAACCGATGCCGTTCCCTCGCATAAACCGCTCGCCCACTTTTCTTTGGGCATTTCTACCTTTCGAACTGGGCTTGGGCGATATTTGCCGTCCTGAATGGATTGTATAAGCGTCTCGCCGTGCTCTTTGAGATATTGTAAGAGTTCGTCTACTTTCATCCCATCAGTGCCGTGAGCTCCTTTATTTGCTTTGACCTTCTTGAACACTTGGTTCAAGTTATCTCTACTTACAATCTTCTCAAGCAATCTTTGTTCCGACTCTCTTACGTTGGTGTTGTTGTTTTCAGTTATCCTTACAGGATTGGACACTCCCGCATATCCTTAGTGTTCCGCACTATCTTTCTGAGTGGAGCCTTCGCTTTGAAGTTGGCTGACTTTCGCTCCTGCGTTGGTAACATTCATGGACTAACACCTCTTTAGATTCCACCCTTCCCTGACCCATGACCTACTACCGTGTCCGCCCGAACACAGGAGGTTTCGCACCTTTCGACCTCCGTTGTTGAACGCTGGCGTCACGCACTGTTCGGGAGGGAAGTGTAACCCGTTGTCTGCCCTCTCCACGGATGATCTTCCGAAACGTCCAAACTTGCGCGGACTTCGGCTGCGACACACGCTGTGCCACGGGTGCTGTGCGAGCTTCCGTCTTTGATACACGTCCATCCATTGACGCCTTGGGAGATGCATTCACAGATTGCAGTGTTGGAACCCGCCGCTCAGAAGGTGTCAGAGGACGTGTCCTGTTTCCTATCCCATTAACATTTCTGCGAAATCTCCGAACTTTCGTGGGGTTCCTCTGCGATACACGATGTGCGGCATGTGTAGCACGATCCTTCACACTTGAACTGCGTCTATCCTTTGACGTCTTGGAAGATACATTCACAGATTGTGCTGTGGGAACGTGCCCCCCATCGAATGTCAGAGGCGTTGTCCAGCTGGATGTTCCATCAACACGGGGTGTCTCTGAACGCTTCGCTTGCGACAGGAGATATTTCCTCCCTGTTCCTTGATACACCCTTTTGGCTTTGAGTGAGCTTGGCAATCCGTTCGTCCATTTCCCGACAGAAGCTTCTATGAACTTTTCCTTTGCTCCATGCGGTTGCACAGAGATACGGCGTTTTGGGGACCTGCTGCTTGTGTTTGTATCGGCTCTATGAGTATTACCCTCTTTGTTAGTTCCACTCGAACTTGTACTGGAACGGGTTCCGCCCCCTGCACCTTTGTTGAACCCAGTGGAACGTCTGGCACTCCGCCCACCACTTCTGCTTGCCCCTCCTGAAGCGGAGGCATCACTGTCTGTGCTTCGATTCCGTCTGCTTCCTTGTGCCCGCTGCAGCCTGCTTCTCAGCAGGGTTGTTTTCTGCCGTGCCTCCTGCCGCACATCCCGAGCCCGGTCCCGCCACGTCCAGCGATAGTCATCCGGTAATTTGGTTGTCAGCTCTCGCAGAAAACGCCCTCGGAAAAACAAGAGTATCAAGAGCACCACACTAATGATGATGAGGCTCAGTTCCTGTCCTACCGTTGAACCGGACAAGCCATTGGAGATGAGGTTCATGACAAAGAGACTGAGGCCCAGATACAACGCATTGAGGGTCTTCATGATGAGTTGTCCGGCGGCGCGTTTTAGCAGCTGCAGCAGCTTGTTCCATCCGTAATCCGGGATGACGGTCAAAGGCAAGATCACGGCACACTCCACCACGGTCAGTAAGAACCCGAACGTAAGGGCAAACAACAACGCGCCCATCCATGCGAAGAATACGGCAGGTACCAGACTGACTAAAGGAAACGCCAAATTGAACGCGGCCATTTGCAAACGTGTCATGGGACTGCTCTGGGGACTGTCCTCTGAGGCATATTGATAGAAGTGACCTCTTGGAATATTAGAACTGTACAACACTTTGGCGAGTTCGGTTCTCCCCTGTCCCCCACCGTTTGTCGAGAGCATTAGCGAGACCCAGTTTTGGCCGGGCTGGATGTGCTTTGTCTTCCCACCATTCCCTTGATAGGTTTGCCCCACTTCTTGCTGGCTCACCTGGAACTGGTTCAAATTCAAAGAAGACGTCCCAAACTCCCCTGCTTCCCAAGGCAGCAGTACATAATCGTCCCAGACCACTGAGAGCGCCGGATCCACATTCGGTGTGACATGCGGACTGCCTTGTGCCTTTTGTCCCAGTTCAGAGGCTACGTTCAGAAAATACGAGGACGCTGCATCATCGAAGTTCGTCACGCCATCAATGAGGCCGCTGAAATGGGTATAGAACGCCACGGCGAACCCGGAAACGAGGACAAACATCAGGAGAATCTGCAAAATCGAAGCATGGTGACTGCGCGCGAACCGATACAACAAGAAGATCGCCATAATGGCAAACGCCCCTGGCAACAATCGCGTATAAAAGGCTGTATATCCAGCGGCCAACACATGCGACAGTTCCTGCACAATCGGCCCTGTAATCTGTTTCGGGTGAATCGCAAAATCCAGAAACGCCAGCATCAGGTACATGATGTGGACCTTCATTTGTTCCAACAGATTGGCAATCTGATTCATTGTTGTAGGAACCGTACCATGGAGCGGATTAAAGTGAATCCCGCTCTTGATGAAATAGTCCCAGACGTAGTTGCCAAAGGGGTACTTTTTCCACCCGACAGGACTCGCCATCCCGGCTGTGGCAGCAAAGACAGGAGGCCCGACAACAACCCAGGTGAGGACTGACGTCAGGATGCCGGAGAGGAGGAATCGCCCACGCTTGTGCATCTCCCATCCCCTCCTCATGCTCGTTGTAGACGCACCTTTCGTTGTCTCTTCTTGCCCTCTGTCTCTGTACCACCTGGCGTGGTAGAAAACGCCTCTTTCAGGGTTTCTGGAAGTAAATCCACTTGCAGCTCCCCGACGTGCCCTTCAGGGTCCCTCACCAATCCATGCCCGTTCCCAAACTCGGAAAATACTTTTTGCCAATCCTCATCATCCGGGAGATTCAAAATCTGGACTGCGTGACGGACCTGGACATTGGATTCCAGCGTAAAAAACATGAGCCAGCCGAGATTGGCGGTCAAGTCGTCGTTTTCATCCTTTGGCAGCAGCACATCCGGGTTCTGAATGCCCAGAACGAGAATCAGGTTCAAGGCCCGCCCCAGCAACAGAATGCGATTGATGAGTTCCCGACCTTCGGGGATGGACCGCAAAATCCACGCCTCGTCGATGAGGAAGAACTTTGGGATCGCAGGGTCCGCTTCCATGAGTTTGCGCAGGCCAATCTGTGTCGACAGATACAACATCGAAACAGCGAAACGCTGCGGCTCCCGCCACTTGTCTGGATCCGGCATGCTCCGGTCCGGAAACTCCAGATTCCGCAAACTTTGCACCACCAGTTTGGCATCCGCCAGCGTCTGATTCGCCTCATCCTGGCCAAAGACACACTGCGCTACCGGGTCATGACGAAATTGGTCCAGCGTGCGACGAATCAAGGCGGCCGTCTGCCGCTCTTCCTCGTTTTCCCCTTCTGCCCCAACTTGTGCGACACAAGCCAGAAAAAATTCCATATCCCAAGACTCCATCTGATACAACTTATTCAGCGCAGCGTTGACGACAATAGCCGCGTACCGGTCCTCTCGGGATCCGGAGATATTGAGTAAAATGCCCAACCAGCCTTGGGCAATGGCCCTTGCATCTCCAGCGTCAGCGGCCAGGTGAAAGGGCGTAAACGCGGCCCCTGCCTCCCGGCCATAGCGCAACCAGTAGGCATCAGAGGCCCATCTCTGATAGAGACTAAAGTACTCATCTTTCTTGGGATCAAGCGCATATCCCATGCCGCCTAATGCCAGCAGCTTATCCGTAATATTCTTCATGGTCATGGACTTCCCGGATCCGGTCACCCCAATCAAGGCCATGGAACCGGAGTGATTCAGCACGCGCATGGGTCGTTCCGGATCCATAAACACAGGTTTCCCGCTACGAATCAGGTGACCAAAGAGAAATCCAGAAGGGTCTCCCAGGGTACTGGTCCCAAGCGGGGCTCCACATGCCACCACCCGAGGTTCAGCGGGCACCTTCCAGGTCGAATGAACCCCTCCCGTGAAGCATGGAAAGAATGCCTGCCACAACGCTCTCGCATCTCCTGGTGGATGGACCAGGCGGGCATACCCATCCATCTGGTTAATGAGTTTCTCCTCCCGTTCCAGGAGCTTCTGTTCATCGTCTGCCCCAATGGCCATGAAAGACTGAAATTCGACCAGGGGCATCCCTTCCTTCAGCTTGGCTGCCAATATGGGTGCATCGGCCAATCCATCCTCCACGTCCAATTCCACGTCTCCATCTTTGGCCAGCTCGTCCCACTGGTCTTCCGCAGCCCCTTTCTTGCGATGAACCTTGGCTCTGGCAACGTGTCCTGGAATCACTTCAAAATGGATACACGCATCTACCGGAAAATCCAGTTCCTCCAGCGGTTCATACAACCATTCGTTCCCCAGGTCCTCGATGCCCTCCGCGAAGTTGGACAGGGCCATGACAGACTGGTAGCTGGTCTGTTGATTCGGGTGTTGGACCCGAACCCGAAACAGGTCCTCTACCACATCTGCTTCGGCAATTTGCAGCATGGAAGTGCGCAACGGTCGAATCACCGTTGTGTTCTGCTTCGTAGACAACAAGACGGGCAGCTGTTCCGGGAGAACACTTTGCGGCTCCTCAATTCCTCGAAAGTACGGTTTGCGATGTAACCACTCCAGCTCTGCCGGTGTGGCCCGCTCCACCTTGCCGTTCATGGCCCCGTTCAGTTTGGCCATCAATTGACGGTCCACACTGTACGCAGACTGCAGCAAGTCATCCGACAGTTCCTTTTGCGTCCCTTGCCGCAAGAAAGCGTCCAGCGCACTTTGGCCGATGTCCATGATGCCATTCATAACCTGCCGTCCCGCTTTTTTCAGCGTCTCTTTCCACGCGTTGCTGTCGGTCAACAATTGGTCCAGCCGCAGATTAGCGGTAGACGTTCGCAGTGGCAGAATCAAGTAGACTCTGCGCTCATAGGCCAGGCGATACTTCAACTCTGTCATCGCCGCATCTACATGCTCCTGCCAATACTTATGCGACGATCTCGCCCGCATCTGCTGCTCCAATTGCTGTCGAGACAACTGCTTGCTCAAGCTGAGCAGCATGCCCTTCCCCGTGTAGTTGTGCAAAAACCGTTCAAAGCGGTCGGACACGGCCAACCGTTCCGTTTCTGCCCGAAACTCATAGGGGAACTGGGGCAACTTGTATACCCCCCAGGCTTGTCCCTCCACATCAAAAATGCGATTGTCTTCCCAATACATTGCAGGAAACAGTTTGTGCGCCACCTTCATCCCCCCTAAAACCGAATTTGATGATCCCGTACGTCCTTCGACGCCTTCTGCCCGGGTTGGAATGTGGGTACCGATGTGAGCGTCTGCCACTTGACCTCCGTGCCCGTCAAGGACAACTGCCCAGGCTGCAACCCTGTGGTCGCTTTCTTGGTATGACGGGGTGTGGCAGAAGAAACAGCACGCTGGATGATATATCTGCGTCTCTCCAGCCTTCTCACATCCACCGGCACGTGGGTCTGGAGCTCAACGGGATCGCCTTGAATGGAACGCACTTCTACCGGCAGCGCACCAGACTGTACCTGGTTGCCCTTGGACAACAACCAGCCCACATCGACTTGGAGGCTCCCAGGAATGCGCCCTGCTGCCTTGATGGGGTCCCAGCCGTTGCTGTGATGGGCACGAAAGAAATAGGCAGCAAGATTCATCAACCACACCGGAAAGGGTTTCCCCTGCATGTCCATCCGTGTTGCCAGCCACGCTCCGGCAAACGCCAGCATGGGGGTGGCGATGAGACGGTTGATCCCCAGCGTCCAGTGCAAAACCGGTGCTACAATCGCAGCAGGCAAGAGGCAAATGACAAACGCCAACAGCCCATCCAAGGGGACACTGATGCCTGCGGGGAACTTGAAGTCCCCCAGGCTGGTCAAGGTCGGGCGTTGATGAAACAACTTCCGATAGGTTCTGTTCATGCCGTTTGCCCTCTCCTTACAGTTGCTTGAATAGACCGCCTACCCAGGACACAAACGTTCCGAGAGCCGTGGGTTCTGTGAGAATTACCAGCACGATGGTCGCGGTAATCACCAAGGTCACCAGCTTGGTATGTTGGTGACGGACGAAGTACCAAACCGCCATCGCCCCCAGTGCCAGTAAAAAAATAGGCACAATCTGCGGCATCAGGTATTGATACATGCCTGCACCCGGACCGCTGGAACTGGAGACGGAAGGCTTGGAAATGCCACTGAGGGGGTTTGAATTGGCCAAAGCCGTCACCACACTGGCCACGCTCGATATAAGCCCTGCCATGAGACCGATGAATCCTTTTCTGAGTTTTCTTCCAAATTGGAACATGTTTCATTTCTCCTCTCTCCCTGTACATAGACCTAGAAAGTGATGATGCTGAGAATGTGATGCGAGAACGACGTGACAAAGGGGACGTGGCCAGGTAAGTGGGCAACCGCAAAGGCAGCGGCGATGAGGACTACCAGCAACGTCAAGATGGCGTGCAAGAGTGACTCTCGTCCGGACTCCACAGGAATGGCAATGGGCTCTGGTAACACCTTCACCCACCATGGAAGCGGCCAAAGCAGCTGCACGCCCTGTGGATTCAATAAATCTGCCAGGGGATGAGAAGCATACCCAATCCACAAGGCAAAGGCCACACTTCTCCAGGAAAGCCCCAGTGGCAACGGAATCTGCACTACTCTCAGCAAAACCACCCACAAGAGTGCCAGGAATAACAAACTGTGGGTGACCGTTCTGTGCCTAACAAACCGACCGACAACCTGGCCAAGGGGAATCTTGTGGGCAATCCAGCTCTCTGGCTGGTCAATGTCCGGTACCGGAGCCGCAAGGCCCGCTGCCACCACCAGGACGGGGGTCCACCAATGCAATCCGGCGTGGGTCTCTACCAGGACCATCTCCATAGACAAAGCGCCCACCATTTCATGGGTCTTGAAATTCAGCACCCTCACCTCCAAAGAACCCCTCTGCAGAAGAGGAGTTGCATGACAAATCTGTGGTTTGATGATTCAATTCACGACAATCCCCGTAATGACATCGTGCCCGGCCTGGCTTTCCAGCCCAATAGCGAACTCTTCTTCATAGTGCATCTTTGTCACCGGATCGCTGACCTGGACGTCTGTCACGGCAATCCAAGGCCCGGTCTTCGCACCATAGACGTTCAGGGTATCGATCTTCACAAACTTCACTAGTCCATCTCCCGGTTGCACATGGGCAGCCGAGTTTAAATACGGCTGCAGCGGTGTAACCCCCCTGGATTGAAAGTACAGAGGAAGAAAACCTTGGAGCACGTTTTGCACTTTCGTGACCACTGCTGCCGGTGCCGCATTTCCCGACCAAGTTTTGTCCTGCACACTGGCGACCCCTGTAAAGGCGTTTGTGAGTGTAGGCGGCGCATAGACGTCATAGTGTGAGCCAGAGATGCCAACTGGGACCACCAACTTCACCCAGCGCGCCTTTGGCGTCCGCAGATACACCAGCACATTCACCGTGACATGGGACGTATCCAGTTTTGAAACCCGGCCCGCCAGCACCTGACCCACCGTTTGCGCTTTCTTCCCTGGAGAGCTCACAGCCGGATCCGTCCCTAACCAGCTGGTATTTCCGGCAAAGGAGGACATTTCCTGTTCCCTTGTACTCGATGAATCCGAAGGCTGAAACGTCAGGTACGCTTTCGCAAAGGCTGCTGCAAACGCCCGCTCTCCGGCGTAATGGACAGACTTCGACACTTTCTTTACAGCCGCTGTATGATGGGGAATGAGCGTTCCTACACCCCCGATGGCCCCTAGAATAACAAGTATAAACATCATGACGCGCACGACTTTACGTAGCTTCATGACGCTGCCCTCCCTTCGTCCAGGGCCGTCCAATCACATACCGGGTGACAGCTCCCAAGACAACAACACTGCCAACGACTTGTAATGTCCACATGAAAAGCACCCCCTCAATGGATAAGGGGGTGCATGACAAGATTGCTGGGGTAGACCAATAGCACAGAGGAATCTGGGGTTCGGTTATTATGTGCTATCGACAGGTTGCTCCTTCAAGTATTCATAAACCGTTCCCCGGCTGACCCCAAACGCACGAGCCAGTTCAGATTTTCTCTCTCCTGACCGCGCTCGTCTGCGCAATTCTATGACTTGATCATCAGTTAGCGACTTCTTGCGACCATGGTATACGCCGCGTTGTTTCGCGAGTTCAATCCCTTCACGTTGACGTTCTCGAATCAGGGCACGTTCAAATTCGGCAAAGGCTCCCATAACTGACAGCAACAAAGTGGCCATGGGAGAATCCTTGCCGGAAAAAGTGAGATTCTCCTTGATAAACTCCACCTGTATGCCGCGTTCCGTTAGACGGCGTACAATACTGCGCAAGTCATCCAAGTTTCGGGCCAAGCGGTCCATGCTATGAACGACGACAAGATCCCCTTCTCGCACGAACTCCAACAATGCCTGGAGTTGGGGTCTATGAGTGGTCTTACCGGACACTTTATCCGTAAAGACCCGGTCCAGGGATACACCGTCCAGTTGTCGGTCTGGATGCTGTTCCACCGTGCTTACACGTACATATCCAATTCTCTGCCCCTTCACCCGTCGTGCCTCCTTGAATAATGGTTGAGTTGCTATTGACACATCCGATCACCGAGATTTCTACCTGCTTTCTGACCCAATCAAAAAACCTCTCCCGTATAAATGGAGAGGTGTATGACAAAACATAAGAAATTCATGCTAGTGGTCATGTGTCAAAAATAAGTCTAAGGCTTATGTACGACGCTGTTTATGAATAAAGAAAACAACCCTATCTTGACGTGAATCACTATCTCCACCGACGTCGCGATAGAGTGTAATTCATCAGGACACCGTGAGAAAGATAAGTTTGTCGGTGTGACAAATAAAGCTGCTCGCTTGATTTCAAACAGTGTTTCTCAATTGTAAAAGGGCCTTTTACCTCAACTACTTCCTGATTTATTGATTGGTGTATGACGCTCCTTTTGGGAACGTCTATTTCGAACTCGTTTCCGCAACTTTCGCGTCAACTGATGACTTGTACGAATCATATATGTACGCATAAGTAAGAGAAAACCAAAAGCAGCGAATAACAGTTCAAACAGACTAAGCAAGCGAAGGGGAAGATTACCTGCCTTTATAGGAACATAAAACCATTCAGGATCGAAGCTAGCGTCGTATAGTCCTATCACAAGGGCTACCGTCAAATATGCTAAAACCCATGAGAGCCCCTTATACCTTTTGTGTTTTATTGCTCTCCAGAACAGAGCGCCACTTGTGCATAACAGGGCCAGAAGGATTCCTCGAAGAGTATCTAAGAGCCATGTCGGGTATCCGTCTGAGTACGATTTTATGACGTTATTTTTGAAGGAACCAATGTCTTTTACAAAAGATGGAGAAGGCATACCCAATCCTTGGTGACGCTGGCCAGACATTTTTAAAAACGCCGATGGGTTTTGGGTGTGGAGTCTATATAGTACTTCATTCGCATTAGGCGACAGGGCCTCTCCCGTTTTCATCTCATGAACCTTATCTCCCAGTGCCCACATCGCAGCCCATAGAGGAGTTGACAAGCTTGTACCTTCTGCATGTATCCACTTGCCGTTTTGTACTTCAAGTACAACGCCTGGATATCCAGCCTGCCACACGACGTCTGGAGTCCGCCGCCAGTATCCTGCAATGGAACGCTGATAAGGAAGTGCTGGAATTTGAAATACGGCATGTCCATATCCTTCCGCCGGCCAAGTTGGAAAACTTCTCATGTTAAACGTCTTATCAAATGGATTGAGTTGTGTCCCTCCCACAAATACCACCTGCGGAATATTGGCCTCTTTCTCAAGCAGGGATCCACCATCACCAGATGCTGTGAACACTGCATGGTGCTTGGCAGCCCATGAAACATATTGCAATGGCTTGGGATTACCAAGACTACGGGTACCAAGGTAAATTCCGGTGTGAGAGTCAGACACTACGGATACATGATATGTAGTCAAGATTTTGTTCAACCTAGATTTAGATAGTCCGTAAGTTCCCACAATAACCAACCGCGCCTTTGGAGCAATAACATGTGCCCATTCCACATCTAACATTGTTTCAGGAACCAATACGGCGTGCTTCTTTGCCGTCATGTGCAATTGCTGTGGTGCCGCACCCGCTGTTAGCACCTTGTTATCCGGTTGCCAAATCGTTGGGTCTTGAGCCCTGTATCGTTTGCAAAATTCTTGAAATGCTGTCCTATCAAAATATGTATTGTTTTCCAATAGCGCTATGGTCTCGCCGCTACCAAAGTGAGCCGCTTTGGGTGAGTTAATGAGAGAAAAGAGAGAAAACAAATGGAACAAGGTCTATAAGCTGAGTAAATACTCCATGCACTTTGTATTGTCTTCATTGTTAGTATGTCTTATTTTGCTGGTGAACGGGTTTGATTTATCCAATGGCGGAAATCCAGGGGGCTCAGGGCCCAACACACACTTCAATTTAATACCATATTACGAACTTATGGCTCGCTATCAGCGGACGCTAACGCCAGCAGATTTGATTCATATTTTCAAACTTTCTGGCGAGCAACTTCCAGTCTCCCGAACTGATGGCTGGATAGATCGCAGTTCGAATCCTTGGCCCCGCTATATACCCCCACCCAGTTCGGCCTGACTCGACATCCTTCAATACCACACGATCATAATGGTTGAACTCATAGCCAGCTTCCTTGAATCCTTCCAGACTGTCCAGTTTCACGAGCGCCGTATCATTTTCAATTCGAACCCAGTCCCCCGTGACATATCCACAACCCGAATCACTGGTCACCAAGTAAGGAAAGTGACCGGCGTCGTGCAACACGCCTGCCACCTTTCCCGGCTCTAACTCGACAATGTCTTCTTGAATGACGTGGTGATTGGATTCACCGGAGCGCAGTGTGCCATATACAAACACCCACATCACTTGTCGCCTCCCCCATGTGACAAATACGTTTGAACCATTCCAATCTGTTGCGCCATCAGCTTTCTCTCCTCGTCAGTCGGATACAGGACTCCTGCTGTCGTACGCCATCCCGCAGAAGTGAAACAGAGCATCTCCAAGTCCATGACAGCATCCATGTCGTCACTGAGAAGGGCAGCCGCTGTACATCCTAATGCCTGTGCAATGTTCTCCAGGGTTCCCACCGTCGTATCATGTGTACCCGCCTCAATCTTTGACAGTTGGGATGCACTCACACCTGAAAGCTCACCCAGACGACGTAAGGACATCATCTGGGCCTTTCGAAGAGCTTGGATTCTCCCTCCAACTCTATTCTTCGCTGACATAGTTGACCTGCCATTCTGGGAGATGAACCATATCTGGAGATATCGGGACGTACTTCCCCCCAACACGTTCATCCATTCCGTCATCGTCATGTAAGGGCGCAAAGGCTTGGCAGAACCACCCCACAGGCGCCTCTGGATTCACCCGCACGCCATGTTGTAAATCCACCGCTTGGTCCACACATCGTGTGCTGCCATCCGGAAATGACCGAAAATACCGGCACAACTGACAGGAGGTTTGCCCCGCCTCGTAGGATGCTGCCCAGGGACCCCCGTTCCGGAAGTAGAATACGTCCTCTCTTTCCATCAGTGACAGGAGCTCTAGTTCCAACAACGATTGAAACAGCGTCCGATCCGTTAGAATATTGATCACTGCTACCGGCTCGTCGCTCCACTCCATAGAACTGAATTCCTCATTCTCAGATTCATCCTTGCTGTACCGATTGATAAAGTTGGCTTCCACCTTCCGGTCACCACTTACAATTTCAGCTTTTCTGGACTCTGCTGCAAAGGTGTTGAGCCATTGTCTCGCATACTTCCCACGCACCAGCCATCTTGTAATCGGCTCTTCATCCGGGAAGAAGACCCCGGTTATCTCCGTCAGGATTTGGCTCGGGGTGTCCGCCTCAAACATCCTGCCTTCATAGCTCACGACGAAGGCTGCCGTCAGCTCACTGTTCTCATCAATGTGTTTCACATTAACTCCTCCGGTCTCATATATGTTTCGTATATGATACATTACGTGTCAGATTGTGTCAATGAGTCCATCATGCTCGTCCTCGTAACCACAGCCATGTTGCGGCCAATTGAACTTCCCGATTCCCAAGCACGTCCAGGAACTTGCGGAAGTTCTGTGTTTCTTGTTCTTCCGAAACACGCTGACTGACACGACATTGCTCACGGGTTTGAGACAGTCCTGGCAGCAGCTGCCCCTGGTCTGTAGCCTGTCTCAGGATGGCAGACTGATGAACCAATGCGTTGGTCACACAAACCTGCGCTTGCAGGGAACGAGGGTCTAGTGAACTATTGGGATAGCGAAACTCGACGGTCGGGATGCCCCGTTCAATATAGCCCATGGTATTGAACGCCGTGTATCGCGCCCCATGCCCTCTCCCAGAATGGTTGACGAGCAACCGTCTCGCCTGGTCTGCAGTTAGAGAGGTCCCGTACATTCTTCGGGCCGAGTCGGGAATCGGGTTGGCATAATGAGCACCTCTATGACGCCCCGCGTCCCCGCGTTGAAAAGCGGCATCATCCGCTGCCCCCATCCGATACAGTGCCTTCTCGTAGCCCAGTCCGATACGAGCAAGACGCTGCCAGCGGTACGCTCGCTCATCTAACGGATCCATGCCGATATGTACATGCCCGCCCGTACTGACGGTCACCCGGCCCCCATGTCGATGGACCACTTCGGCCACGCGCTGGATTTGTGCCCAACTCTCTCTGGAGTCAACAAATACGGGAGAGACGAGTTCTCCCCCACGCTCTCCCCTGGAGACAGACGCGTCATATTCAAATTTCCACTTTCCTTCCGCAGTCCGGCCATGGTACCCACTGCGTTGAGGGGAGAGCAACAAACCGTCCCCGTATAGCTCTCTGCCGATAGAATACGTATCGCCATCTTCAAACTCGATCTCCAAGCCAAAGGTGTTATCCGTACCACCCAAAACCCCCTCGTAGACGTACGACAAGTCTCCACTAGCCTCGTCACGAAGCGCTTCCCAAGCCTGGTCATCCCGAGACATCCACAGGGTCGGTTGTCCTGAATAGCTGCGCCAGACATTCAGTTGTTGTTCACGGTACGCCTCTTCTGGTGAATCGAAAGCAGATAGGTCGGGTTCAGCCTGAACCATAGAACGAGGAACGGGATCAGAGACCGTCTCAGGTTCTGCAGGAATCCCTTGCAACTGACGGAACCCTTGAATATGGCGACAGACTGCACCCCGGTGGTCATGATGAGGACACGTACAG
Organism: Alicyclobacillus sp. SO9; assembly: GCF_016406125.1. Lineage (NCBI taxonomy): Bacteria > Bacillati > Bacillota > Bacilli > Caryophanales > Alicyclobacillaceae > Alicyclobacillus > Alicyclobacillus sp. SO9. The sequence goes on along the minus strand of NZ_CP066339.1, from coordinate 736,581 downwards.
GAGTTTTCCGTCACAAAGTAGGTATTTCCGGAACTAGAATGACATTCAGCCTGATCAGCACTGAGATACACATATTCCAGGTCTCCGTAGTCCTGTTGTGTCGCAGACCAAACATGAGGGACGATTTCTGTCCTTGGCTCGGGCTGCGGAGTTACCTGCGCCTGTTGCCTGGCTCGGATTCTTGCTGCTCTTCTCGCGGCACGTGTATGGACATATCCTTCATGCGCTTGCTGCGCCAAAGCCAGCCATCCGTCTTGCCCAGGTCGAAAACTAGCCGCTGCAGAATCTGTCCACGTCCCTTCATTTCGCATCTGGGTCTGAATTTGTGCACCTAATTCGCGTACACGCTTGGCACAAACGGGTCCCACTTGTTGCATGACACTTCTCGGTGCCCGAAGTGGCCGGTTACAAACAATACAAGTTACTGGCATACGTTAATCCCTCCTGTATAAAGAGGGCAGCATGACAAAACCACGTATGTTTTATGAGTATTACAGTCTAGGAGACCCGAACGAAATCAGAGATGTGGCAGGTGCATGAAACCATGAGGAGGATTCGATGGCGACTACGGACCTGAGACGATGCTGTAGGTGAGCTGTGATTGATAAGTGGTGGAACTGGATGAAGGATTGGTATAGGTACTCTTTGGCTCCAGTGTCAGTTTCAACGCATCAGCTGGCCAATGAACAGTGTATTGACTCATCCCGGTCCAGACCGGTGCCGAAAGAAGGGTGACTGGAGTCTTGGTATCAATGGCCCATGGGGCTCCAGTTGCAGCGACCGGCGGCGTAGTGGTGCCGTATTGAAAGGACATGTCATCCGCTTCCACGGTTCCGTATCCCCCGACCTTGTTATCTCCAAGTACCAAAGCCAAGTGACCACTGGCTGCGTTCGCAGGTGTGGTCCCAACCAACCGAATTGGCATGTATCCGTTCGTTGTGCTGGAATAATTGGCGCCGGTCGTAGTGATATAGTTTCCGGATGAATTAAACCAGTCTATTTGATACGTCAAATGCACTCCCCTCAAGGTCTTGATCCAGACCTCTCCTGTTGCGGTAAAGGGCATGTTTGGCTTTACGCTGATACCCTCCATCCAGAATTGAGCTGCGTTTGCGCCCACATTGTAAGCTGAGAATTGTAAGGCATGCGATCCGTTAAAAGGAGACACGGTGGTCGGCACAATGGTGGAGGAACCTACGGTGCCTTGTGTATAGTTTCCCCAGCTCTGCGGCAAACCGCCTTTCACAATCATCTGATTGAATCGAGGTCCTGTATCTCCAAACACCGATGCGGAAAAAGGCCCGTGAAGATGGGTGTCATTGGCTGTCAATGTGATCAGTTTCGTTCCCGACGATCCGGCTCCCGAATAGAGCGTTCCCGTCAGCGCTCCTGACGAGGAAAGGGTCAACGTCAGGGTGTACGTCGTATTTGCGCTCTGATTGACTTGAGCACCGTTGAGTCCTGTTGCAGCAATGGGCGTACCCGTTCCGTTCACTACCTTGTACAGGACAAAGTTCTCATCGCCTTGCCAGACAATCTGATAGTTGTTGCTGGCCTTCTGCCATAATTGGAGCCCCGCCGATACCGGCGTGTTGGCTGGTGTCACAAAGGTGGTCTGTATCGTCAGCGGTTCATTACGATAGGGGAGCCATTGGTCCCGCGTGACGAGGGTCGAGTTATTCTGTGTCAGGGTCACGCCATTTGAACCGAAAGAAACGGATCCCGTCGTGTTCTTCCATGCCTCGCCACTCGCACAGTTGTTGACGAAAAGGTTTCCGACTCCGGATATCGTCTCAAATCCAGGATTGGTGACCAGATTCGTTGTTCCAGCCGGAACGCCGGAGCCGCTTTCCTGAAAATTCGCATCGTCCAGATACACGGTTGCCTGTCCATTTGTAGCCGTCGCCGTAATCTTCGGATAGATAGCAACAGATACAGCATGGGCTGGAACTGTGCCCTGCAATGAAAGCTGTGTCCATCCGCTGGTCGTAGACGTGACGGTATCCGACGTGAGGGCTCCCTGGAACTTGCCACTGGCGTCATAGAAGTCTGCTTCATAGAGAATCTTACTGTTGCTGAGTTGGGTGACGTCGACAAAGAGACTGGACAGCACATGAGTTCCAGGATGAATGCCACCTATCCACTGATGCAAATGGACATAGGAGCCGCTTGGCATCTTCGACGCACTCAATTGATAAGCATACTTGCCTGAGTGCACTGTCGTCGTAGAGTACGAGTTCTGAACGGTTGTTGTGCTAGAAGACGCATAGAGCTGCCAATCCGCATAAGGGTCTTCAAAGCCAGGATTGGCCACTAAATTCGGTCCAACTTGTGCCTTCTCGGTGATGGCATTGGGGGCTTGGAGCGTAAGGCTGCCTGCTGGCAATGTATGTTTTCCGTTCGTTGATGTAAATGGGGATGCCTGGACTGTCAGGTGATAGCCCTGCCCAGTCCCGGTTGTGTCACCAACCTGGAGACCAGGGACATTCGTCGTGAGGGTCTGGGGTGCACCGGTCAGCGTCGTGGCAGGAAACGTGATACTGTTCGGAGCGGACACACTGAGACTCCCCGCGTACGCAATCTGTGTGGATAACGCCCCGCTAAGAAGGCTCGACAGAGCGACTCCTTTCACGATGCGTCTCCTACTTTTCATCTTCATGACGATTCCCCTTTCCACCGTCGTCGCCTCAGCACAACTACATATCCCACCATCCCCATGGTCAATAGCCCTAGTCCTCCCATGACCCACCACGTCCAATCCGCAACAACCAGCTGCACGCCTTTATGGCCTGTCAGTTGGTCGTAGTGACGAATGGCTGGAGGTGTGATTTTGAAAGAGAGCTTTTTCGTATACTTCCCCAGCCCCTTGCCACGCAGCACAATCTGCACATGGTAGGTTCCGATGGGGGCCGCACCTTTCACCCATCGGTCCTCAAACGTGATCGGCTCATTTGGGGCAAAACTAAGACCGGTCAACGTTCGAGTCAGGACCTGCCGCGTTCCTTTGTATAACGTCATGGACCCACTGATGTTTTTTAAAATCACATTGCTTTGATCAGCACCACTGACTTCATAGTACTGACCAGAAGGGTACGTCCCCACTTTCACGTGGTTTAGGTCAAAGGCAACTTTCTGAACGCCAGGAACTTCAACCTCCACCGCCACAACACGCCGTACAGATTCATTGATACCGAGTTCAATCCCAGACTTACCTGTATTCCGAATGTGCTGCTGATGCTGGCCGTCGCTACAGGATATGGCGAATAAATGATCACCTGACGTTGTGTCTTGCGGAACTACGACCTCAAATGGAATCTGTTTGGTCTGGTGAGCACGCAGCGTAACGACGCCTGGCAACTTCTTTATCCATGTATGTTTTGGAGATAATCCATAGACGATGTTCCCGTTTAATCCGTTGGAGGCTGTGGTGGCGAACAAATGGACTTGAATGGTCTGACTCGAGTGACTGGCCAACTGGAGAGATTCGTGAAGGACCTTCCCTTGTGAACCCTTGTCTAAAAAATACGTGCTGATGGTAGGGTCTACTTGACTATGATTCGTGGGATTCGCTGTAAAGTTCATGGACGATCCCGTCGTAAGTGTCGTACTACTGGCTGCCAAGGCCGTTGCACTAGCAAACACAACCGTCGTGACACCGGAAGCAACGAGTGAAACCCACTTCCCGACCTTCCCAACTGTCATTGCTTCATTCTCTCCTTTCCGGTTTGCCCCCTACAACCTCGTAGAGGGCACCAGAAATGATATAGAAGAACCTGCCTATTCCATTACGGACCAGAGCTCACCGTGTACTGAAGATTCGTTGCATACACAGTGGGAGAACTGGGATAGTTCTTTGGATCGGTATAGGCTGTCTTTGGACTCAGAGATAACGTCAGTCCAGCCTTCGGTTCCTGAATGGTATACATCCCCATTCCGTAATTTGGCTGCGTATCAATGAGGGTAACGGGCGTCCCCGTATCTATCGCAGCACTCTGGTTTTGCAGCACCGGTCCGTTGGTCGGACTTACAGGTGTAGAACCGGTACCGGCAACAATAGACCGTTGACCCGATAAACTGAGGCTACCGAGCGGAAGTTTTTTGGCACTGGTCCCACTGGCCCAACCGGAGCTGGGCTGGACTTCTGTCAGTTGACTTGCGGTCAGGTCCACTTTCCATCCATTCCCGGATCCGGTGGCGTCAACGACTGTCCACGCCCCTAAAGTGGCGGTCACCTGTTGTGGCTGCCCATTTAGAGTGACAGCCGGAAATGCCGTCACGACAGAGGGTGACGATACGGTTAACGAACCCGGGTTCAGTGTCACAGTCGTCCCCGTCGTAGATGCGAACGCTGGCACAATACTGAGTGCAAGCATTCCAACTGCACTGAGTGCAGCGATAGCGCCCTTGCTGATGGATTTCATCCACTGCTCTCCTTTCAGAACATGTATTGACTCGCCCATTTCATTCCCCTAAATTGTCGAGATCAACAACTTTTCAAGCAAAATAAAATACACCTCCTCCATCTTGGAAGGGGTGCATGACAAAATTGCTCCCATCTCTTGATTCAACAACTGATACCACTGATTGAACAGCGCGGCTCCTTACTTCCTTAGCTTTCTATTTCAGATACTGGATTTCATCAAAGGAATCACGAACAAAAAGGATGATAACTGGACAATAGAGTTGGTAACAGTTTGACTCCATAGTACAGTCCTGTGCCCCTGGGGTTCCTTTCTACAAGGCACCTGAATATCCGACAGTCCCTTCCAGAAATAGCATGGATATTTATTTTCTTGTTCCATAAAACAGCAATGCGGTTGGTCAACGGGCAGCTTGGCGCAGCAAGGATTCGTGTTCGTTTACACAAAATTGAAAGCAATTGGATGAAACGATGTGCGGTGCTGTTTCGTCAAATTTGTGTAACACGAGGAGGTTAATCTGAAATTGAAAACACATAAACTGCTTCTTACGGCAAGTATGACTTTAGCTATGATGATCTCTTTAACTGGATGTAGCGGAGCAATAGAAAACACAGGGATGTCGACGAACGAAAACACCACAAACGGCGTAAAGAGCAACATGACCAAGATATCGCAGACACCTGGTAGCAACAGCACGACTTCAGACCAGAACTCGACGGTCCCTCCTCTTGCTTCCCTTCAGATGATTGACTCGAATATGGGCTGGGCAACAGGTCCAAAGCGCAGAGTGTGGGTTACGGCGGACGGCGGTAAGAAGTGGGGAAATGTTACCCCGAAGGGCTTTTCCGCTTCGTCGAGTACTGTGGTTCGAGTGTTCGGGTTAGACGCCAAGCATGCATGGGTGGCTGTGACGAATGACAGTAGTGTCGACAACCCTGTAGCCATTTTCCATACGTCAAGTGGAGGAAAGTCATGGAGTAAGCAGCAGTTTTCTGACGTCGGTGATCCAATAACGCTTCACTTTCGCAATTCGAGAGAGGGTTGGATCGCCTTGATGCAGGGAGCAGCCGCTGGTAGTGAAAGCGAGACGATATATGACACAAATAACGGGGGAACCACCTGGAGCAAGGTTGGCTTTGTGAATCTTCATGGAGGTCCCCTCCCTTTTTATGGAGATAAGACGGGAGCCAGTTTCATCAATAAGGACCATGGCTGGGCAACGGGTTTTACATCTGCAAATGGACACATTTATCTGTACCAGACAACTGATGGTGGCAAGACGTGGACGCTACAGCAGGTAACGGTTCCATCACAATTAAAAAATACCGAAATCACGTCCTATCCACCTATGTTCTACAACCAACAAGAAGGTATCCTCCCTGTGAGCGACGGTTCAACGCTGACTGCATACCGCACAACAGACGGTGGGAGAACATGGGCCCCGGGCAAAGTAGTGCAGAGTAGCGTTGCAAATCAAGAGATTACGGCACCGAGTTTTCCAACTTTTAATGACGGGTTTGCGACCGACGGAGAGAAGTTTTTTAAGACGACCGACGGCGGTCAAACGTGGTCATCATTAACTCCCAACGTCTCGTTACGAAACATCTCCGAGTTAGAGTTCACTTCATCTACAAATGGTTGGGCATTGATGAACACGAGGGTCTTATACCATACAACTGATGGTGGACACATTTGGATTAAGAGATGAAGAGAACCCACTGGCGATTTCGAACATATGTATGCTCCTTTTGTGTCTAGTTTTGATGCTGACCTCGTATTATAACGTTTTCGTTATAATAAGGAACCTAATTATTTCATGTGAGGGTGAACGGTGGACTTGTGACTTAAAGCAGGAAACAAGAATACCATCCAAGAAGGACGAGTTTTCACTACATTACGCTGTCAAACAAACAACTCATTGATGGCCCGCTCCCATTCATTCTCAAAGATGACCTGGAAATGTACTTTTTTGTCCGGGAATTCCATCTTCAACTGATTCCATGAGAGTTTATTGCAGAGCGCAAACACATCTTTTTTATACCCCGTATCCGGATTATCAAGATGGTTTCCTTTCGTCTCCAAGACGTAAATAGCATCGTAGTCTTCCTGGTTGGCTTCGCTCTTCTTTGTAGCTAGGAAGTCGGCGTAGATTTTGTGCTTTTGCCACCCTTGAATGGCGTAGTAGTCCTTGCTAACTAGGTTTCTGTACCACCAAAGGAGTTTCTCTTGTTTTTCCAAATAGAGTGCAACCGACCGTTCTAAGTCATTGAAGTCTTCTTCAGGTACTGGATCGTCAAACAAGCTTAACTGCACCGACTTACCTGTATCGTCATCTGTCAAAGGCTTTAGATTACGATTAGGTATCTCTATGTGCTTCGGAACCTGATAGGCTTGTCCCTCCATCAAGACAAACCGAAGTTTCCCTTGTTCCACCAGTTGAATGAAGATGTCATGGCACAACCGATCACGCTCAGATTCTAGCATTTTCAAAAGTTCTTCCATTATAAAAACTTGGTTGGCTGCCAACATTTCTTCAGAGTATTGTTTTCGCAAGATGCTCAGTGCTTTCTGTGTCATTTCGTTTGCGACCCAAGCATTTGGGACAACTGATACCAATCGGCGTGTAATCATCATTGCATCCAAATGTGCAGAGACATAGTGCCACTCAGACATAGTTTCGATAAGAACTTCAGCTTCTCCATCGTCATATCCAAGACCGCTTTCTAAGTCAGACATCTTCTTTTCTTTTAAGGATAACTCTTCTATGGCCCTAAAAGAGACCCTATCCCACTGAATTCGTTGCACCAAATCCATCTCGTAACGAATTTTTTCAACACGATCGTCTTCTTGGATGATGAACTGAGGTAAGTACACTTTGCCCTCAAACTGTTTGAACCTCTCCCGTATTCCGACCAAGCGACGTTCCTTCGTACCTGGATCATCCTCACTCACCGTGATTCCATGTGCTAGATCACCAAGACCTTCACCCTGAAGGCCACCTCGAATGTACGACAGGAGTTTCCCAGCTTGTTTTTGAAAGCAAAACACATAACTTTCATCGAGTCGTTTATATCCTGTCTTTTTCGCATGTGGCTGTCGAAGAATACGCCCGACCAATTGAGTCATGCCCGTGAGCGATGAAGGATTAGTCAATACAGTCAGAACATATGCAAAGGAGCAATCCCAGCCTTCTTGTAAAGCTTGTTTTGTTACGATATATCGGATAGGACAATCCGCTGAGAGAAGATCTATTCCTTCTATGTCATCCTTTTCACTGGATTTCACGGCGATTTGATCCCTTGGAATATGATGAACCTTTACCAATTCCTCGACCACATGTTCAGCGTGAATATATCCAGACTTGATTTGCTCTTTACCTGTACGTTCAACTTGAATGAGACTGATGGGGCGAATGTACCGTCCGTTTTTTGCTTCAAACTCTAACGCTTCTTTCTCCAATTCGTATCGCCATTCAACGCTCTCTTTTAGGATCCCATGCCAGGTTGCGCTTCCCTTATTTGTTATATGAAGGTCAAGTTTGATCATTTCTTCCTGGTCAAGTTCGCGTCCCTTAATGTTTACAAGAACATTGGATTCCTGTGGTGGAGTGGCCGAAAGTTCTACGAGGATGCTAGGATTGAAGCCACGAATGGTGGCTTGAGCCCCCTTGCTGTATGTTTTCTGCCCCTCATCGACAATAATTACAGGCGAGAGGATACGAAGCACATTACCAAGGCTCGATTTAACCTGCCATCCGTAGAAGTCCTCTTCAGAGCCGAAACAGTCCAAGTTTTGGAATTTATTGAGGATCTCTTTATGTTCATCAGGACGACCTTCCGGCGGGAAAAACGCCTCAAAACCATCTGCATCCTGAAAAACTTTTAGTGTTTCTTTGTTCTTCCGGTTGGCCGAAGGCAACATCAAGAGCAAAATGACCAATCTTTCCTGAACATCTCTTGGTTGAAATCGATCACCTTTTTCAATGACCATTACTCGGCCGCCTGTTGTTACATCAAGAAACTGACGATATGGATGTGTCCTGTCCCGAAGATAAAATAAGGTTTGGCGATAGATCTGATTAGTTGGAACAATCCATAAAACCAGTCCATTCTTTCTTTCGTGCAGCAATCCCTGAATTCTGTCAATAGACTGCACTGCTAAATAAGTCTTACCACCTCCAGTGGGAACTTTGATACAAAAATTCGGTAGAGAATGACCTGTCCCCGTTTCTTTAGGATGATATGTTTCATTAGAGACCCTTTTCCAAGCCTCTTTGGAATAGTCGAAAGCTGTCCTAGCGACCTCGGGTAGAGTCGTGTAGGTTTCATGCCATTTTTTCAGTTCTCGCAGGTACGTCTCGATGGTCGTAAGTGCTTGCTGTTGATAGGATTTGAGTTCCATGAGATCACCCCTTGAACCGATAGATTTCGTACGGTAGTTGCGCGAATTCTATGTAATACTTCTCCAGGTAGTGTTCATCCAGATACTTCATCGGTGCGAAGACAAGGCGTTTCCTGTTCCCGTAAGGGCCCATGGACTCTGCGAATTCAAGATTCAGCGCCGTCGATTTTAGGAATGAAAGGTTCGGTTGGTATAGCAGATACACTTCGTAGTGTGCGCTGCTCCCGATGTAATACCGCGATTCGTCCACTTCAATCGAATCAAACGCTTCTCCAGTAGCCGTATAGAAGACGTATCGAGCCAGTTCCATGTATGGTGGTAGTTTCTCACCTGATATGAGACTGTTGACGTCAATTGCTTCTCCTAACTCAAAAAAGGAAAATGATCCGTTAAGCCCATTTTTCAAGCCATCATCGCGCGAAGACGGAATTCCTCGAATCACCCGCCGAATCCTTTCAGCAGTGATGTCATTTGCATACTCTTCCATCTCAACGAGGATGAACTTCCTATGACCCTGATCCTCTTCATTAATTTCGAGAACGGCTTGAGCCGTTGTGCCCGTTCCCGCAAATGAATCCAAAATCAGATCGTTAGGTCCTGTAGCAATTTGAAGAATACGTTTCAGAAGGCGTCGAGGTTTAGGAGTATCAAAGTCAATCGGATTATCCTTAAAAATTGCGTTGAGTTCTTGCTTGGCTTCTTGGTTATGCCCAACTTCCGCATGTTTCCAGATTGTCATAGGTACAATTCCTTGCTGAACTTCGGAAAGAAACTGTTTGATACGAGGGACGTTCTCTCCTTTTTCTCCATACCAAATCCGCCCCTCGGCCTCAAGTTGGTCAAACGTCTCTTTCGAGGGTGCCCACTGGCGTCCTGTGGGAGGGATAAAGACTTTTCCGCTCGGTGATGTAATCGGATAAGAATGCCCCTTTGCTTTTGTTTTGGAAGTCATGTCCCCACTGGACCAAGGACCGCGAGGGTCATTGTCAGGATTTTTGAATCGTTCATTTGCCTCATCCGTTCTCTGTAACAAGTTCGGACTCCACTGTTCCTTGTCTTTTGCGTACAAGAGAATGTGGTCATGTGTCGAAGTCAAGTATTTCTCATCGTTTTGCGGAGAGAACTTCTTCTCCCAAATGATATTGGCGACAAAGTTTTTTTCTCCGAAAATATCATCCATGATAACGCGCAGATGATGCACTTCATTGTCATCAATCGAAATAAAGATTGCGCCATCCTCTCGAAGTAGTTCCCTCAAGATTTGGAGTCGTGGCATCATCATACATAGCCATTTGTCATGACGAGTGAGATCATCTCGATCTACAATGCCACCCAACCATTCTTGCATCATCGGAGAGTTTACATTGTCGTTATACACCCAGTGTTCAGTTCCTGTGTTATAGGGTGGATCAATGTAGATACATTTTATCTTTTCCGCATACACCGGAAGTAGTGCCTTCAATGCCACTAGATTGTCTCCATGAATAATCAGGTTGTCATCCAGTCGAACCTCATCTGATACACTTTTGTCTGGTTGTGGAATTAGTTCATGGTATGGAACAGTCAAATGGTGATTCTGAACAAAAGTCTTCCCTTTGAAATTGAGTGTTGGCATATAAAGGGCTCCTTCTCTCTTGCGGTATATACGAGTGATACCAGAGATTTCCGATCCAAACGATCTGAAATCTCTGGTATTATAAGAGCGTCAAGTTTTTTTGTACAGAATCAGGACTGAGGCATGGCAGTGCCTTGTACGTTCTGGTTCTTTTTAATTTCGTAAGCCGCAAGATGTCCAAGTCCACCGAGAATCACTGGAAACCATGCTGATCCGCCTTTTGTTACTGCTTTTTCCAGAGATAAGAACCACGTCGCTGCACTGACCGTATGAAGAACACCTGCCCAATCAATTGTCTGCTGGCTGTCGTTAAGGTCACAACAGTTGGACCAATCAATGGTTTGTAGACTGCTATCCATCATTTTTCCCTCCTTCCGAATAAAGTGTGTACCATGCGACACCAAGAATCCCAGCAATCAAAAAGAGAATCGCTAGGTTCGGGAGCGTTCGGCCGTGCTCAAGATTGGAAACTGTCTGTCGTGAAACTCCAAGTTGTTTCGCAAGTTCCTCCTGCGTCATACCTACTTTCACACGGGCTTCTCGAATCTTTGGTTCGGCTGCGAATGGTGTTCGTTGTTGCATGGCTTGTCCGACCTCCCTACCTCCACTCTATCATTCCTCTAGGTTTATGTAAAATTAGATTTTACACCATTCAAACATATACAGCTTATCTCATTCAGTTTTTACAATTCTCACCTGGATGATATCATTAGAATGAGTCTTCATGTCAGTTTGATAGCTGCGTAATTGTCACTCTGCTTAAGAGAAATGCTTAATTGTGAATCGTACAAGTCAATACATAAGAGCTTGATCTGCAACTTTGTTACGACACAAGTCCGAAGTAACCAGCCGACGGCGTGTGCCACTTGATTCCGCAGTTCACGCGCAATTTTTCTGCAAAACTCTCCTGTATCAACGCTCGTATTCCGCCCCAACCTCCTCGACAACGCCGGCAACGTCCCCAGGACACTTCACGACCGACTGAAATCTATCCACGCCAAATGCGACGTCGCACTGATGGTATCGTAGATAAACGAGTCTCATTCCAGTGTGAATCATCTCTCATGTCAGCCTCTCTTCCTCTGGCTGATTTTCTGATAGAGGTCAGCCACAATCATGCCCAACCGAGTGAGTTCCGCGTTGTCTTGAATGAGACCATGCTTGTTCATGACTGCGAGTTGCGCTCGTGAAACCAATATCAAGTTGTCTGGAGCGAAGTTACGACGGTTACGGTCTCCAAAAATCACGACATATCCCTTTGGAACCCGCTGTCCATGGTGCTCCTCCCACACAATCAAATGCTTTCCTCGCCAACGATTCGGGTCTGCAATCTTGATATCCACATAGTCATCTGCATTGACTCTTTCAGACCCAACAGGCATGTAGTTATGAGACCTTGCCCCCCTCTTGAATGACGTCTTATTCCCACCAACGTTATATATACCTCTGGTTCCCTTGTTGGGTGGTGACATCCCCTCTGATCCTTTTAATCCACTGCTCAGTCCATGATTCTTTTTCCATGTATTCATCTGCCTCGCGGTGATGGATACACCAAATCTCTTGTTGACGAGGTCGGCCAGTTTTTGATTAGACAGTCCTTTCACATTATCCTTAATGAAAGTCTTTTGCTCGTTTGTGAAAAGTCCGACAGACTCCGTTCTGCGCCTTTTGGGCACGTTGCTTTTTATTTGATGGTTCGCCTTAAAGCTTTTCATTTGGCCCTCCGTCACGTTCGTACCGAACCTTGCATTGAATAGAGCCGCAATTTCCGTGTTGTACCTTCCTTGAGCGACCTCACGAATGAAATCTATTTGCTCCTGCGTGTATCGGGCCACCCATCATCCCTCCAACATTTTCGGAACGACTGTATTTGCATCCATTCTGTCATCAACAAGTTTCTTGGCTTCAAGAACGAGTGACCCGTTTGCAATAATTTGCGCTGCAACGCTCGTCACAGACTTCGCTCTGTTGATTTCCTCGGTGAGTTCCTCGCCAGTTAATTCTTCATCCGACAGCCTTTCAAGCTGCGCAAACAAATGATTATTTAAATCACCAAGTGTATTTTTCATCCCGCTTACCGTCCTCTCCTCCATTCATAGATTCAACATCAGTTGCTGATCCAGTCGCTTTCGCTAAATTCCATTGCGTTGCAGATACTCCTTCAGGGCGTGTTTGAAGCCAAAGACAGAACTCCAAACTGTTGACCACGTCGATTTGACTCACCAAAATCCTCCCCTTGTGCCTGAGTTGTTCGGCACTGGCTCACCCGTTCCATAACCACCTACGAATCCGGAAAGAGTTTATAAAAATTGCTGTAGCGTCCGTCCGGTTCCGGAGCCTTCGTATCGCTCTGACGTGAACGTCGTTGCCCCTGCACAACAGCAGCAGGCTTCTGAGGAGCCGCAGCCGCTGCCTCCCGCTTTGCTCTGGCGGCTTCTGGTCCGCCTTCCTTGAGCCAACTTTTCAACATGGAATCCACGTAGACGAAGGAACGCGCATTGTACATCACCGCCTCGACAAGCGCTTCTCGCACCCATTCGACAGAATACTCCTCCACAAGGCTTTGCAATTTATCACGGATCATGGGTGTCAACTTCCCAAAGTCTTCCTCTTCGTATATTTTCCATATTTCGACTATTGGTTCGTGCGCAGTAGTAGAAGTAGGAGTAGTAGAAGAATCAGAAGAAGAAGAAAGATCTTTAAGATCTTTTAATGTGGAAGCATTTCCGGAAACGTTGTGCGCAATATTTGCGTACAAATCGTCCTTCGAGCTGTTGTCGGAAACGTTGTGCGAAGGATTGTAGGAAACATTGTCGGAAGTGTTGTCGGAAGCATTGTGCGCAGTATTTGCGCACAACAATTCGACATGATAGACAGCTGCCTTCCTTCCACCTCTCGATTTCCAATCTATGTACCCTTTCGTCTTGAGCTCATTCCGTGCGTTAACGATTGTTCTTGCACCCAATCCACTCTTGAGAGATAGCATTCCAACCGCTGCGGAGAACTCCTTCGTCCATCCGGTTTTGTTGCATATGTGTAGCAGAGCAAACCATAATGCAATGGCGGATGAGGACAATGGAGTCACCTCCAACCGGTTATAAAATGCGTTTACCTCTTCGATGTAATTCACGAAATGCACCTCAATTCAGTCCTGGTTTCTGAGTACAGTTTCTGCGATGCCCACAAGTCACGACGTTCCAACACAGCTGCTACACAAATCAGGTTCCACCCACCAACAACCGCCTGGGCACGCGTTGGACTCTGTACAACCACAGACTCTGCAAGCGGGTTCCGGCTGTTCTGCTTCCGTGTCAGGAGGCCGGTTCATAGTTGCCGTGTAACATCCAGCATCATGGATATGACTCGCTTCCTTGCAAACAGGAAAGACGATGAAAGCATGATCCTCAAAACTTGTCTCCACACCGAAAGTAATTTCACACTGACTACATTCGTACAAGTACAATTCACGTTCCTGTGACACTTCAATCCCCCCCTTATATCCCTAAACTCAGCTGTTCTGGCCCACGTTGCCCCAGCAGTTCTACAGCATAAGTTCCGTCACTCGTTGTGCCCGTACGAAGGATATACCCGTGGTCTCTCAAGGCTTGTACAATCTGTTGAAACCGGACATAGTCCCGTACCCAGACATAGGTGTAACGCATGTGATCACCTTCTACACGGGGCTCCACACTTCGAACCTACGCCCCAGGCTGTCGTCGTTCTCTGTCCGTTTGCTTGCGGATCTGTTCGCTTGCCATTTGGAGGCCAATGAGGTAGCCCCTTACGCGCATTGGGTAATCGTTCCCGCAGTCGTACATCCACTCCCAGTAATCTGGATTCAACTCACTGATGAATTCTTGGTGAGACTGTATCACTTCTCGCCATTCCCACTGTTGTGAACACAACCTTGCTTCTTGAAACAGCTTCCTCATTTCTCCGTGGTCATATTCCGTCCCGTCCTCCTTCATGTCCTTTAACCAGTTGCGCAAACTGGAGACAACAGAACGTTCGTTAAATGACCATCTATCATTCGAAAAAGCGTCCATCTTTTCATGAAAATATCCAATGTCTATATCATCAAAGGAATGAACGTTACCCTTCCACGTCAACCAAAACACTGCCGTTCCAATATCCCCCGAGATGTACATCATGTTGCCGTCAAATACATACCGACAGCGGTAAGTATTTGTCCCTGGTTGTGACCAATCCAAAATCGCCAAGCGGTCACTGTAGCTCGTAAGATGAGCTTGATGGTTCTTGAACCATTCTCTGATGTTCTTTTCGTAGTCCATCCAAACACCCCATCCCTCTATAATGATTGATAGGCCGCATAGGCTGTACTGCTGAGCCCGCCATACGGCCGTGTTGCTTATGCAGATTTGCCGTCCACAACAAACCCGTTTGTTGGTGTGAACCAATCAGATCCGCCGTACGAAAAGGCCAAATACGCTACATCCAGCACCTCATCCATCTTGCTCTCAAGCAGCTGCTCTTTGGAGAATCCGCACTCCAGAAGTGCCCTCCGATTCTGCTCATTGTCTTCAACCAGCACGTATTCGCATTCCCCAGCGCTCGTTGATAAGTCGACCACTTCCAAGCTGTTGATGACTTTCAACTTGTCGTCCATGCTTATTTCCCCCCAGCTTTCGGAAACTCATCCCATGTGCACCCGTCTAGCATTCGGCCTGCTTTCCTTTTGCCAACGCGCCATACTGTTTCTTTTCCCAATATAACGCCTTTCTTGTTCTGGCCAGGATGCTTATCTAACGCCAGGAACGGCGCCCATTCACCCCATTGCTTGAAAAAGAATGGAACATCAGCCTGCATACATTGGTCCCGCAGGCTCCGCACCCATTCAGGATGCATCAGTCGTGCACCGGGACCAGACTCACCACCGGCGATAACCCAATCCACGTCAGGATGTGACTTTGAAGAAGATAGATTCGGAATCTCACTCGTTCTTTCGGTGGAGAATTGGTGCTCCCACCCGTTAAGCGCATCCCATACTATTTTTCTCTTTCCATTACCCGTGATTTCCCCCCCAAGAGTGATGCAGTTTAGGTCTATAGGACCCAACAGTGGCTCACATGAGAGGAATCTGACTGCAGCTGGTGTCTGAAGCAACATCGGAATCCGCTCATCTGCGGCCTGCTGATTCTCGACGGATACACCAAGCCAAACGTTAGGCAACGGCCACAGTTTCTTGGTATAGCCGAACGACTTCGCTGGGCTGTTGTTGGAGTTGTGTCCAAACGCATCCCAATCGTGAACTGTTTCGGTGTAGACCGCATCCGAGAACAGCACATCACCGTCCGTCAGATGAATCAATCCATCACCTGCATAGGCCCACGCCTTGATCATTTCGCTGGGGCTTCGATGCGTCAGGTATTCCATCATGCGTGCTGGACGTTTGGTCAAGACTTGAAATGTGTGAGTTCGACTCTCTAGTACCGCACACGCCAGCATCACAGCGAATACTTCATCCAAAAACTCGAATGGCACTTTCTCATGAAACAAATCACTCATGCTATTGACGAACACCCTCCGTGGCTTTCGCCAGTGCAAGGGTGCGTCGATACGTTCTGGATGCAGTCTCACATTGTGTGCCATATTTGCAGAGTTCCAGGGTCTGAATGGATGTCCATCCTTCTTCGCAAATCTACGATCCAATGTCTCCGCGTAGCAGTGCGTACAACCGGCACTCACCTTACTGCAGCCCGTTACCGGATTCCAGGTTTCCTCCGTCCATTCAATCTTTGTCGTCATCTTTTATCACCTCACGCTTTCGAATTAGGTCCGAAGTTTCCATCAGCAAATTTCAATCCTCTTCATTGTCATAACTTGTATCGATCTCGTCCTCGTCTTGATAACCAACGAGAGTTGCTTTCGTTGCATATGCTTGAAAGAGCAGTTTCTCGGAACCATGAAAACCATTCATGATTTGATTTTTGTTGAGTTCAGTTCCGTCGATTTTCACAGAGTGAACCGTTCCATCTTGATTGACGACCAGGCCATAATTGCAGCGATATTTTTGTACATCTGGTTCACTGTCCATGTAGATGAAGGTTAAGGTCCTTGGTCTATATTCGATATATAGCGACATGTGCTCTCCAGGCGCATCCGAATAATCCGTTGCATCCCCCTTGATTGCATCGACAATTTCTTGCAGTGAGTACTCTTTCTTTGCACCGTTTAGAACCTCGTCCAATTGTTGCTGCAACCGCTCGATCCCCTGCACATGAATTAACTGGTCTACTTTTTCCCGAACAGTTTCAATCACCAATGTGTTGTATCCAGGCAGGTCAAGACTGTCTATGTTTATCTTCAGGGCAGACTGGACAGCTTTTTCAACGGTCTTGGAAAATTCACTAAAGCTACCGAAAACATCATTGATGATATGCTCTAGTGTCTTTTCAATCTGCTTCTGCACGATTTGATGCAAAATGCCGTTCTCGTTCAGTGCCAACACCGCATTGTTCATGAGTTCTTGCACATTTGGCATAGTCTCCATACCTTCTCACTCCATCCTTACCGTTTAGATTGATACCGAGATTAATCAGGCTTCTCTTTTCTCAAGTATTGTTTTTCGCTGCCAACACAGTTTCTGTCGGTTCAAAAATCCATTCATTGAATCCGCAGGTGGCACAGCCTTCATGAGGCCTGTCCGTATTAGGAACGTGAACCAACGGCGTATGCCCGCAGTTAGAACAAAAGAACATTCCACGCTCCTCAACCTGGTCTCTGCTCACTTTGCAGAGACCCTGGGTTGCAACCCCCCCTCTGAACCCATCCAGAATAACGACCTCTGCTCCTACACCCGGACCGCCTACATCAAACGAGTCAGACGCAACTCGCCATACGCGATTCTTATACCGGGGAACCTCGCAGCAATCTTCCATTACCACGAGGTCTCCAGCTTTCAATTTATCTCCCATGCTCATGTCCACCTTTCAAATTCACAACACAGTTCTGCTTTGGGAAATGACATGATACATCACACTCACCGCTTTATTTCGCCACTCCCAGTCAGGATTCAGGATGACCGGAATCTGATACTGTCGCTCCATTTCCTTCATGAGCTCTGCCAGCGCTTCATCCCGCTCCTCTTCGGACTGGTTCAATGCCACAATTTCCTGGTACTGCTTGTTGATCTCTGAAAGCTTCCCCACGATTACTCACCTTCCGCCTGCAATTCCCATCTCCTGCATTACCTATCTATGTTTACTGTTACCCACATCAGCGTATTGCTACCTCGTTCACCTGTTCTCTAACAGTCGACCCCAAATGCTTTACGACAGATTTCCGGTTCCGTATACGTATCAAAGAGGATCCGCATGTTCTGTAAAATTTGCTCCACTTGCTTTCTGCCTAAGCCTTCCGCTTCCATCGCCAGTTTTGCGTAAGCTTCCGCTTGGTTGTTCGTCATCACAATCCTCCGTTCCAGCGAATATAGTGGATTCCTCATTTTTGCTAAGGTGTCGCAACCAACCGTGGCGGCTTGTCCCGAGTCAACCCGTGAACATATGTGGTCTCGGACTCTGGAGAGGCTGGAGAATTGATAAGCGTAAGCTGTACCCCCTCCACTCTCAAACGCTGAAGTTTCTGCCTCGCACGCCGGATGTACGTTTGCACACTACTTCGCGTCACATCCAACTGCTGAGCGATTTCACTCCACGTGCACCCGTCTAGCACGTATAAGAGGAGAGCCTCCCTTTCGCGGTAAGATAATACCCTGAGGTCCAAGTGGTACTCCGTGCTTTCCGCCTGCACTTCATCTCTCAAAAAATCATAGTCATCAAAAGTTCCACCGATGTTGTCCAAAATCACAGGGTCAAATCGAGTCACCGTATACACCCATTTCGCCGATTCCTTCTGAATCGTACGGTCAACCTCGTAGGCAGTGGCATACTTGGCCAACTGCCGTATTGCATAGCGGCAGTTGGCCTCCATCCATTTGCAGTACTTCACGTGTTCCTCTTCGGCCATCAGGGTCTCAAAATCTCTTTGCTCCTCGGCCCGTTTCACCCGTCTTTCGTGATCCTTTCGCTGTTCTCGAACTTGCTCCATAGACTGCTGATACTCCTGTATCCTCTGAATCGCCCAAAGTCCCTCACTCATTCCATCACCTCCACAAGAACACTGGTTAAAACGAACGCATCAAAAATAGGACCGTCTCCAAACGGAGGGTCCGACCCGCAGTGATACCTCTGCTGATATGTACCTGAAAAGAAGCGATGCTTGATTCGCAGAGTGACTCCGCGATATACTATAGGTACGGATGCTTTTTGATGTTGGCTGACCAGTTCGCCGCTGGTTGGCCTTTTGCATTTTATGGACATCTTTATGACGCCCCCTTTCTAAGTGACTTACACTTTTCTTCAAAGCTCTCAAAACGGCATTGATTTCAGACCTGCTTGCCCCGCATTCACTGTCTACCTGGTTTACTGTTGTAGAATTACAAAGGAATAGTGAGTTTCAACATACAGACCAATGTTCGATTAGAGGAGACCAAATGTCTCATGACTTCAATCGCTTCATTGGCTGCCCAGTACAATTGCAGTTACATGCCCACGAAAATCTCATGCACCATTTTGATAGTGTGGTGACCGCATCTACTACGATGACAACCACGTAATGATTTCCCACCGAAACGGGAACTTTAAGTATTCACGCATGCCGAATTCAAAGTGACTCCTGACTTCCTAGCATTTACGGATTCCGACTGCTGGACGCTGTTTGTACTCCCCTCACCACGCGCTGAGCCCAGAGATTATCCATGAACATCTGCTGTAGTATGTCAGCGTCCTTGGGTTGCTCATCCAAAAGCATCTGCAAGCGCGCTTGGCCCTCTTGCAAATCTCCAAGCAGGAAGCCCTTTGACGAATCACTCATACCAGTCACTCTCCATTAAATTGTTGACACAGTCGCCAGTACTCCAGTAACTCGAGCTACGACCCCCGACGGCGAGGTTTCTGCGAACTAGCGCTCGTGATTTCAGGGTGCCGCCTACGGCAACCGGATTCCTGATTTCCCTTCATTCACATTGCTTCACCATTCGCAATGCCTTCCTCAAAGGTTTCAGTAGCGACTTCAGTCCAACTTCTATCTGTTCCCGCATTGACATTTTGAGTAAGATCCTTCTGCTTCTGAGCTATGAGATATTCGTAAACACCAAAAATCGGATCTCTTCCGCAGACATCTCCGACATATGTCACCGTCACATTCACCTTTCGTTCTACAGTTTTTGACAATTTGTTCACCTGCCTTACAATCAGCATGGTCTGCCATATACTCGACAACTTTATCGCGCGGAAGTCAGCCACCTAAGTCCAAAGCGATCCAAGTCATTACTTCTTCCCATTTCCCACGACCATCTACGTCACACCTTCAAATTGTCTCCATTTCGCAGGATTTCATTACCATCTCAACGAATAACAATTGTTACGATGTCCTTCTGTTGGTTATGCTAAACAGCCTGACTGTGTCGTAATGTTACCTTTAAGCTCAAAAAAAAGAGTCCAATCAAATTCCAGAGCTTGTGCAATTCTTTTTGCTATAGTAACGCTCGGATTTCTGACGCCGTTCTCAATCATAGTGTAATACTCACGGCTTATTTCCACCTGAATTGCAACATCTTCATGAGTCTTTTCTTTGGACGTTCTGATGCTGGCTAACCAATCTCGTTTCATAATTCCACCCCTCAAGGTATCGAATTGTTACATCAAGAATAACGTAACATTTCGATACATGTCAACAACAATGTTTCTTTTCGATACATTATGTGTGGGTAACATGATGTTACGTTACAATAGAGGTACTATTCATAACGTTTATTGAGGTGAAGATCTTGCTTGGTGAGAGGCTTCGTTCCGCCAGAGAGCGAGCGAGAAAAACCCAGGCTGATGCCGCGAGACATCTGGGAATTACTCGTCCTGCATATTCTCAGTATGAGGCTGGACGTAGAGATCCTGACACTGAATCAGTTCGGAAATTGGCTGAATTATTCAACGTATCAACAGATTACTTATTGAATCGTACGAACCATAACATTGGCCCGGAGCCCGAGAACAATCCGATGGGTATCCAACTGACTGATAAACAAGTTACATTGCTCAGGGAAATTCGTGATGATCCTGAATGGCTGGGTATGTTCTATGACTTTGCTAATGCAACGGACGAGGAAAAACGAATGATGTTAGATATTTGGGCAAGCATTCGGAAAAGCATTAAACATAGCCATGACAATTAATTGAACTAATTAAAATAGGGGACGCTCCCACCTACAAGCGTCTCCTTTTTTGTGTTTTTCTGTAGTAACATATCGACAGATATCGACAAATTAAAACAGAACAAGACAGAAATTCATATTCAAGGGGATCTGGGATTATTTCCGTGGGGTGAGGTAATGTCACGACTAGAAATGTTAGTACAAAATCAATTGTTGTCAGCTATTGAAGTTCACTATCCAGACGAAATTGACTTATTCGAGATTGCTTATCGTTTGCAGGTCCTTGTGTTAAGCAAACCTTGCCTAAGCACTTTGTCAGGAACCGCAAACCATCCGGTAATTGTCCTTGATAATCGTTTGACAACTGCAGAGCAAAGAGTCCAATTGGCTCATGAACTCTGCCACTTTGTTGCACATTCCGGAGACCAACTTTTTATGTCTCCTCTCTTTCGAAGCTATCAAGAATCTCAAACAAGACGCATGACTATGTATTTGTTAAGTCCAACTCATATGCTCACAGACAGCCTAAATGCCATGGCCAGTCAACATATTCATCCACTCCTTTCAGTTGCTCAATCATTTGACATCCCTTATGACTTTGCAAAACGTCGATTGGATTTGTATCGATTGGAGTTTACTCGACCGGTCAAGTCCGACGTATTTACAGAACCAGAACAGCAAATTCTTTTCGCTTGAAATTGAGAACCAGCAAAACAAGGTATAGCGTCGGCATACAGCGAACCATAACAAGATATATTCCAACACTAGGGCTTAATGGATGTGTACGATAAAAGACCGGGAAGGCATGGCCTTCGACCTTGATATGGAGGAGAAAGATTTGTTGATACCCAATGAGGCAACTATGCGTGAGTGGATGAGTCGTGTAAATGCACACACAAGTGATACCTACTATTATAAAAATTGGGAATTACATCGAGCTGGAACTATGAGCTTAGTGAATCAAGCAATTCAATATGGAACAAGCTCGCCAGAGGTGCTCATTGTGGGGGCGGGAAATTGCAATGATATTGACTTGGTTGAATTGATCTCCACTTCAGCGAAAGTGGATTTAGTAGATATCGACGGTCATGCTATCGAACAGGCAATAAACAGGAGAGTACCATACCATCTTCGAGACAAAGTGGAGGTAATTTCTACCGATATAACTCCTCTTTCGAATAATGGCTTTACTCCTGAGATTTTTTGCAAACTGCTTGCGTCGCGAAGTGTGAACGAATTCACAGATGCGATGAGTCGTTTCTGTGTATCTAATGGCAGCGAACGGTTTGTTGGAAACAAGCACTATGATGTCGTTATAATTCTACCTGTTTTAACGCAGCTAATTGGCCCAATGTATAGAGCATGTTCCGAGGTGGTTTGGAGAGATGATCGTGCCAAAATGCATGATGATTTCTACCCAGAAATTTATAATTATTCTACAACTCTTTCTAGACAGGTACTGGATTATTGCTGGGAACGCGTTCGACCAAGTGGCACCTTTGTAATAACAACTGATGTTCTTGATTTTTCTGAGGACCCATGGAAAGGCACGTTTTCAACTCAAAGTACTTCAAACCCTTATTGGATGAGAGACATGATTAAATCAGCAATGGAAATCGCTATCTTTGATGATGCAGAGACAATCTTGGAATGGCTTGACTACCATAAGCAACATTCAATTGTATTTCAAAGATGGCTTTGGCCATTCTCAGAAAATAAAATTCATGCTGTTTTTGGAGAACTCTTACGTAAGTAAGCTATTTATAAACCTCAAAGTGAGCGTCAGAGAAACCCAAGGCGGGTGTGAACTTTGGAATCCCACGCTCACGTGCCGGGGAGTTCTGAGAGTCTATACCTCCGCACAGTCTCAGACTCCCGCGGTGGCTTGCACCGTTACTTCAACATCACGGGCTAATTACGATTAATCCTTGTATCCACCATTCCAATTGTGGGGCCGATGACAGAAGGAATTCGGATGCCTGCTTCACGAATCAGTTCGAGTGAGAACTCCATCAGCAGCACTTCCAGTATCACAGGAAATGGAACTTGTTCACGACTGGCTGCAATGGCCAGCATCAAGTCCGTGGGCAACATCTCAGCATGGTAATTGGTTACGGCCACATAGACAGACGGGAGCAAAATGGCACATATCACAGCAATCCAGCGAATGAAACGAACGAAGTTACCTAAAGGAAACTTTAAGTACGAGTCTTCCCCGCTGTGAATCAAGGCCCATAGTGTTGTCGGTGCAACAATAACGTACGGATTTTGGCCGACAAACAAAGCTACATGCCCTTCCATCAGCATTTGTGCGACTCTGTCCGGACGTTCCGTGGACATCATTTGCGGAATCATGGATTTGGGTCTGTCTTCCAGAAACTGTTCAAGCATACCGCTGTCTTCCAAAAAGTCGATATCGACGGCATCCAGGCGCCGCTTGACCTCTTTGACCAAGGCCGAGTTGGTCAGACCTGCAATGTACATAATGGCCACATCCGTCTTCGCAACGCTTCCTATGGACTCCATTTCCGTGATGAGGTTTTCGCTGCGTAAACGGGATCGGACGAGGGCTGTATTGGCACGAAAACTCTCGGTAAAGGCATCGTGAGCGCCGCGTACTACTTGCTCTGTGGCAGGCTGCGTGACGGACCTGTGTTCCCAGGACTTAGTCTCGACAATAGCGGCATCCCTGCACCCTTCCACAAATACAGCGGTCGATCCGGTGATGATACCATTGATGATTTCCATCCATTTTGATTTGATTTCAATTTGATTGCCCGGCAAAAGCTTCTTAACAATGCTGTCCATCCGCTTGTCCGGATGCTCATCAAGCATTTGCGAGATCATCATCAGAGGTTCAAGAATGTGTTCGTTAATCGTTGTCTTGTCAGACATGCCGTCAATGAAAATAGCCAGTGCGCGCCATGGCCGCTCTGTGCCAACCGTAAACTCACGAATCACATAATCAGCATTAGGAGGTATATGGAATACGGCCTTTAGGATGGCCTTAGTTCGATCCATGTCGCCGTCTAACGTGTCTTTGTTCTCAAGAGCCGTATCAGATACAGGTGCATCCTTACTCTTCTCTGTATCTTGAATGTATTGGGACAATGTCTTTGGTCGGATACTCTGAGGTCCGTTTGACTTTGCGGTCGGCCCCTGCCTGCTCTGCCGAGCCTGCGCTCCGGCCTCGGTTGTTGACGCTTTGTTGGTATCATTGTCCTGCTTCTGCTGTCCTTGTCCGTTGTCCTGAGACGGTGCCGAAGTCGAGTCAGTATTTGTTTGCTGCTCGTTCTTGTCAGGCATACCAAAACTGGATGACTGAGACCCTGACTGAGACCCTGACTGAGACCCTGACTGAGACCCTGACTGAGACCCTGACTGAGACCCTGACTGAGACCCTGACTGAGATGAGTCTGAGCCTATCAGGGCAAAATCTTCATCCATGATGGTGTCGTCAACTGTAAGCAGTGATTGAAGCCATTGTTTTGCGTGCACAATATCCCTCCGCAACCACGACTTCCGACTTTGCATCGGAGTTCAGCTCGTAGACTGTGGTTTTGTATATTGTGCACTTGTCCAGACAGACTATGTGGATTCCGACGAACTCAGTGAGTTGCACACTCAGCCCAGCAGAGAGTTTGTAAACGGTGAATTGGCGGGCGTGGAGTTGCCCTGACTGCCAATTGAATTTGCTGCGGAGGATGAGGCTGGTGTCGAGTTGGATGACCCAGATGACCCAGGTGCGCCAGCGGAATTTGCAGAGCTGCCCGCGGATTTAGACGGTCCTTTGGCAGCGGAACCGGATGAACTCCCGCCCGACGTTCCAAAATTCTTGCTAAGAAGGGACTTTGGTACAATCGACACCTGCAGCGTCAGCATTTTAGTCTTCTGGTCATACTTTAAAATACGAACGCCATAAGGCTTTTGTGGTCGCTTCGTAAAATTCAGATTGAGGGTGGAGTGAAGTGCGTCCACCGTAATCCAGTTCGGCCACGGAAGGTGTCTCAAGACAAGAAACAAATAGGCAGTCGGTACGGGAACTTGCCCTAGATCAGCACTTTTCATATGTAGTTGCAGATTGCCATTCAGCACTGTAGGAATGAACACTACATTCAATGGTATAACCTTGTTTGCCAATTTTGCACCGAGTTGTACATCCCAATTCTGGTTGAAGTTCACACGGGCATACGCCAAAACATTCTTGACATCTTTCTGGTTTGACAAAGCGTACTCAAGATAGCTGTTAATGGCGTCCTGGCCAACACTAATTTGAACGTTCGCGGTTTTCGTCACTGGCGTTGGCGGAGTTTGTCCTTTTTTTGACTGTGGAGACGGAAGCGTCGCCCACCACGAGGTGATGCCGACAACAATCAACAAATTAATGGCCAATAGTAAAATGAACGCCTTTTTCCACATACGCGCACTCCCTTAATCTAGACAGAAGCTGACCGATGGGATAACATCAAAAACGGGTATAACATGTGTTTGTCAAGTACAGTCTTGCACTCTAAACAGCGTAGAGTCACTGCCTGTGTTACCCAAACCGTATACCCTAAATTCCGGGACAGCCCATAGGTGTGATAGATTTGAATATTAACCGTTGGCGGAACCGAGCGCTGATGTTTATCTTTGGCGGTTTCTTTGTCATGTACTTTGGAGTCTACAGCCGCAGCCTATTGCCTTATCTGATGATTATCGGAGGAATCGGAGTCGCAGCGGGCATCCTTTTGTACTTCCGCTTCGGACCAGTCAATCAAAGTATTGCGACCATTGAGTGCCCCCGTTGCGGCGAGATGACGCGACCGACAGGACAGTATGACGCCTGTGCGCACTGTCAGCAGCCTCTTCGCAGAACTGAAAACGGAGACTACGAACCGTACGTTGCGTCTCACTAAGCCCTTGTGCGGTGCGTCTCACTAAGCGTTTGGCCGTTGCATCTCAGTTAGCCTTTGTTGCAGGCTTAGACTGTGCCTTTGCTTTTGGCTTCTTATCCGACGACAGGCTGGCTGCATAATACCGACAGTATTCCTGGACTGGGCACACTTCGCACTTTGGTTTTCGCGCTGTACAAATGTTGCGTCCGTGATGAATCAACCAATGATGTGCCGACGACCACAAATACTTTGGCACCCGCTTGCACAGCATTTGTTCTGTGCCGTCCGGCGTACTGCTGTCTGCCAGTCCAATGCGGTTGGAAACGCGCAAGACATGCGTATCGACAGCAATGGCCGGAACACCAAAGGCATTGGACAGAACGACATTGGCTGTTTTCTTTCCGACTCCGGGAAGTTTCACGAGTTCCTCGCGAGTCCGTGGAACTTCTCCGCTGTGCTCCTCTAGCAAGATTCGGCTCATAGCTACGATGTGCTCGGCTTTTGAACGAAACAACCCCAACTCTTTGATATCTACTTCTAGTATATCCGGTGTAATAGAGGCGTAGTCCTCCGGTCCGTGATATTTTTGAAAAAGGCGCTCAGTCACCATATTGACACGCGCATCCGTACACTGCGCGGACAACATGGTTGCAATCAGCAACTCAAAAGGTGTGCGGAAGTTTAGCGCACACTTGGCATCTGGGTACGTTTGTGCAAGTATGTCCAGAACTTTTCTGGTTTTAGCAAGAGATATAGGTTTCATAAGCTACTTCCTTTTATAGTCTATGCTGTTTTCACGGCAGTCGTTTCCGTCACGGCTTTCGCAAGTGATAGTGTCGTGTCTTCGCTCGGTCCAGGACCTTTTGATTGCCCAACGCCTCCAGCAAAATCTCACGCACCAGCGGCACCTGAACATGGACATCCTGACCTTGGTGAAACTCCTCAAACACGGGAGAGAGCCACAAGTATTCGCAAGTCACAACGCGGTAAAGCTTGTCTGGATGCACGGGAAAACCGCCAATGCGAAATGCATCAATACACGGTTCATGATGGATGACCGAGAACTCTACTTCGGCGTTGCTCAGTGCCATAAAACCCACAACCCCGCCGCGAAACCCGAAACCAAAGCCGCGTTTGTTGAAATACTCAGGACGCAAAGCCTTCTCAATGATAGCCCGCAGATGCGCACCTGACAAAGTCATAAGGACAGGCCTTGTCGGTGTTGCACAAGCACCGTGAACATGTCCCCTGCGAACAGACCCGGCCCGAAGGCTGGCATTTAAGGCTCCAGCCATCATCAGTCCGATGTCACAGGAGTAGCGGGCGAACAGTCCCTCAACCAACACATTGGCAAGAGTCGACTCCGAATTGAACTGTACCGGCAGTCTGTGTGGCAAGGTGACAATGGGTTCCGCCAGTCCGTGTTCAATCTCCGGAAGGTAGCTGCGGTAGACAGACAGCATCTTGTCGTCCATCGGCCCATGCAAGTCTACCTCCACAGGTGCCGAAACGACTTCAATTATATGCTTCGCAGTGAGGTCGTAGTCTACGACCGTATGTCCATACGTCAACGCATGTTTTCCGGGCTGAAACACGGCCGTCCCATTAACCCATTCGGCTTCCTTCATAAATTGATGGGAGTGCCCGCCAAGTATGACATCTATGCCCTCAATCTGCTGAGCCAGTTTTCTGTCATCCCACAAACCGAGGTGCGATAGCGCAATAATGATGTCACAGCCCAGTTTCTGCAGTTGTTTCACTTGCGTTCTGGCCGCCTCAAATGGATGACTGATGTCTACATTCAGCAGTTCATACGGTTTGTCATATTTAGGCGTAATGCCAAAGATACCGATTTTAATTCCCTCAGCCAGAAACACCTGAAAGTCTCTGAAGCCGGGGAACTCTGTACCATGGACTGTTCTCATATTACTGCCCATAATTGTTGTCTGACTCAGCCGACGCAGTTCGTCCCATTTCTCGACAGGCACGGTCAGGCCCTCATTGTTGCCAAACACCCAAGCGTCATACCCTAACTCCGCCATCATGGCAGCGTTGACTCTACCCAAGGTAACCTCGGTCTCAGGGCGGACTCTGTCCAACACGTCGCCAATATCAAAGGTCAGAACGATATCCCCGTCCCGGCGAGCCTGTTCGCGCCGGGCCCGCAACTTCGCAGCCAAACGCATGTAGTTCTCTAGTTGACTGTGAACATCGTTCGTTTGGAACAGGTGAATTCTCACAGCTTCACCCCAGTATCATTTGTGAGTACGTAAATCTCGCCGCAACACCTTGCCCACTGCAGATTTCGGGAGGTCTTCGCGAAACTCAATTTGCTTTGGTACTTTGTATGCAGACAAGTGCTTGCGGCACCAGTTCATAATTTCCTCTTCGGTTACCTGATGAGTCTTCTGTACGACAACAAACGCTTTGACCGTTTCGCCCCGATAATGGTCATCTGCGCCAACCACAGCCGCTTCCACTACGGCCGGGTGTTTATATAAAACTTCTTCAACTTCCCGCGGGTATACATTATATCCGCTGGCAATAATCAAGTCTTTCTTTCGATCTACAATATACGCATAGCCGTCTTCATCTATTTTAGCGATATCTCCCGTGTGTAACCACCCGTCAACAAGGGTTTGTTCTGTTTCGCGGGGTCTCTGCCAGTAGCCTTTCATCACTTGCGGACCCTTTATGAGAAGTTCGCCTTCTTCATTGGGACCGAGTTCTGTCTCCCCATCCACTGCATCCACTATCCTGGCTTCGGTGTTTGCAACGGGCAGCCCGATGCTTCCCGGGCGACGGCGGTCAGCACCTGGATTGGTATGGGTCACAGGCGAAGCCTCACTGAGTCCGTAGCCTTCCAAAACGACGGCGCCTGTCAAGTTTTCAAAGTGCACCATCACCTGTTCCGGCAGCGGAGCTCCGCCGCTGTTACATGCGCGCAAAGAAGCTAAAGCGTCCGAATGTCCCTTTGCTGCCTGGGACAGCGCCACGTACATTGTGGGGACACCCGGAAACAGGGTCGGGTGGTGTTGCTCAAACAGGCTCATGACCTCTTTGGCGTCAAATCTGGGAACAATCAACATGGTCATGCCCGTGAAAACAGAAAGGTTCATACACACCGTCATTGCATAGACATGAAAAAACGGAAGCGCACAAACCATTTTATCCTGAACCGTGATACCGCCCGGAATCATCCGACTTGACTGAACGGCATTTGCCACAAGGTTGCGATGGGTCAACATGGCCCCCTTTGGCTTTCCTGTCGTTCCTCCTGTGTATTGCAGTACAGCTACGTCATCAAGGTGAATGGCGTGTCTGTCCGGTAACAGGGGTCTGGCGGCAGGCTGGGCATCATTCGAGCCCGTCCTCGTCTGCCGAACACCCATGGATTGGTCCGCAGACTCACCCATTTGGGCTTCCGTCCACTCGTCCAGCCAGATATCTGGAGAATCCGTGCCAGATGACGTCTGCGGGGACGTTTGACGATTGCGTTCACCACTGGCTGAAAAGCGAACTCCGATAACCGTCTGCATGGGGATTTCCGCTCGCACTTCAAAGACCGTGCGCAACAACGGCTCGTAGGCGATCACGATGGGTGCACCAGAATCACCAAGCACGTACTTTAACTCGGTTGGGGTACTCATGGGACTTATCTGGACCACAACTGAACCGAGCCCCGTTATCGCATAATACGCAATCACGTATTCCGGGCAGTTTGGCATCATTAAAGCAATTCTCTGGCCATGCTTTACACCGAGTGCACTCAATTCCGACATCACTTGTGCAACTGCAGTGTACAACTCGCGATAGCTCATTTCGTTCCCCATAAAATACGCGGCGGTGTGTGTCGGATAGCGTTCGACTGTAGCTTCCAGCATTTCCAGCAAGTTGGCGCAAGGAATTTCAATGGACTCTCCCCGAAACCTCATTTCTGCACCTCCAGCAAGAGGATTCTTTCCTGCTTAATGGATTCGCGGAAACGCCTTCATTTCCTGCCGTCATCCTGCCGCTGATACGCTGTCGTTGTTTGCCCCTCGGCAAAATCGAACTGCCGCTTCCGCTGACTCAGTCTATGCAAGAATCATCACGCGCTTGCCCCGGCCAAATCAAGTTCCGTCGCAACCTCTGTGAGTGCATCAACGACAAAGGCTATGTGCTCATCCAGGTCTACACCCAACTCTTCCGCTCCACGGTAGACATCGTCCCGATTCACGCCTTTGGCGAACGCCTTGTCCTTGAGTTTCTTCTTGACGCTCTTTACTTTCACATCCGCTACATTTTTGCTTGGTCGTACCATAGCCACCGCCATGACAAATCCGGACAATTCATCGCAAGCGTACAAAGCCTTAGCCAGCATGCTTGTCCGGTCCAAGCCGTTGTAGTCAGCATGGGCCCTGATGGCGTAAATCACGTCTTCCGGGTAACCCTGCTCTGCTAAAATCCTGGCACCAACGACTGTGTGTTCTTGAGGAGTGGGATACTGCTCGTAGTCAAAGTCGTGAAGCAAGCCGGTAACTGCCCATTTTTCCTCATCCTCGCCAAATTTACGGGCATAGGCGCGAACTGCAGCTTCAACCGCGTAGGCGTGCTTGCGCAACGACTCCGATTTCGTGTACTCATGCAATAGGGCTAACGCTTCCGGTCTCGTTTTCATACAAACACAACCTCCCCCGCAGCCAGCTTATACAAAGGTTGCAGCGTTTTGAAACACGCCTTGGCCTCGTTTAACAGCTCTTCGCCAGACATTGCTGCGGCTTCAGCCTTGGGAATGTTACGACCCACCAGGAGTTCCCCTTGTTTCACCGTTGCCAACCGAGTCGCTAATTCATCCAGCTTACCCGCATCGACCTCTGAGGCAGGTACAGCATTGGGATCCATATGATTGGGAATCCAAACGTAGTTTTGCGGAATTCTCTCCAGGACCTCTTCAGCGTGATCGCGCAATTGCTTGGCATAATGCTGCCGCTGCGGTGATTCGTAGATCAAACCGAAGTTCATAAAAACATGTGTCTGCCACAGTCCTATTTGAAAGTGAGGATGTTTCTTGTACCCGCGCTTGTCATGACAAAACGCGACCCAACTGTCATTAGGTGGATTGACGGTTCTGCGAGCGTGGCGAGCTACATGGGGATACATTGGCTGATTCAAAAGCTGTTCTAAGTACTCGGCCATAACGGGACCTATTTCTTGGAATTTCGGCCGCACCTGCTGTTTTAAAGCATCCATACGGTTGTCGAGGCCTGGAATTTCAAATACTTCGAAATCTTTTTCTTCAAATCCTGTGAAGTTCACGTTCTCACGACTCCTTTACAAAGCGCAATTGTCGTACGCTGAATTGAGGGCCAGGCTTCGAAGATCAGACTCCGTGACAGGGTTCAAAGACATCTCTATTGGAGAACTTGTCCACGTTCATCTGGAAAAATCGTAAAAGCCGATTGACCGCTGTTGATTTAGTCACTAAACTGATTGAGGATAGATTTAACTTGCAGGTATAACCTTAGGATAGCATGTTTCCCAACCGGGTTCCAAAGCACACCTGCGTGCCAAAGTATCAGACAGACATAAGGAGTGGACATTTTGCGGTTTTTAACTCGCTTCTCACTACGCAATCCTGTAGCAGTCGTGATTTTGACGCTGATTATCGCAATCGGCGGTATTTTTTCCGCTACCAATCTAAAAGAAGAACTTATGCCAAACATCGCGTTCCCTGTGGTTGCGGTGGTCACTCCTTATCCAGGCGCATCTCCTCAGGAAGTCGCAAAAAACGTCACGGAACCGTTGGAAAAAGCGTTACGAGGTGTCAGCGGTGTCAATACCGTCACATCCACTTCTATTGAAAACGTCTCGGAAATTGAACTTCAAATGAACATGAGTGCAAACCTGAACACTGCTATGCAAAAAGCGCAAAACGAGGTAAACCAGGTCAAGCTGCCTAGCGGTGCGCAAACACCAAAACTGCAGAAGTTCTCCTTCAATTCGCAACCTGTGGTGTATTTCACTGTCACGACGAGCAATGGAAACACAAAGCAAATGCGAAATGTTGCAAACAACCTTGTGGCACCGGCACTGAAAGGTGTGGAAGGTGTGGCATCCCTCCAAACCGGCGGAGCCCAACCGGATAATGTGGTCATCCAGTTCAATAAGAAGAAACTGTCAGACCACAACCTAACAATGCAACAAGTACTGCAAGACCTGAAGTCGGATAACACAACCATGCCGCTTGGGAGCAGTACCGTAGGAGGAAAGAACGATCCAGTTCAACTGAACACTCATTTCACAAGTCTTAACGACATCAAGAACCTTCAGATTGCTGTTCCTGCCAATCCCAACGCTGGCATCAAACAGATTGGAACGGGGATGCAACAGCTCGGAAACGCAGTCTCCGGACTCGGTAAAGGCGTGAGCAAACTGGGGCAGGGGCTTGGGGCTGTG
Source organism: Alicyclobacillus sp. SO9 (assembly GCF_016406125.1). Taxonomy (NCBI): domain Bacteria; kingdom Bacillati; phylum Bacillota; class Bacilli; order Caryophanales; family Alicyclobacillaceae; genus Alicyclobacillus; species Alicyclobacillus sp. SO9. The sequence goes on along the minus strand of NZ_CP066339.1, from coordinate 704,601 downwards.
CAGGCTGAAAATCAAATCTTGAGCGCATTGCAAAAGATTCAAGGCCAACTGTTCGGCGCCGAGTTATCCCTGAATCAAGAAATGGCGAAGCCTGCGGCGCAGCGCAGTCCACAAAAGATTGCACAACTCCAAGGGCAGATTCAAGCGTTGCAAAAATCTCAGTCAAGTCTCGACGCAAAGCTGAAGTCCCTGCAGTCTTCCCTGTCCGGAGCCAGCAGCTCTGCCTCTGCACCGAAGGTTTCTGGAAGCGTAAAAACTTCCTCTACCAGTTCGTCCAAAAAACTTGACACAATTCCGCTGAAGGATGTTGCAACGGTGTCTTTGCAGCAGCCGAAAACGGGATCGATTAATCGTACAAACGGAAAACCAAGCGTATTTATTGGCGTTGTCAAAACGGAGGATGCGAACACAGTTCAGATGGCAACTGCTGTCAACAAGGAATTGTCGACACTGAAATCTCAGCTTCCCTCAGGCGTCCACATTGTACCCTTGTACGATTCTTCAAAGATGATTACCGCGTCCATCAACGGCATGATGCGAGAGGCTATACTGGGTGCCATCTTTGCAGTTCTGGTGATTTTGTTGTTCTTGCGCAACTGGCTGACAACACTGATTGCCGTCGTGTCCATACCGCTGTCTCTCCTGACAGCCATCATTGTTCTGAACCACTTTAACGTCAGCATGAACATTATGACGCTTGGCGGTATGGCAGTAGCCACCGGGCGAGTCGTGGACGACAGTATTGTCGTCATAGAAAACATCTATCGAGCCTGGCGCAGGGGGCTTGGCTACGGCAAGGGCATTGTTCGCTACGCCACGGGTGAAGTGTCGTCAGCCATTACTTCTTCGACTATCACTACAGTCGCAGTCTTCCTGCCATTGGGCCTGGTCAGCGGCGTCATCGGAAAAATCTTTTTCCCCTTTGCAATCACAGTGGTTGTAGCACTGTTGTCTTCACTTTTGATTGCGCTCACAGTTGTTCCCATGCTGGCGTGGATGTTCCTGACCAGAAAGCAGGCTAAAGGGGCCGATTACAGTTGGATCACGGAACAAACAGGTGACGAGGTCCAGGATTTACACCCTTCGCTGCACCAGGACGCGATTGCACAACACAGTACAAAGTCCTCTGCCATTGCAGACCTGAACGCGAATTTCCGTCCTTGGCAGATTCGCTACCAAGGCGCGCTCAACTGGGTCCTCAACCATAAGGTGTGGGTGCTGCTGATTACGATTGTCGCGTTTGTTGCGTCAATCGCAGTCCTGCCGCTGGCCGGAAGCACCTTTATTCCATCTTCGAAGGAAAAGTTTGCGACAATATCCGTGAAAATGCCCATAGGAACACCGCGATTTGCCACTGCGTCCAAAGCTAAACAAGTGGAGCGCATTGTGCTTGAGCAAAAAAGCAGTATTAAGGAACTGAACACGCAAATCGGGAGCGACCCTGGCCAGGTGAGTGCCGGAGGAGGCGTGTCAGGATCGAATCAGGCCAGCATGTTCCTAAGTCTTAAGTCCAACACAGACATCAGTCAGTTCGTCAGTAAGCTCCGAACAAACATCAAACCAATTGCTTCTCCGGCGGTAGTCAAAGTGCAGGAAACCACAATGGGCGGCTCCAGCGGGTCCTTTGGCCTGATTGTGACCGGCCCGAACGATGCGTCCATCAAAAAGGCCGCTGTACAAATCACCAACAGTCTGAAAGGTATGAACGGTCTCGCCAATGTTGAGAACAACCTTGCGCAGACACGGCCGGAAGTCAGCGTTGTACCAGACTTTAAGAAAGCAGGAGAATACGGGCTCACAGCTTACCAAATTGGGACAGCCGTGAAAAACTATGTATCACACAGCCAAATTGGTACAGTGACTCTGAACGGCACGTCCTACGATGTTACGGCCATAATGAAGCCCAATCAGCCCCTGACAAAGCTGCAGCGACTGAAAGACTTGCCGCTGCAAACGTCCATCGGAACAACAATCAAACTCTCCGACGTGGCAACAGTAAAAATCACCAATGCGCCTGTTTCTGTTCTGCATCGAAACAGTCAGGCCTACGCCCAGATCCAAGGGTCGTTCACGACACAAAATACAGGCAATACAACCAAACTCGCCTTGGCCAAGATTTCTAAGCTTAGTTTGCCAACAGGAGTTCATACACAGTTGTCGGGTTCCAGCCAGCAGCAGAACCAGAGCTTCAGCGAACTGATTGACGCAATTTTAGTCGCTGTCGGCCTCGTCTACATCGTGATGCTCATTACGTTTGGAGAGTGGTCCGCACCGTTTGCAATTCTGTTCTCCATGCCGGTTGCCCTCATTGGCGCTTTCTTTGGCACTGTGATTGGACATCAACCCGTCAGTGTATCGTCACTCATCGGTATCTTGATGCTGATGGGGATTGTTGTTACCAACGCCATTGTTCTTGTGGACAGAGTGGAGCAGCAACGGCATAAGGGGTTGACTGTTCGCGGAGCACTCCTTGAAGCCGGAACGACAAGGCTGCGGCCCATTGTGATGACCGCCATTGCCACCATCTGCGCTCTGACGCCTTTGGCTGCAGGCTTTTCAGAAGGTGCGCTGATTTCACAGGGGTTGGCCGTAGTGGTCATTGGCGGTCTGATAACATCCACCGTCTTAACTCTGGTCATTGTCCCGCTCATGTATGAATTGCTCCACTTCAGGCTTCATCGCAGGGAAAGAGCACTTCAAGCCGAGGCAGAAGCGCTGTAACCATTGTGAACGCAGTGCGCGAGAAGTAACGCGGAGCGCAAGGGCCACGAGCGCGGGGCCCTGCAACGGCGCGAAGGATGCAGGAACGAGCGCGAAAGCTGGGATCAGAGCAGCCCATGTCAGCAGCAAAGTTCGAATCACAGTGGCCCATGTCAGCAGCAAAGTTGGTAAGGAAGGTATGCGGGGTTGCCCCGACAGCGTTGTAGACTGTTGAAGGCAACCCCATTTCCATTTCGCAACCCAGAGGCGCCGACGCGGGAAGGTGGCAAGCCCGCTTGGCTGTCAACGGGATCACATAGGGATCACATAGGGATTGCATCGGGATTGCATCGTGATTGCGTCTGGTGCCACTGCGGTAAGCCCTGGCTCCCATAGAGATGCCATTGAGACCGTCGATTTGTTGCCAGGTCCGCTCAGAGAGGCTTGCCTTGGGCTGGCTGAGCTGAGCATGAGGTACCGACGGGATCGTGGAGGACCAAGACCGTGGGTGGCGACGACTTCGGGGTCTAACGCCAGAGTGGGGCGGGGACTTGGAGGTCACACCGTCAGAGTCGCGGAAAATAGAGATCCGAGATGAGCTTATCGTTTAAAACCAGTGTCCCACCATCCAAATAGAGCCCTGAGACGAGCCTATTTCCAACTCTGCCGCCGGATTCGATGGCTCCTGGGATGCTTAAGCACTTTCCAGGAGCTTATTTGTATGAGCATATCGCCTCCATCCCATATAAGCGTCCCAGAGATCGCTATTTGTGTTGACCAGCGTCACAGGACCATCGCCGTCACAGTTTCGTCACATCTCAACTGTGTTAGGTACCCATTTGTGGCGGATTTGTGAACGGAGTGCTCTAGGAGCGGTCTATGAGGCGGATAGTGCGCGGAAACATCACTATTGGCCGAGGTGGCGATGCATTAGTGATCTTACGGATCACTAATGCCACCCGGCCGGGATATTAGTGTCATGAATCGACACTAATATCGCTGGAGTCACGGAGGGGCGTGGGCGATAGGGCGCAAAAGGATCACTAACCGACGCGATCGCGGAGGACTAAGACCGTAGGTGGCGACGACTTCGGGGTCTAACGCCAGAGTGGGGCGGGGACTTGGAGGTCACACCGTCAGAGTCGCGGAAAATAGAGATCCGAGATGTACTAGCATTGCATTAAATTTTTTGTGACTTGTCAACGGGTACTGTTGACAAGTTTCATTGTTTCAATCATTGGAATCTTCACGAAACTGTAACCCCTGAAATATAAAAGTTTCCTTAGAATAGAAAGTACAGGTAGTCCTGTCCAAATCTAAACTAAGGAAACCAAAGAGTATGGACAAGGATACTACAAAATCCACATTTATGAAATACCTTTCTCCCTTGGATACGGAGAAAATGTTGGACGAAATTCGAACTTTGGGTTTGGACAAGTACACGAAGAAGCTAGATGCTATCACGTTTACTCAACTGCTTGTATTTGGACAAATTCAACAAGTTACATCATTGACCAATCTCAGCGGCCTTTTAAATGAGGATCCAAAGCTGCAGGCGCAACTTGGTCTCGCATCCATCAGCACCTCACAACTGTCGCGCAAGTTACGGATGGAGACGAGATTTCTTGAGTCTGTCTTTCGGCGGTGTGTTGACCAAAACATTCAGGCTCTGGGATGGAAGAAGGCTACAAACCGGTTAGGACGAATGAATCTCGTAGACTCCTCCACGATTACTATGTGCCTGTCTCAGTATCCATGGGCGAGTTTCCAGCGAGACAAAGCCGGCGTCAAATTACACCTTCGTCTCGTCTTTATGAATGAACGAGTATACCCGGATAAAGCAACGCTTACACCAGCCAGGCCGGCAGACACAACACAAATGGATGAGCTCATTTCCTGTGATGAAAATGCCCTGTTTGTCTTTGACCGTGGCTACGTCGACTATCGAAAGTTTGACGTCTATTGCCAAAGTGGGACCAAATTCGTCACACGACTCCGACACAATGCCGGCACCATGGCAGTGTTAGAAGAAAGACCCGTTGCAGAGAATTCACCTGTGTTACGTGATGCGGTCATCCGGCTTGGTTCCGAATTCCGGAGCATGGCGCATCCGACCCGTCGGATCGAGGCCTTAGACAAAGAGGGGCAACGTGTTATCTTCTTAACCAATGACCTGACTTTACCGGCTGAGGAGATTTGTGACCTGTACCGCAATCGCTGGCAGATTGAACTGTTCTTCAAGTGGATTAAGCAACATCTCACAGTGAAGCAGCTTTATGGCAAGAGTGAGAATGCTGTCTATAACCAGTTGCGTATTGCGCTCATCACCTTCTGCTTACTTGTACTCCTGCAAGCACGGGTGAAACACAGCGGGCGTCTGATCGCCGTCTATAAATCCCTGCAACGTCATTGGGCCGAGAAATTTGACACATTCGTCTTTTACGTGACTCGACCACCGACACGGCGTTCATGTGGGCGTAGGAGGATGAACCATGAGCAGACTTTTACTCAAACTTTACAACAATATGTAAATGGAGACGTCGGGCACTTAGAAACCAGCGAGTACGACCCCATCTTCATAAGGTAAAATGTGGAACGGACTACCTGTCTATATCCCCTTTGACATTTTAGCTCATTCACCTCAATGCTCATTCACGAAATATTCTGACCCTATCTGAGAAACGGTGCTCGCGTAACACTTGACATTTTCGACTGAAGTTAATGCAACGCTAGTATCCGAGATGAGCTTATCGTTTAAAACCAGTGTCCCACCATCCAAATAGAGCCCTGAGACGAGCCTATTTCCAACTCTGCCGCCGGATTCGATGGCTCCTGGGATGCTTAAGCACTTTCCAGGAGCTTATTTGTATGGGCATATCGCCTCCAGCCCACATAAGCGTCCCAGAGATCGCTATTTGTGTTGACCAGCGTCACAGGACCATCGCCGTCACAGTTTCGTCACATCTCAACTGTGTTAGGTACCCATTTGTGGCGGATTTGTGAACGGAGTGCTCTAGGAGCGGTCTATGAGGCGGATAGTGCGCGGAAACATCACTATTGGCCGAGGTGGCGATCTCCTGTGAAGGTACAGCCGCAGCGTGATAATTTGTTCACGAACGAACAGTTCCACTACAATAGCGACCAACAACAGGTTGTTTGTCCAGGTGCTAAAACCACGTACCGCAGCACTTACCTTAAAGAATTCAAAGGGCGACAATTCTATTTTTGTAGAGAAGACTGTAGGTCGTGTCCGTTGCGGGCCGAATGTACCACGGCGAAATCGGGTCGCACCATTCTTTTTCGTAGACCACTGGGAACTCATTCAGGAGGGGAGACAATACAATCAAACGGAAGATAGACAAGCAGCACTCCGAGAGCGACGCGAAATCGAACGACGAACAAGGAAATGAAGAATCATCATGGTTTGGGCCGTCCCCGAACCCACGGCCGCGATGCGCTACGAATTGATGCGAAATTGACGACCATGGTGGTGAACCTCAAAGTCATGGTGAAATCACTCACACAAAGGCTTAAGTGTGCCCAAACGGCTACATCAATGAGCTAAAAGGAACGAAAAGGCGGGAGGTATGATGCCCTCAGATGCCTAGAAAGGGTGAAACATAGTGGACTACCAGGACATGGATATCAAAGCCCCTAAAATCCCCATTAAAATCTGGTATAAGCAGCACTCTTGGGCAGGCCCAAGCGATTAATCGACGGTCTCCCATTGCTCACTATGGCAGCAGCCGGGCCGACATAGGGATCCATTGCTCACTATTTCGGCAGGCGCGCCAACTTAAGGATCCCATTGCTCACTATTGCAACAACCGGGCCGACATAGGGATCCCATTGCTCACTATTTCGGCAGGCGCGCCAACTTAAGGATCCCATTGCTCACTATTGTGATGAACTGGGTGTGGGCAGGCTGCGAATAGGGATCTTTTGCGACATTAAGCTCTGTGATGTACATTTGTAGTGATCCGAAGGATCACTATCCTTTGCGGCTTCGAGCCGATAGTGATCATTGGGATCCTTATGAAAGCCCCCTCCCCCCCGGCCCCGGCCACGTCCATGAAACGCACTCACTCCACCTCAACAAGACTCACTCGCTCCACTTCAATAAGACACGCTCATGCTATTGGGCTTCGTTGGCAGAGGACTGGTCGAGCCTCCTTTGGATTCGATGAATCCTGTGCTCTACGGCCGCAACAACCGCTTGGTCCGTCGACATCGTGGAGTGTGACCGCGCTCTTTGTAAAGCAACCTGTGCATATGCCAAGGCTTTTGAGAAGTCTTTTGCCCTGTGCTCGTAATACTTTGCCAGTTCAATGAGGGGATTGGTGCTCCAAGTAAACTCGGCAGCCATATGTTCCCACACTGCGCACGCCTTGTCCCACTCCCGCAACCGTTTATAGCGCAAACTGGACAACCAAAACTCACGCCACGTGGCATCCGGACACTGTGTCGCAGACCGCCAGCACTTGTCCGCCAAATCGTAATCTTCCCACTCGTCCCGCCACTTCCCAAGAGCGGCGTATTCACCGGCAGTCGCTACATCGCGATGTCCTCCAAGCACGTCCGCCAATACCACTGAAAGTCCGAGAAGAGCAGAGACATCTGCTGCATTGTGGTCAAGTACAGGCCGGATTTTTTCTACATCTTGGTCTTGAAGGTAGGAAAAATAGCGGGCAGGTGCTTCTCGGCCAGGCAAGTCATCAGTTCGTCTTACACCCATGATTCCTTCTTCCACATGTCCAAGGCTGACACGTTGGAGTTTACGGCGCCACAGACGTCGACTAGGATGCAGCAGGTCCATTTGCCTTACTTGTTCCGGCCGTTCAATTCGATACATGACCAGCCTGTTTAGAAACAGAGGCCAGTCAAACGACTTGCCGTTGAAGGTAATACAGACACCGCCGTCGCGAAAATGACGTCGTACAATTGCTGACAACAAAGCTGGTTCCTCTGCAAAATCATCCACGAAGTACTGGTGAATCACCCACTCGTCGTCTTCAATCTGTCCAACAGCGTGCAAAAAAGGAAAAGTCCCAGCGCCGGTCCCAAGACCTGTTGTCTCGGTGTCATAAAAGCGGAGGTTGGCCTCTACATCCGCTGCAGGCAGTTTACAGGCTTTGGCCAGCAGTGACAGGTCTGTAGTCTGTATGTCTTGGAAACGAACCTGTCCGTACAGGCTAAGCACATCATAGGACAGCATGCGGTGCCAGAAGCTGCCCTCTCCCATATCTTCATAAGTAAAACCGAGGGATTGAAGGGTGTGTCGCTGAACGCTCTCCTCATGCGCCGATGGTTGAACATCACGCCTGCCCGTCGACTGCTCCAGAGCCCCCAGCCGGGACTTCAAGGATCGGCTCATGGTGTCCCCTGCTCCTTCTGCTCCTTCTGCTCCTTCTGCTCGACAGACCAGTCACTCGTTTGACTGGCTGCTTGGAGCAGTTGCAAGGTCAGCCCTTTGGCATTGTCATCTTGTGCGTGGGGGCCAATGCACGAAGGGCAACCGCTCTGGCAACCGCAACCGGCAACCATTCGAAGAGCCGTTTCAGTCCATTCCTGACGATGCTGATAAAGCCTTTGCGCCAACCCAATCCCGCCGGGATAGCTGTCATAAATAAAGATGGTGGGAAGACCGGTGTGCGGCTGGCGAACCTCGATGGTGGAGTGTAAGTCGGAGACAGAACACATGCATAAGAGTGCGCCTGCCTGGCGGAGCACATATGCGGCGCCCACCAAAGCTGTCTCCCATTCGTCCCTGGAGGCGGCGATAGAGTTTTCTTGAAAGCTGCACCAGTAGCCGGATGTATGAAGCTCTGCTTCAGGCAAATGAATCTTTCCCCAACCTAAATTCTCATGTGTGTCAAACTTGATTTTCTTAAAGAGTGTGGGCATGGCGTTTACCATCACTTCACCATAGTGGTGCGAAATGTGATTGTCAGTCTGATTCTGTTCCAGAACATCCAGTATGTTCAGTTTGATAGCTAGTTCTGCATCAGTATAGTAGTCCGAATCTACTGGTCGAACAAAGGCCTTTCCGTTTTCCAAGTCCAGCTTTTCCACCTGGTAGGACTTTGACTGATGCAAATAGATTGCTTCCTCATGCAGCATTGTCAAAGCACTAAACCTGTCTGTTTCGCCAATTGCTGTGGGTCTGCCGCCGCTGGTGTCGATGACAACAACATTGTCCTGGGCAGCGCTGCGCAGAGAGACGCCGTGACTCGGCAATGCATCGGACATCCAGTGGTATCGACCGTCCCGGCTCAAGTGCAGGACGCGGTTTTCCGCAAGGTACTCCAGGAGTTCGGTGGTTGTTTCTACGCCAAACTCCTCATCTCGGGAGAAGGGGAGTTCGTAGGCGGCGCATTTAACGTGATCGGACAAAATCAACAGATTATCCGGATACAGTCTCGCCGCCTCCGGAGACGCGTGGAGCAGGGCTTCTGGATGTTGAATAATGTACTGATCGAGTGCTGAAGCATTGGCAATAAAAATAGCTACCGACAGCCCGCTCCGCCTTCCCGCTCTGCCGCTCTGCTGGCGAATGGACGCTACACTGCCCGGATAGCCCACTGAGATAGAAGCCTCCAGACTGCCGATATCGACACCGAGTTCCAAGGCATTCGTGCTCACAACCCCTTTTATTTCCCCGTTTCGAAGGCCCTTCTCAATGGCCCTACGCTCATTTGGAAGGTAGCCGCCGCGGTAGCCCATGACTTGATGACGTATGCGCTGTGAAACATCTCTTTTCCAGTAGGATGACAGCACTTCAACCTGTGTTCTGGTACGCACGAAGCCGATGGTGGAGATGCCTTCCTGAAGCAGTCTCGTGCCGAGCATTCTGGCCTCACGTAAAGCGCCGCGGCGCAGTCCCAATTGCGGCTGAACAATTGGAGGGTTGTACAGTATGATGTTCTTTTCCCCGGACGGGGCCCCGCTCCTATCGACAAGTTCAGCCTCCTCACCAATCAGTTCTCTGGCAAGTTCGCTGGGATTTGCCACTGTGGCAGAGCTGAGAATAAACTGTGGGCTGCTTCCGTAAAACGAACAGATGCGACGCAACCGCCTTATTACATTGGCTACGTGACTGCCAAAAACGCCGCGGTACATATGGGCTTCGTCAATCACTACGTAGCGCAGGTTCTCAAACAGCCTCAACCATTTCGTATGATGCGGCAGAATAGCCGAGTGCAGCATGTCTGGATTGGTCACAACGATGTGACCCGCTTCTCGGATCTTCTGCCGCGCATGCACAGGCGTGTCACCATCATAAGTAAATGACTGCACTTGGGTCTCCAAGTGCTGAACCAATTCATGAAGTTCACTCACCTGATCTTGCGACAGTGCCTTGGTTGGAAACAGGTATAATGCGCGGCTGGAACTATCCTGGAGCACCGAGTTCAACACTGGAAGGTTATAGCACAGCGTCTTTCCGCTTGCTGTTGGCGTAGTCACAATAACATGCGATCCGTTTCTCACCCTCTGCACAGATTCCTCTTGATGTGAATAGAGTTGCGAAATGCCTCGGTTGCGCAGTGCAGCCGTCAATTCTTCATGCAGCCAGGGTGGAATCGACCTGTACTGGGGCAGCTTCGCAGGCTCCACCTCCCAGTGGGCAACATTGTTGTAGAACTGTCTATCCCTTCGCCATTCATCTAGCAGCAAAGACAAATTCACTGAACTCACATCCTTGGTTCGAAATGACTCGACAGTACGAAAAGAATACGAAAAGAGTACGGAAAGGGTAACAAAAGAGTGCCAAAGAAACCCAGAAAAGCACCAAAAGAGTACGAAAGGATAAAAAAATCAACTTATCTATGAAAAAATTCTGTTTAAGAGGTCACGATTTTAGTCTTCTAACATAGCATGTTAAAGAGTGAATTTGTCGGGATTGTATGAATCTCGTACACCATGGAAATAAAAGATAGTACAGACTAGAAGGAGGAATCCTGCATGCAGAGTGTCGATGAACGTTGGTCCAGCCGATCTGACGCATGGACCCGGCAAGATGACGAGAAACTAGCTTCCATTGTCCTGAAACACATTCGGACTGGAAGCACCCAGCTAAAAGCTTTCGAAGAAGCTGCAACCGAGTTGGGTCGAACAGCAGCCGCATGCGGCTATCGCTGGAACGGCGTACTGCGCAAAGAACGAAGAGAAGACATCGAAGGAGCAAAGCTGTCTCGAAAATCTGCTCAACGCACACAGGCAGTAGAAAAGCCGTCGGACCAACAAATGGATCCACAGACGCCCACAACAATGACATCTTCAGATTCCATGAGTGCCGTAGTCAAGTTTTTGCAGACCTATGACGCACAGTACCAAAAACTGCGCCAGCAAGTGCAGGAATTGGAACGAGAGCGCAACGAACTCAAGTCCAAACTGCGGCAAACGGAACATCAATCGGTTGCACACGGTGATGGTTCTCCTGCACCTATGACACCGGAGCAGTTGGAGCAAGACTCCCAAGCGTTGTTCGCAATTATGGAACGGGCGCGGAAACTGCTTGAACCCAGACATAAGTAAGTGACATAAGAAAACAGGAGAAACATAAATCAGCCCCTTCTGGATTGGCTGATTTCTACCAGATGCGGGAGTTGCGGGCTCCTATCCATGTGCGCCATCTTTGTGCTGTCTGCACGGAGAAAGGTCCTTGTCTCCCCGCTGCTCCCTGTAGTAGCTGCTGTTTTGCGTCTTCCGCAGCTTTAATCCACGTTCGCGGGTAGCTTGGACTGCGACTGTAAAATTCATCTTCGTCCGCTACCCATAGTTTTCCACCCATCATCACTACGTCCAAATCCAGGTCTCTGAACTCAACTGTTCTCGTCCTCGCATTGTACACGGGAGGTGTAATTACATTACAGTAATACTCTGTCCCCTCCTCCTTTAACAACAAAAAAACCTGGTAGTACCTTTGCGGCCAAAATAGAGCCATCACCGGATACGAACTGCTCCATGTCTCGCCGGCGGCTTCAACAACCGGTGAAAAAGCGGGAATCCAAAAGGCCCAAGGGCTGTCCGTTGGATACACAGACTCCCACCTGCGGTGGGCACTTCCGTCACCGTGGCTGCTCAGCAGTTTCACTTTTCGTCTTTGTCCGCAGGTGCCGCCGCCTTTTTCTCGGCAAGGTTGGTTTGCACTGCAACGTGATCATAGCTTGGGAAAATATCCACAAACAGCCTCATTCTCAGCAGTGACTTCACACCAATAAGTACGATTGGCCCCAAAAACAGACCCAGAACACCAATGAGTTTCATCCCAACGTAAAGTGCGAAGAGCGTGGAAAGTGTATCCAAACCTACGCTGTCAGCAAGAATTTTTGGTTCCACCATGTGCCGAATTAGCGAGATGGCCACTTGGACCAACAGCACTTTTAAAGCAACCCCAACACTCCCCACTGCCAACGCTCCCGCTGCCCATGGGATGGAGACAATGGCTGAGCCTACAATCGGGATCATGCCGGTGACACCAAACAATAACCCGAACAGAACCGCGTAATTCACATTTAAAATCCACAGCCCAAATATCCCGAGAACCGCAGACATTATCATGAGAAGAACCTGTACGCGAATGCTTCCGGCAAAAGCCCGCATCATGTCACCCATTGCAACATCTACTTTTTCGGACCAACCAGGGGGCAGCGCGCGCAAAAAGGAGTGATACATGCGCTCTCTATTTACCATCATAAAAAAGGTGGCAATCACCGAAATAACAATAATGAACGTCCATTCAGGAAGCCTCGTAACGGAATTAAACAAGAAATTGAAGAACTGCTTAGACAGTGATTCCGTAGCAGTTAGAAGTTGTCCCGCCGCGTTTTGGATCCCGTTGGCTACCTGCGGCGGCAAATGCCCATAAAAGGTTCGTCCCGCCTGCAACTGCACCGTCAGCCAAGTTTGAATGCTGTTAATGTAACTGGGGAGTGTCGTGCTGAGTGTCGTTGCCTCCCGCGTCAGTGCAATAATAATGTACGTCGAAGCCAGAGCAACAATCACGCCCACGCCAATCATAATTATCAGTACAGCTGTGATCCGGCTCGTTCCCATGCGTTCCAGAATACGGACCAACGGCAACAGCAAAATAGCAAGAAAACCTCCAAAGACAAACGGAAGAATATACGGGAGAAACAATGCGAAACCGATACAAACGAGGGTTACAAGCAACAGCAGGCTGGCAACCTCTACAGCACGCCACATGTACCGTCGAAGCAAAAACTGTTGTTGCGGATTGGCCACGCCCTTCCCTCCAATCTCCAGGCTCAGCAGTAACGGGCATCAACCAGTCTGCTGTAGTACGAAGCAGGGTGCAAAGTCATCCCGAATCTTAGTTTGCTTCTTGGTCTATTTGTTTCATAAGCCGTCTTCGCAACCGAAATCCATACCCAATCAGCAGAAACGAGATAACAAAGATAACCGTCGATATATAAAACCGGTTCTGTGCCATAAAGACACTTGCTATCGCAAGACCGGTCATGCTCACCAAAGCAAGTACGAAGAAACCGAATTTGACTGAACCAGACATCTTGAATTCACCTCATCCCGTGCTTGTTTGATGTCTAGTACGATAATATCACAAAACCCTTAAAATCATACCTGCAACATCGTATCTAGAGGACCATACATACAGGACCATACCTGCAACATCACACTTGCAACATCACACTTGCAACACCATACCTGCAACACCATACCTACAGGACCATACCTACAGGACCATGCTTTCAGTAGACTTCTCAACATGATGGCGAACATGATTTGACCACACATAAAACGGAGCCGCCACTGCTGCCACTCCTGCTATGACAGTGAACACCGCCGGTCCTCCTGCCTTTCCAAGCATCCATCCCCCAATCCACGGGCCCAGAAAGAAACCAATACTGCGCAGTGTGCTTGCGCCAAAATAGGTTGCTCTTAGGTTGTCCGGCGCCAACACCGACAGATATTCACTGTTTCGCGGGAACACAATAATTTCTCCCATTGTGACCACCAGCATAGAAGCTACAAATGACCATAGACCTGTACTGAAGCCGAGTCCGACATAGCCGATTCCAAACAATACTTGTCCAAGCACCATGGACGGTATCAAGCCGAACTTATTCGTGATTTTCGTCAACGGCAGCTGCAGAATCACCACTTCAACAGCGTTTGACGTCAGTACCCAGGCATAGGTCCGTGCCGCCAAATGGGACGTAAACATTTGCCCCATAAACTGAGGCAGCGTGCTTTCGACCTGAGAATAGCCAATGTTGCTGAAAATGGTGGCAAGGACAAACAAAAGCAGTGCCTTGTCAGCAAAAACCGTCTGAAGTGCCTTGCGAAAGGTGATCTCAGGTAGGTTTGCACCCTTTTTGGCAGTTCTGTTCTTGAATTCGGCTCTTCTTGCTTTTCCAGATTGTACCGGATGGAAATACTTTCCTAGGATGGTTTTCATAGTTTGCATGGTTTTCATAAGGACCGGTCGTTCAGCGCGCTCCGCACCAAGCTTTGAGGACTCCGGAAATATTAGAAGGATAACGATTCCATAGAGCCCGCTAACCGCAGCGGCCAAATAAAAGGTCCAGCCAGTCGCTACAGTACCTAGATAGCCCCCCACAACAGGGCCCATAGATGCACCTACATTTATGGCCCAATAGCGCATGGCAAATACATTCGACCGCAGTTCCGGACTGGTTACATCCGTCAGCATAGCCTGGGATGCCGGGCCAAACAAAGTCCGCGTTAGTCCGTTTAATGCGCTAAGTACGAAGAAAACCCACGTCACGCGTGCGTTTGCGAAACCAGCCAGAGCCACAGCGCTGATAATCATAGCCAAAACCATGATTCCTTTCCGCCCATACTTATCCGCAAACGGTCCTCCGATAAATCCAAACACCGTGGAAGTCAGAGCCGCCATGCCAATTGCAAGACCAATGGTTGCCGTTCCCGCATGTGTATGAACCGCCATATACAAAGCGAGGAACGGCATCACCATGAACTGAGTAATCCTTGTAACAGCTGTAGCCCCTACTATCCACCACACAACAGGATGATACTGCGCAGCAATCTGTTTTAGACGAATTCCCACGGCATACGACCTCCAATTACTTAAGCTTCAGTATGCCATAATACGAACAGATGTTCTAGGTTTGAATTTTCCGTATATTTAATCTGCAGGTCAGCCGCGTCAGGGGGATGGCGGAAGAAGATTAGACGAAGATAAGCGGAAGAGTTGCATTCCTCACGTTCACAGTGGGGGATGGCGTCTCGCGTCTCGCTCTCGTCGCATATGTTCGGGGTGCCGCATTCCTTAGGGATCCCATTGATCCCTATTACGATGCTTCTCCGATGATAGTGATCGATTCGATCCCTATTGCCAACAGGCCCTCTACAATAGCGATCCCGTTGATCCCTATCACCCACGCACCACCCTGCCTCTCCCGCATTAGGGATCCTTCATGACACTAATCTCCCGGGCCACAGGCATTAGGGACCTTTGCGATCCCTATGGCATGGCCCATCCGCAGATAGGGATCTTTTCAGACACTAAGCTCCCGGGCACCCAGCCCAGTCCGGCCACGGTGCCGGATGAACGAACGGGATCGAAGAAAAATACCGGCGGTAAAGTGCTCTTTATACACTTACCTCCTTCAACGGCTAAATATGGTGCTTGTTGCGTCAAAGACACTCATGCGAGCTCTCGCTCTCGTCGCATATGTTCGGTTGCCGCATTCCTTAGGGATCCCATTGATCCCTATTACGATGCTCCTCCGATGATAGTGATCGATTCGATCCCTATTGCCAAGAGGCCTTTTACAATAGCGATCCCGTTGATCCCTATCACCCACGCACCACCCTGCCTCTCCCCGCATTAAGGATCCTTCATGACACTAATCTCCCGGGCCACAGGCATTAGGGATCTTTGCGATCCCTATGGCATGGCCCATCCACAGATAGGGATCTTTTCAGACACTAAGCTCCCTGGCAGCCAGCTCACCGCACTCAGCCAGTCCAGTCCAGCCAGTCCAGTCCAGCCAGTCCAGTCCAGTCCAGCCAGTCCAGTCCCGCCAGCGTGCCGGATTACAAGAGAAAATGAAAGGCAGCCCAGCCGCTCACAACGAGCAATGAACGGCGGGACTGCCCTATCTTTACATTTGTCATGCTATGACGAGCGGCGCTGTGCAGGAAAAGTTTTGCTACGTGCGCCTTAGAACTGAGTGTCTTAAGCTGGCATGTATTCGACCAAGGCCCGATCCAGCTGGATCCACAGCTGTTCCTCATCCTCGGCAACAACAACCTTATGTGCACCTAAACGGCGAAATACAGAACGATTTGTACTGTCTTTTGTCACAACAACAACGTTGCTAACCCCAGCCTCACGCAGTGACTGAGTAATTAAAGCGGTCCGCACAAAATCCTGCATGGCTATAACAATGGCCAGATCATAGTGGTGTTTGGAGACTTCTTGAGTCACATTGGTACGGTGTCCTTCAATCGGCAATAATGTGTCCTTCTTGTACCAACGCGTCAGCCTTCTATGATAGTCATCAAAGCAATCGAGGACTTGCACCCGGTGTCCGAGATCGGTCAAATGCTGGTACAGTGAAATGCCTTCTTTTCCAAATGAAGCAATCAGTGTGTTTTGCATGGCTGCCTCTCCCCTTGCGCATTGATTCATGACAGCGCTTACATTTCTATTATACACAAACGCACAGAAAAGTGAAAGTTAAATTGTTAATTTTCCCGAGCCCAAATTCAATTAAGTCAACCCCTGCTCATACAGAGACAGTACTGTTTCCCGGAGCTTGTCTCCGTGGCTTAACAACAAGTCTCTGGATGCTTCCACTTGCCCGTTGACAACACAATCAAACACCTGTCGGCACAGCTCTTTACTTGGTCCCAATACCGGTGTTAACAATCGCAAACTGCTGCGCATCGCCTCGAGTAACACGCGAAGGGCGTTCTCCAAGATAGAATTGCCGCAGCAGGCTCCCAATTCGAGATAAAATCCCAGTTCAGTCGAAATTGCTTCTTCTCCTTGCGGTACTGCGCATTCCAGTTGAAACAGTGCCTGACGCAGTTTGCCAAAATCCGTGTCGCTCGCTCTATATGCGGCAGCAGTTACAATTCCAGCCAAAATGGCGGATTGAGTTTCGACTAGGTGAAGCACATCGCTGTGCCCAAGCAGCATGGCAGCCTCCAACGGCTCCATCCACGTATCGAGCGACGCTGTCCGCACATAAGTTCCATTTCCATGTTGAAACTCAACCAGGCCCTGCCCTCTTAGTGTACTCAATGCTTCTCTCACGGTGGCACGGCTGCAACCAAATTCAGAAGCAATTTGTGCCAACGGCGGAAGGCGATCGCCTGGACGGAGATCGCCTCGCTCGATTGCAGCGCGGATCTGATCTGCAATGCGAATATATAACTTTCGTGCATTATAGGCTTGGGTCCGCATCGACACCACCTCGTGGTTTCATGACAATGGTCCTCACAGTCGACCTCAAAATCGACAGCGCAATTCGACATCACAGTCTGCATACTTAGCATTCGACACAGACTAGTGTTCGACAAGCAGAGGCTAAAACCTCTAAATCCATTTCCGCAGACCAGCCCATAGTCCTTCGCCCTCAGCAGATTGAGGCCCCCTGCAAACCCTCAGCCGGTTCACAATTCCTCAGCCCTTCACAACAAAGTTCACCAGGCGATTGGGCACGTAAATTTCCTTTTTAATTTCTTTGCCTTCAATCCACTCGGCAACGTCGGGCAGCTTCTTAACCTGCTGGAGAACTGCACTTTGGTCACCGTCGGCCTCGACTGTGGCGCGGGCCCGCAGTCTGCCGTTGACTTGAATGGCAATCTCGACTTCGTCGTCCTTCAGCCACAACTCCTCGTAAGTGGGCCATTCTGCTTGAAAGACAGATGATTCGTGTCCCATTTCCTGCCACAGTTGTTCACCTAAATGGGGTGCAAAAGGAGCAATGGCCACAGCCATGGTGGTAAGTGTGTCTTTATCCAGGCCTTTGTCCGCCTCTTGTTGCAGTGCATTCGCATACTCCATAAACGCACTGACAGCGGTATTCAAGCGGAAGCTGTCCATTCTCTCCTGCAAGTTTGCCATAAACCGATGCCGCAGTTTGGTCAGTGAATCACGGGTTTTTGCAGGAGACGCTACGCTGCCGGTAAACAGGCGATAGTACCGCTGCAGGAAGCGTGACACACCTTCCAGTCCGTTGGTGTTCCATTCCGCCTCATCTTCGGGCGGTCCGACAAACAGTTCATATACACGCAGGGCGTCGACGCCGTAATCCTTGATAATTTCGTCAGGTGTTACCATATTGCCCTTGGATTTACTCATTTTGGCGCCGTTCAGCGTAATCATGCCCTGGTTGAACAGGTGCTGGAACGGTTCTTCGAAGTCAATCAGGCCGAGATCGTAGATGACCTTTGTGAAAAAGCGCGCATACAGCAGGTGCAGGACTGCATGCTCAACGCCGCCGATATACATGTCTACGGGCAGCCACTTATTCGCAGCGTTCTTGCTGAACGGCTGCTTGTTGTTGTGTGCATCAGGATAGCGCAGGAAGTACCAGCTTGATCCCGCCCACTGCGGCATCGTATCTGTCTCCCGCCTGGCAGGTCCCCCGCAGTTGGGACAAGTGGTGTGAACAAAGGATTCGATGGCCGCCAGCGGCGATTCACCTGTACCCGTTGGTTCGTACCTGGCCACCTCCGGCAGCATGACTGGCAGTTGGTCTTCTGGTACAGGCAGCG
This sequence comes from Alicyclobacillus sp. SO9, assembly GCF_016406125.1. Lineage (NCBI taxonomy): Bacteria > Bacillati > Bacillota > Bacilli > Caryophanales > Alicyclobacillaceae > Alicyclobacillus > Alicyclobacillus sp. SO9. The sequence continues at coordinate 686,142 of NZ_CP066339.1, read as the reverse complement.
TTCCGCATTTGTCACAGTAGACAATGGGAATGGGCTCGCCCCAGTAGCGCTGCCTTGCGAAGACCCAGTCACGCATCCGGTAGTTTACAGTGAACTCACCTGCATTCAGTTCCTCCAGACGCTTGACAACAGCTTTCTTGCCTGCCTCTACGGACAAACCGTCCAACTCACCTGAATTGACCAGCGTGCCGTCGCCCGTGTAGAGTTTCGTTTCTGCTTCAGGTACACCAGTCTCAGAGACGACTTGGCGGATGGGAAGTTGAAATGCCTTGGCAAAGTCAAAGTCTCGTTCGTCGTGAGCGGGAACCGCCATGATGGCACCTGTGCCATAGTCCATCAACACGTAATCCGCAATCCAAATTGGCAGTTTCTCACCTGTCAACGGGTGGATCACGTTAGCCCCGGTCGCCACCCCAGTCTTCGTCTTGTCCACAATCTGCCTGTCCACATTGGATTTCTTCAAGGCTTCCTGAACGTAGTTTTGAACAGCCTCCCGTTGGCCGTCACTTGTGATTTTCTCCACCAGCGGATGTTCTGGAGCCAAGACCATATACGTCGCTCCATAGAGCGTGTCAGGGCGTGTGGAGAAGACTTCAATGCGGTGTTCCGGATGTCCGTCCACCGAAAAGTAAATGTGGGCCCCTTCACTGCGTCCAATCCAGGCAGACTGCATCCTTTTTACTTTGTCCGGCCAGTCCAGTGTCTCCAGGTCATCCAGAAGCCTGTCGGCATACGCAGTAATTTTGAGCATCCACTGGCTCATGTCCCGCTTTGTCACTTCTGTGCCGCAGCGCTCACACTTGCCGTCGACCACTTCTTCGTTTGCCAAACCTGTCTTACAGCTTGGACACCAATTAATCGGCATTTTTTTGCGATAAGCCAGGCCGCGTTCAAACATCTTTGTAAAAAAGTATTGCGTCCATTTATAGTAATTCGGGTCGCTTGTGTTAATTTCGCGATCCCAGTCGTACATTGCCCCGATATCCTCAAGCTGCCGCTTGAAGTTGCGGACGTTCGCTGCAGTGGATTCTGCCGGGTGCACACCGTTTGCGATGGCATAGTTCTCTGCAGGCAACCCAAATGCGTCCCATCCCATTGGGTGCAGAACCTGATAGCCCTGCAAGGCCTTGTAGCGCCCCCAGACGTCAGAAATCGTATACCCCCGCCAATGTCCCACGTGCAACCCGCTGCCAGACGGATAAGGAAACATGTCAAGGCAGTAGTACTTGGGCTTGTCCGTACCTTCTGACAAACGGGCCAACCCCTGCTGTCCCCACTTCTCTTTCCAGTATTTTTCGATTTCCTGTGGTCGATATTCCATCTGTTATCCTCCTTGCCGCAGCACAGAAAAACAAAACCTCACGCCTGCTAAGACGAGAGGTTTTAATTCCCGCAAAATCAGTGACAATCTGTTCGGGACCAGCACACCGTCTCCGGCGACCTCTTAGGCGTATTGTCCGTTCGTCGTCATCACATTGTTGCGGATTATTATACTGTTATCTTCTGGAGGATTGCAAGATACCCATGAGCCGGAGCACAAACAGAAACAGGTTGACAAAGTCCAAGTACAAGGACAACACGACCCAAGGAACCATGGCTTCTGTCAGACCTTGCCTGGCAATCCGATTGACGTCAAACAGCACATACCCGATGAACACGGCAATGCCAAGCAGAGCATAAATCAAATTGGCAAGGTTCGAAAATGGGATAAACAGTGTCACCAATCCCATCAGTAAAACAGCCATTAGACCGATAAACAGAAAACCTCCGAGAAAGGAAAAATCCAAGGACGTCTGAGCAGCAACAATAGCAGCAATCAAGAAAGCACCTGCACTTACACCGACTGCTTCTAGCACAATAAAGCTGCCCAACTGACTGATATACTGCGAAACCACCAAATACAGTGTCATGCCAGAAATAAAAGTGAATGTCAGGACAAACCCCATACCAATTTGTCTTCGCCCCTGCATTAGCATTGCCGCGATAATCATGACAACTTCTACAATCATCAGGACCAAAAGCAGCGGGGTCGGAACAAACTGCCCTAATACCAGACCGACAAACGCTGTCAGCAGGCTGAGAAACAAGCCTGAGAACACTTTGGGTAAAACAGCCTGTCTCGATACGGAGTACGTTTCCACCTCTTCACCTCACCCCCATACAGATTTAACCGAAAAATGACGTCAGCAACTTGTCATAAACCCGGGGCACCGCAAGCTCGGAGAGTTTGTCTTCACCTGCGAAAACAAGGCCTCTCCCCTCCGCAATCCTGTGCAGCGGCCAGCCTACGGGCTGCAGAACCTGTACATGCCATTCGATATGAGTAAATATATGCTTGACCTGTGCAATTTCATGAAAGTCGCGGACAGGACCCTCTGCCACTTTTCCGATGCTTTTGTGCTGCGACCCTACATAATTTTCGGCACGCACTGTATTCGTATCAACCTTATTCGTATCAACCTTATCCCCAGCAACCTTATTATCGTCATACAAACTGGTGTCCAGCATGCCTTCGAGCAGTATTTTCGCTTCCCGATGTGCCGCTCCTGCACCCAGCGGGGCTGACGCCGGCAGTTCCTTGGCCGGTAATTGCCACATGCCTGCAAGCAGACCCGTTGCCGGCCGTTGTTGCAAAAGAACCTTCTCGTCTTGCTGGCACCAGAGCGCGATAACCTGAACCACTTTTCTATCGGGCTTCTTTTTCCTGACTGGAATATCCTGGGTCAAACCCAGTTCACGCGCGGTGCAACGGGTTTGAATCGGGCATTTGCCGCAGTCCGGATTACGCGGTGTGCAGACAAGTGCACCTAGCTCCATTAGACCCTGCGTCATCAATCTCGGGGGTTCCTGCTGCAGCCACTGCTCTACCGTACTGGTAATAACGGTGACCGCCTGACGGCTTCGTACTTCTTCACGAACCCCCAAAAACCGTGCCATGACACGAAGCACATTCCCGTCCACAGCCGGAACAGGCTGATTAAAAGCAATACTCATCACCGCGCCGGCGGTATATGGGCCGACTCCGGACAGACCTCGAAACTTTTGTGCGTCCTCGGGAATCAGGCCGTCGTAGTTCTCAGCCACCTGGATGGCTGCCCTATGTAAGTTCCTTGCACGTGAATAATAACCCAGACCTTGCCACATCTTCACTACTTCTGACTCTTGTGCAGCTGCCAAATCGAGAATTGTCGGAAAGCGTTCGAGAAAGGCATAGTAATAAGGGATAACCGTTTCAACCCGAGTTTGTTGCAACATCGTTTCGCTAATCCAAACCTGATAAGGATTGCTTGTTTCTCTCCAGGGCAGCTTTCTCTGGTTCTGAAGGTACCAGTCCACAAGCTGACGTGCCGATTCCGCGACAGCGTTCTGCGTTTTAACATGCGTTGTAACAGTGTCCTGCGTTTCGCACATGTACTTAATTCCCTCTTTCAAACCATAGGTATCCGTCTTCAACAACCGGTTTCACGAGACCTTGTTCTACCGCTGCAGTGATACATGCGGAAACAGGCGTGCGAACTAGAGCATACGGTCCTGCGCCCCGCGGAGTCAAATTCAATTCCTGACATACCAGGCTCACAACCTGTTCCAGTGTCCGCCTCTCTGCGGCAATGTAAGTTGTAATCAAGTCAAAAACCCGCTGCAACCGATGAATATAGTAATCCACTGCTCGGCCAGGTTTGTCCGTCACAATACCGTGGGCAGGCACCCACCACTGCGCATTCACAGTCTTTGTTTGCTTTGCGCTCTGCAGCGTCTCAAGGTAATTCACGAAAAACGGAAGGCCGTGTTTGTCTGTGATATTTTCATCCAAATAAGCATCAGCACAGAAGAGCACCCCGTCCACAAGGATTCCGGACTGGTAATGGGAATGCCCAGACAAGGCAACCGACTGAAATGTACGCTCTGCAATTGTGAACGATGCGCCGCTCTCGAACACTTCGTCTACCCGGCTGGGGGCGGCCAGTAAAAACTTTCCTCTCATATCTGGAAGCGGTGCGGCGCCTTGCCAGAGATACTGAGGCTCCCATGCAGGGCGGCGAATGACGTCTGCTTCACCCACAGGTGCATAAAAGCGCGGGTCAGCGCGTTTTTGCAGGGTTTCGTTGCCGCCAAAGTGATCGGCGTGAGCGTGAGTATTAATGACCGCAATCAGGTTGTCCTGAAGTTCATTGGCTGCTTTTAGCAGATTTTTGGCAGACTGCTTGTCTAATCCAGAGTCGATGGCAACGAGTCCCCCGGGTGTCTTTACAAGGCCCAGATTGACGGGACCCGCAACGACAAACACGGTGTCTGTAATGTGCTGTAAATCCATCTTTGTCCCCGACCTCCGTCTGAGATATTTATTACCAGCCTTTGCTGTGCGTACATCCGTCCACAATGGATACAATACAGCACGGGAGGTGCTGGCCATGTGGGAAATGATGAATGGAATGACCAACGGCGTACGAAATCGGTTTATGCCCAGAAGGCGTAACAACATGGGGACAATGACAGCCATGTTGGTAGGCGCCAGTGTGGGTATTGCTGCTTGGGAAGCCATGCGGCGCGGAAATGTGACGTCTCGGATTAATAACCGTGCGCAAAGTATGGCACAGGACAATGCCGAACAAATCGCTGAGAAAGTCATGAACCAGTTGGATGACGAAGAATAACAAAAAATTCCGTCATTTGAGTCAGCAAGGCAGAGTCGGCACAACAACCGGCTCTGTCTTTCACGTACACTTAGATTGCAGCACTGTACAAGATGCTGGCAAATTCAAATGGATCGGGAGTATGCGCTTTAGTTTCTGTTGTGACGGTAGTTTCTGCCGTATTTTTGTTTCCAAAACTGGTATGATAACTTACTGCGTTTAATGGCATCCACGAATTTCTGGGTATTGTCCATAACCCTTGTTGCTTCGGCTAAGCTAATGTTGTGCTGATATACGGCTTCGCCGAATTCCTCCAGGTCAATCACATGGTAATAGTTCCTTTCGTAAATCAAAACATCGACATACATGTCCTCTATATAAATATATTCCTGGTCTTCCCACACCTTAACCAGGTCTACATAATAATCAAATTTAAGACGCGGATGCTTTATTGGTTTATCGTCTTTTACGCAGGTACTCACTCCAATGCCCCATTGTGGATATATTTCACGAATTTGATATGTATAGCCGCTTTCAAGTGCTGGCCTGTGGGCCACTATCAGCCCTGGCTTTCGCCAGAATTTATATACTGGAAACGGGTTATCACTGCGGTCGATTCCCGTTCCGTCATGTTTATGTATTCGCGTTACACGCCCTGGTCTCAACGTCATCCTCCGCACCACCCCCCTTTAGGATTTTCCATTAAGCGTACCACTAAGCAGCCAGCCAAACAACAAACTGTAACCCTAAGTTATACCCGCATCTGCATCCGGAACTCATGACAAATGTCATCTCCGATAGCTGACCACACTCAGTAACACAGCCGTACACCTTTCTATATGCTTAGCTTATTAAAAGTCGTCAATATTTGCCACACCGCGAAGAACCGCATTTGCGCCGATTTACGCTTGTACAGAACCGTGCGGATAAAGACGTCTGTTCGTAAAGACCTGTATTGCAAAATCGTGCGATTGGAGGAGAAAACATGGATGCAGTCACCTTTCAACACGTATCAAAATCTTATCGAACTACTACAGCTGTTGCCAATCTGTCTCTGAACATCAAGCAAGAAACTGTAGTCGCATTACTTGGACCAAACGGTGCCGGAAAGACCACTGCTCTTTCCATGACGCTGGGGTTAACACAACCTACTTCGGGAACTGTAACGTTGCTCGGTCAAAACCCGAACCAGCCGCGAACCAGGCAGCGTATCGGGGCGATGCTTCAAGAAGTAACGATGCCTGACAAAACGAGCGTTACAGAGCTTGTCAACCTGTTTCGATCTTATTATGAGCACAGCGTCAATACAAATACCCTGCTGGAGCTGGCTCAACTGACGAATTTGGAAGGCCGGCCTGTTCGCAAATTGAGCGGAGGTCAGCAACGAAGACTGCAGTTTGCACTGGCCATGGCAGGAGACCCTCGCATCTTGTTTCTCGATGAGCCTACTGCAGGAATGGACATTACTTCTCGGCAAGGGTTCTGGAAAACACTGCGTCGGTTTTCCGAGACCGAAGGAAAAACAATTGTTTTTTCAACCCATCATCTTGATGAAGCAGATGCTGCCGCAGACCGGGTTCTATTGCTCCAAAACGGGCGCTTGATTGCAGATGGAAGTCCCGCGGAGTTGAAGACAGCCACCGGGCTCCGGTTGATTACTGGCTCTCTAGACCCGAAAACAAACCGAACCGACCTGCTTGCCTTACCTCATCTCGCAAGTCTCGAATGGCAGGGGGACAGATTTACAATGAGGAGTACGAACTCAGATGAAACACTGCGGTCATTGATTCAAGGAGACTTTAGTGTACGGGATATCGAAGTACGCGGCGGCGGTCTGGAAGATGCTTTCGTAGCACTGACGATGCAAAATCAGCAAGCACAACAGACACAGCAAGCACAGGAGGCAGACATCCGATGACAGCATTGACCGCACAGTCCTTATGGGAAATTAAACGACAGTTCCGCAACAAGCGGTTCATTGTCTTCACACTTTTCATTCCTCTGTTTTATTACTTTTTGTTTGTTCACCTTAACGGAGCATCCATGAAAATTGGAGGAACACAGTGGAGTAAGTACTTCATGATGTCCATGGCTGCGTTTAGCGTAATCGGATCGGCTCTTAACAATCTGGCAGCACGCCTGGCCTTCGAACGAACATAGGGCTGGATGAAGTTAATGCGCACTACGCCGCTGCCTCCCTCCAGTTACGCAGGCAGCAAAATCCTAGGGCAAACCGTTATAGGAATTCTATCCATCCTCGTCATTTTTATTGCCGCTGCTGTTGGGGAGGGTGTTCAGTTGCCTGTGCTGCAATGGGTAGAGTCAATCCTGTGGATCGCGATTGGTTCGTTTCCCTTCATGGCGCTCGGCATTCTAATTGGATTGGTCGGGGGTGTAGAAGGCTCAGCCATGATTGGTAACGGTGTGTATTTCATCCTCTCCATTCTTGGCGGGCTGTGGTGGCCGCTAAAAATGATGCCGGCTTGGATTCAGGCTCTGGCAAAGTGGACGCCAACATTCAGTTTGGGAGACGGCGCTTGGAAAATTGTTGCGGGAAAATCTATAGGCCTTCATGACATCTCTGTGCTGACTTTGTCTTTTCTTGTGCTCCTTTTGCTCATAGTGTGGATGGCAAGAAGGAATCTGAGCCTGTCCGCGTAAATTATAAATCAAGCTATAACACTGTTGTTGTAATTCATCACATGCTGCCAGAACCAAACAGCGAGGAGCCCCCCACAATGCTTCTTTTTCCAAATCAATATAAGAAAGTCGGCTACATGTATTTGCTGCAATTACTCATCCCGGCCTTTTACCTGTATTTCATGAAGTCCTGGGAACAAGTCGTCCTTGGCATCGTGCTGCTGGGGTTGCTGGCACTGTCCTATATTCTTACATGGTGGACGACCGGACGGCGGTACACTCTGATTGTAATTGGAGAAATACTGCTGATGCTCATCATGGGTGCAGTGCTCAATCCCGGTTTTCTCAGTGTTGTCTTTTGGCCGGCCGCAGCCATTGGCCAGTTGCACAGTGCACGGCATAGAATGTGGGCCTTAGTTGTGCTGATTGCTTCCGGGCTGACAGAAGTCTTCGTATTAGCTCACGTCCGTCACGCCAGTCTTGAACCCTGGTGGCCGATGATTTTCGCCGGTGTCGCTGCTGCCGTTCTAACAGTCTATGCGGTCCGGTGGCAGGCGCAAATTACGCGTTCCAGACATGAGCTTGAGGTTGCCAATACAGAAATTGAACGGTTGACGAAATTAGCAGAACGAGATCGAATCTCCCAAGATTTGCACGATGTGCTGGGTCACGAATTAGCACTGATTACACTAAAAAGCCAGTTGGCAGAACGGCTGGTTTATCGCGACGCCAGTCGAGCTCAACGAGAACTAAGAGAAATAAGAGACTCAGCCAAACGTACGCTGACAAAAGTGCGCGACTATATTGCCACTGCAAGGACACCAGTGCTCGACGAAGAGTGGATTGCCGCTAAGCACCTGTTGCGAGCCGCTGACATCAGTTGCGAGACTGGGGGCGAAATAGCCTCTGTTGAGCTTGCGTCCGCTTGTGCGCAGGCTCTCGCGATGTCGCTGAGAGAATTGACGACGAACCTTGTTAGACACAGCTCTGCTTCCCGTGCGAAGCTGTACAGTGAGGAGACTGAACACAGTCTGTGGCTATGGATAGCAGACAACGGACAAGGACTTTCACAGTCAGACACACAGCACGGAGGCCATGGACTCTCTGGAATCATGGCCAGGTTAAACGCTGTCAACGGAGAACTGGGTATTTGGTCGAGAGGTCAGTGGATCACGTTTTGGCACCCTGAAGAAACGACTCAACTTGCAGCGTTTTCACCCTTTACTACCGTGTTTGTCGTCCGCGTGCCCAAAGCCGCGCGTTCGAAAATGGAGGTTGGAATATGATAAACGTCGTGATTGCTGACGACCAGTCCATGATTCGCACTGCACTGTCAGCACTTCTTGGAATGGAAGAGGATATCGAAATCAAGGGAGAGGCTGCAAACGGGTTGGAGGCGTTGGAGCTATGCTTACAAGTACGGCCTGACGTGGCGGTGCTGGACATTGAAATGCCCGGAAAGAGCGGACTCGAGGTTGCTGAGAGACTCCGTGAGAAGCTGCCGTCCTGTGCCGTATTGATGGTAACTACATTTGCGAGGCCTGGATATCTGCAGAAAGCCATGAAAGCAGGAGCGAAAGGATACCTCTTGAAGGAAAAAGATGTAGAAGAGCTTGTAAGTGCAATTCGAACCGTCGCCAACGGCGGAACAGTGGTAGACAACGAATTGTTAATGACCGCGTTCTCTGCAGAAAACCCTCTCACCTCGCGGGAGACTGAGTTGCTGGCTGCGGCTAGAGCAGGCGGCACAACGCGTGAATTAGCGGGCAAGCTCCATTTGTCAGAAGGTACGGTCCGCAACTATGTGTCTGAAATCATTGCGAAGCTTGAAGTTCAAAACAGGCAGGAGGCTGTCCGCAAAGCAGAGGAAAGCGGCTGGATTTAAGCGGACGCACCTCACTGATGGTTGCAAAATCGAGAGAATTCGACGCTCAGTCAGCGCTTAAATCTGCCCGATCGGCTTGGACGCGGTCTAAACCGAGCATTGCGCTTTGGCAGATTAATTTTGGACATCATAGAATTATCCATGTGAGGAGTGCGATTTTTCCCACGAAACCTCATTTTCGAATTAAAGTTCATTTTGCTGTGACTAAGAGCAGTTCTGCGGCGACTGCGGCGTAAAAGCAGCCACCCGCCTCCAGTAATTACGACTGTACCTGCAAGCAACCAACTCATTGGAATCGCCTCGAAGGGTAAGGCATAGGTAAAAGAGTTTGGCGAGAATCCCTCAATAACGACAAAACGACCATCTGCACTAAAGATTTTCGCCGTTGGCGGAAGAACAATGGATTGACTCTGATTGTAGAACTTAAGATAACCCTCTTCATCCTGGCCTTGATAGCTCCAATTATCGATGATGGGCTGGCCTATGGTTACTTGTGTCCAGAGTGGATTCTGAGATTTGAACGGGACTATCATTCCATACAATTCATAGGCAGTGATTATCATGGCCAATAATGCAAAGACGAGGGCAAAGCGAGGTAACTTGGCCCCTGTACCCTTGCGGAACCTATTCATCACGGTGTTCCCCCTGTCCCACAGTCTGTCCTAGAGAAAACGCCCGACGTCTTCATTCGAACCTTCTTACTAGAACTTATGAATCTGTCCATTAGGACAGAACTGCGGAACATCTAGAGAATTGTGATGCCCTAAGGGTCTTACCGTCTTTGACGTTAATCCAGTATACGACCCTAAGAGATGTCCTTATGCATTTAAATCAGAATTACTCCTCGTTACTGACCATCTCTACAAGTCGATTGACAGCGTCCTTGGCATCAGAGCCATCTGCTTTCACCGTAATCTGCTGTCCGTTTGCAATCGCTAATGACATAATTCCCATGATGCTCTTAGCGTTCACAGATTTTCCGTCTTTCTCAACAAAGGTATCACTGGAAAATTTGTTCGCCTCCTGAACAAATAGTGCAGCGGGACGCGCCAGCAGACCTGAACGTAAGCGAACTGTTATAGTTTGTTCGACCATAAACAATCTCCTTCCATATTCTATTGCGCAAAGTATAGCAAAAGTATGACATTATACCAATGTGCATTTCGCACAGGATTACTGCTTTTTATTTGCCGAGTTGTTCAGCAATCTGCTCTAATTTCCTAAACCTGTGGTTTAATCCTGACTTACTGACCTTGTTTCCCAATCTTGCGGTCAATTCCTGGAGGTTGACCTCCGGATACTTTTGTCTGAGTTCAGCCACTTCTCGCAAGTGATTCGGCAGATTTTGGATCCCCATGTGTTCATCTATAAATCGAATTACTTCTAATTGGCGAACTGCAGCGCCAATGGTCTTGTTGAGATTTGCTGTCTCACAATTCACAAGTCTGTTGACTTGGTTGCGCATTCCTTTAAGAATACGAACATCTTCAAACTTCAGCAATGCCTGATGAGCACCAATAATGCTCATAAAGTCAACAATCTTCTCGCCCTCCTTCAGATAAAGGACGTATCCGCGTTTACGCTGAATTAGTTTCGCATGCAGTTCGTAGGCATCTGTCATCTTTATAAGTATCTCACCCAACGCCTTCGTGGATGCGCTGATTTCCAAGTGATAGGAATTACTCCCCGGGTCGTTTACCGAGCCGCCGGCCAAGAACACACCGCGCAGGTACGCCCTTTGACAGCAACGCTTGCGGCGTTTGTCGAGAACTGGAACCGATTGCTCTACCGCGCCTGGACTTGGAAGACGGTTCCACCCGAGTTGTTGCAGCAATTCCAACGGGTGGGTAGAAAGACGGATTGCGTATACATTGTTCTTTTTCAGACGCATCTTTTTTCGTACAACGACTTCAGGATGAACCGTAAGGGCTGCTTTTATGAGGGTATAGATGCGACGTGCAATAGCAACATTCTCTGTCTCAATGTCCAGGACAGGGCGGCCCCCAATGGTTTTCAATCTGCCGTTTGCCGTTATCAACGCTTCCAGTTCTGTCCGTTGACAGCAGTCAGACTCTTCAATGAGAGTCAACTCTTTTTTTGTTCGAGATGCAAATGACACAACCACCACATCCTCTTTCCAGGCATCACTTTACTTACCGTATGAAGTTGCTGAGCGCCTGTCGTAACCGATGAGGTTTACGATTTGATCTGCAATCAAACGACTGTCGTGACGAGCATACGTGGCGTAGTGCACGAAATCTCTGGCAATAACTTTAAGTCCCAGGTTATGCAACTGCTCCATGTCGACAAGAACAGGGTAGGAGTTTTGAGCTTGGTACTTTTCCAGTGCCTCTGTCGGCAACGACGCTCCATTCACAAGGATATAATCAAACAATCGATGCTGCACATGCCGATATATCTCTTCTACATGCCTGGACGCCGAAAATGCGTCTGTTTCGCCTGGCTGTGTCATGACGTTGCAGACAAAGATTTTCTTAGCCCGGCTCTTCATGATTGCCTCCGTAATCCCTGGTATAAGCAGATTGGGAAGAATACTCGTATATAAGCTGCCGGGACCAATGACAATCGCATCGGCGTTTTCAATCGCTTCTACAGCTTCAGGCAACGGCATGACGTCTGCCGGCACCAACTCAATGCGCTCAATGCTTTGTCCCGCTTCGGGGATATTAGATTCACCTTCGACAATGGATCCGTCCCGGAGGACAGCCCGCAGCTTTACATCTTCTCGTGCAGCAGGAAGCACACGCCCGTGAACCGCAAGAACCCGGCTTGTTTCCCGTATGGCCGTTTCAAAATCTCCCAGAATATGTGTCATTGCTGCCAGAAATAAGTTCCCAAAGCTATGCCCGCGCAATCCGCTGCCGGATGCAAACCGGTATTGCAGAAGCCGCTCGAGCAATGGTTCTGTATCCGCCAGGGCTACCAAACAGTTTCTTATATCTCCCGGCGGCGGCATGGCAAAATCAGAGCGCAAACGTCCTGAACTGCCTCCATCGTCAGCAACAGTCACTACTGCTGTTAAGTCGACGTCATACTCCTTTAACCCTCTGAGAAGCACTGACAATCCAGTGCCGCCGCCAATCGTAACAATGCGCTGCCGGCGCTCGATTTGTTTCATCTTTTTTCTCGTCTGGCGGAGCGTCTTCCACCATCCACCGGCCAACATTACCATGGCAACAATCAGGACCGCAGAACCCAAGGCAAAGGTATTGCTTCGCAATCGAGTAATGTTCAAAGCCCCGGCCAGTATGCCGCAGCCAAAGATTCCGATTGTCCAGGCTAGCAGCCACCACCTGCGCATATCTAGCCCTCCCGCTTATAGTCACGATGTGTCAAATATACATCCGCTTCAGAATCAATATGCTCCTTCAAATGCTTGGCAATCGCCACAGAGCGGTGCTTTCCTCCTGTACAGCCAACGCCGACAACCAAATGACTCTTTCCTTCTTTCGTAAATTCAGGGATAAGAAAATCAACCATGTCCTCCAAGTGCTTCAAGAACACTTGGGTTGCCTCGCACTCCATTACGTATTTGTAAACAGGCTCATCTTCCCCAGTATAAGGCTGTAATTCAGCAACGTAATGAGGATTTGGCAAGAATCTGACATCGAAAATCATGTCTGCATCAATTGGAACCCCGTACTTAAATCCGAAGGAAATAACATGAATCGGCAAAGCATCAGCACTGGAAGTAAATCGGTGGACCAGTTCCCGTTTCAACCGAGTCTGCTTCCACGACGTTGTATCGAGAAGGATGTCAGCCTCATCGCGTACTTGCTCCAGGGCCCGGCGCTCTTCTGTAATGGCCTCCAACAGACCTTGGCTTTCAAGGAACGGATGTCGCCTTCTCGTCTCCTTGAAACGACGGACCAGCGTTTCATCGCTGGCCTCCAGATAAATGACTGTTGTCGTGACACCGGAGTCCTTTCGAAGTTCACGTACTGTATTGACCAGAGGCTGAAATAATGAGCCCCCGCGCAAGTCACAGGCCAGTGCCACCTTTCTCAATGAATCGGTTGACTGTTTTGCCATTTCAACAAATTTGGGAATCAAAGCAGGCGGCAAGTTATCCACGCAAAAATAGCCAATATCCTCCAAAGACTGCATCGCGGCTGTTTTTCCCGCCCCAGAAAGTCCAGTAATAATTAGGATTTCGACCAATTTTGACATGTTTACGACTCCTTCTTACTGTCGTGACTGAATCGCAAGACGTGCAGCTCCGATTACACCTGCATCATTTCCCAATTCTGCCAAAACAATGTCTGTGCCTTCGTTTACGCGCGACAAACTGAACTGTGCAAATGCCTTTCGAACAGGATTGAGCAATACATTACCGGCATATGAGACACCGCCGCCAACAACGATTTTGCCTGGATTGGTGACAGTCGCAGCCAATGCCAAGCCATATCCCAACCAATCAGCGGCTTCATCCACTACTTCCTGTGCCGCAGCATTTCCATCAGAAGCAAGTCGAAATACGGATTCAGCACCTGCCAACTCTGTCTCCTGTGGAATTCGCCCTAACTCGCGAAATTCCTTCGCGCGACGAACAATTGCAGTGGCAGAAGCGAGGGTTTCGAGACAGCCTCTATTCCCACAATTGCACAGCGGTCCATCTCTTTTCACAACCAAGTGACCAACTTCACCCGCCATCCCTGTGACACCGCGAATCAATTTGCCGTTAATGACAACGCCGCCGCCTACTCCGGTGCCAATGGTTGCACACAATACGTTTGCAGAATCCCGGCCTGCTCCCAACCAACTTTCTCCCAGCGATGCCACGTTCGCATCATTTTCAACAACCACAGGAAGTCCGAACACAGAACTGAAGTGCTGTTTTAAAGGAACATTTGTCCACCCGAGATTGACTGCTTCTATAATCACCGACTGATTATCATCCAAGAACGCCGGAACACCAACACCTACGCCCTCCACCTGACTTACATCAATACTGACCTGGGAACAGGAGTGTAATAACGTGTCGTACAGTCGAGCTGCCATATCCTCGAAGCCCCTATTGGCATGCGTGTCAACCTTTTGCTTGTACTTGATTTCTCCCGTGTCGGTCACTAAAGCAGTTTTGACCGAGGTTCCGCCTATGTCCACTCCAAAAAAATATCTCACTCCACTTGTACCCCTTCACGCAATTACACGCAGTATTTACATCGCACCAGCACGATGTGGCATAAAACCTGTTGTATTGACCTGTTGTATGGATAAGAAGCCCTTCACATAAAATATCCAAACTCATGCTTCCTAAATGCCTGGGTGGATTGCCCAGTCAAGAAGTTCCTCTGCAGCTGTGTACGAAAACTTGCCGAAATGAACTACCTGTGATTCAAAACCGGTTGCAAGTGTATTTTTCACCATCCACCTGTCACCTTCATTCATCGGCAGCTTTTCTAGTTGTTGCAACGACACTACTTCAAGCTTGCCTTCACGCGAATGCACGTTCATTTCCCCAGAGATGTCTTCAGTTGCGAATTGTACAATTGTTCGAACGTCTTCAAACACACCGGGCGACGTTTGCGTACGGACCAAATAAATACCGGCCAAAGTCACATTTCCGACAATCAGTCCTGTTTCTTCCCTAACTTCGCGAACCGCGGCTTCGAGCCACGTCTCGCCCGCATCTACTTTTCCGCCTGGGAGATACCACCAGCCTCGGCGAGGCTTTTGAATCATCACAATACCCTCGTTAAAACGCAAACAGGTATTCACGATGATTTGCATAAGTTCATCACTCCACGATGTCGAGCTCGCGGTCTTTCCGTTTTCACATCAGACTCGCTCATTGGGTACCACTTTTATGATCCTACACGAAATAAAAAAAAGGCGCCATACCGGGGCGCCAACTGCAACGTAAATATATTCAATAAGGGGGTCAAATGTGATGCACCCTTATAGTACAGTGCCCATGTTGCATTCATATTACATTGGCTTTAAGAATTTGTTACACAAGAAAAAAAGTTTCAAATTGAGTCGGTCAAGCCCCGTTTTTAACTCAGAGTGTAATGGTTCGCACATCTTCTTTTCGATGAGTCACCTTCCGCTCATCCAAGTACTCCAGCAACATGACTGTAATCTTTCGATTTGACGCTAATGCGTCCCTGGCCATGGCGACCGTAAACGGTCCCTGTGCCGCGTACAACTCACGTAAGCTGTCGACTGCAGCGTCCAGCGCAGCCTTGTGAAGCCACAGCCCCTCGGTTAACTCGAGAGCTGTCCCTGCTTCTTCTAGATGCCGCAGCAGCGCCTCTGCAATTCTGTCGCGCTTCGGGACTACCGCCTTCAGTTCCGCGACCGAAACCGGCTGTAGTCCGGCACTGCTTAACATATGCTGGAGCTTGGAAAGAATGAACGACTCCTCATCACCAAGAGTCACCTTCCAGTCTGTTGCCTTCACCCGTGTTTCCTTTACAATCCAGCGCTGC
This sequence comes from Alicyclobacillus sp. SO9, assembly GCF_016406125.1. Lineage (NCBI taxonomy): Bacteria > Bacillati > Bacillota > Bacilli > Caryophanales > Alicyclobacillaceae > Alicyclobacillus > Alicyclobacillus sp. SO9. Next base: position 670,531 of record NZ_CP066339.1, on the reverse strand, counting down.
TCACGGCTGCCTTCTTGCAGTAACCACAGTAAGTCGCGCTGTGAAAACTCGCTTTCAGCACCGCTGTGAGCGCTGGTCCGGTTCCCCCGTGGCAATCCGTTGCCCGCAGCAGCAAGCAATCGCGTCCGCTGCACCCAGTTCAAAAAACGTTGCTTCTGGTGCAATTCCCACAGAGCCTGTTCCATGTCCCTCAGTGTTTCCTCCACATGCGCCGTCTTCATCCAGCCGCTAGGGAGTTCGACCACCGTCTGTTCAGCTTGTGCCCTTTGCAGCAAGTCCGCAGCCTCAGCAACGGTTAGGCTCAGCGCGGCCGCAATTTCAGCTACCGGTATGCACGCCTTGCGCCCGAGTATGGCCAACAGTCGCTGCTGTGGACTATCACTGTCTCTCTCAGACAGCATTTCCAATACATTTGATCGTTTTCGCCGGTGCAAACGCGTCGGAGCCACATCGATGACTCGACCGCCGCCTATTGTCGTGACGGGTGAGTAGCTGCGCAAGACAAAAAAGTCCAATGTGTCACATACAACTGGCCTGTCCAGTTGTATTTGGACATAGGCTTCCGAACCTGCAGTGAGTACGTCGTCTTCGAGCAGGAGCAATGTCCCAATGGCTTCACTTGTCCCCAGGTGAAAATGGACTCTTTCACGGTGCTCGACGGCTTTCTCTCGTCCGTCCAAAACGTGAACTTTTGCATCTATAAGCTGCGTCTCGTGCAGCGTTCCAAAAGCTGATGCTGTGAAACCTCGGCGCAATTCATGTTTGTCGACACCCGTCAGGTTCAATGCGGCCCGCTGTCCGGCTTTGGCCGCCTGTACCTTCTCACCATGAACCTGAATCCCCCGCACCCTGGCTTCTTTTCCCCCTGGCAACAGTTCCACTGAATCACCTGTATTAATTTGACCGCGCCAAATTGTCCCGCTGACGACCGTTCCGAATCCCGGAACAGAAAAGACTTTGTCAATGGGAAGACGAAAGGCACCTGAAGCATCTCGTGTCTCACAGCTCTGTACGAGTTGATACAGGGCTTCTTTCAACGCTTCCAAACCCTGGCCGGTCTTTGCACTGACAGGGACAATTGGAGACTCAAAAAAAGGGGTATCGGCGAGGCTTTCCTGAATGACATCGACTGCAATTTGAGTCAAATCTGAATCTGCCAAGTCTACTTTAGTCAAGGCTACTACACCCTGTGTCACACCAAGCAACTGCAAAATTGCCAAGTGTTCATAAGTCTGCGGCATCAGTCCCTCGTTTACGTCCACAACCACAAGGGCACCGTCAATGCCGGCGGCTCCCGCAACCATGTTTCTGACAAAACGCTCATGCCCCGGTACATCAACAATCCCGGCTACCGTTGCATCAGAGAACCGCAATGGTGCAAAATCAATATCTATAGAAATACCGCGGTTCTGTTCTTCCTGCAGCCTGTCAGTGTTTTTCCCCGTCAATGCCTGAACAAGCATCGTTTTACCGTGATCGATATGCCCAGCTGTCCCAATTACAACGTGTCGTTCTGTCACCCGCATGCCCTCACTTGTTCAAAGGAAAGTAAGTCTGCAGCCGTCTGCTGGCCTTTCGCAGCGATGAAACGGATACACCCAGCGACTCTGCAACTTCCTTTTGAGACGTTTTTTGGCCGGCTCCCTTGATGGCAAGGTAGACAAGCCCCGCAACCCAAACCTCAGGCTTGATAACGCGTACGTCATTGCGGATAAACAGACGTTTCAAAAAGCCGAGCCAAGCCGTCTTGGCCGGCAAATGGCAATCCGTACAGTTTTTCTTGTGCAACATTGCCTGTGTTTGCTGCCAAATGGCACTCCACTGTGAATCAACCTGAAGCAGCATCTCCCACGGCAAGTTGTCCAAGGGCTGCTTGACTATTTGCGTTCCGTCGTAGTATTCAACCATCCCGTTGGGATCACAGATTTTTAGAGCAGACAATGCCACCTGGCGAATTGATTGTGAGACATCAGTACGACGTACAAACAGTCGTAAGGCTTTCTGTGCATCTTCGTCGCCAATAATGGCTAAAGTGCGGATAACCGCCCTTCTTGTCTCGCCGTTGCCATGGCGCAGCCCCCAGTACATCGAAGCGCGAAGGACCGGATCGTCCTGCCATTCCGAAGGCTGCGCGCTGTTCAGCCTGCGCTTCATCTCGGCAAACTGATTTTCTATGGGCAAGTCATACTGGTAACTCACTCGCAGACTGTGCGCGTTTGTGTTGACTGCGGTGTCCAGACGGTCCAGATGGTAATCTGCCACCGCCTCCAAGTCAGGCAACTGCCGCAACTGCTTCCACCATTTGCGAGCGGTTGCAAAACGACCTGTATTGGCTGCCGCTGCAGCAATGGAATGCATCAGTGCCGCATCAGGAATCTCAACCAATTTGGCCAGGACAGTGAACATTTGAAGAGCGGTTTCGTGGTCACCAACCAGACCCAGTGTTGTTCCGACTTTCATGGCCTGGTCGTAGTGCAGCGGGAATACCCTGCGAAGCTTATCTACACACTCATACAGCCGTGCCTTCGGCCCTTGATGAATACTGTATACGGTCAGATTACAAAGTGCGTGAATATTGTCAGGCTGTATCTCCAGAACCCGTTCGGTGGTTGCAATGGCTTCGTCGTGCATCGCAGTATAGTAATAAGCTAGGGAAAGGTTATTCATCGCAGCCAGATTGTCCGGTTGGTCTTGAATAATGTCTTCCAGATATTCTACCGCTGCTTCAAAGTGACCTGCTTCCAAGAGGTGACGTCCATCTCGATGAGCAGCACTTCTTTCCTTCTCAGCCTGGGATTCCCGCCAGCGTTCATATGCCCTGCCGCCGCCGAACTCATCTACCAGCAGAGCCAGCATTTCCTCAGCGTCTGGAGCGTATTCACCGTCTGGATCGGAATCCAGATAGCGCAGCACATGCTCCTCTGCAGCCTCGTATTCCCCCATGTTGGCATAGTTGTTCGCCAAGTAAAATTGGCATTCTGCCATAGTTGGGTCCAAGTCGTTTAAAACGTGCAGGAGGACTTTGTTCGATGCCTCAAAGTCGCCCATTTCTGACAGCACACCGGCGAGATTAAAGTGGTTGACCGGATTCTCCGGCTCGTACTCGATTGTCCTCTGAAAGGCCCGCAAGGCCTTGGAAAGATGATTTCGTTCTAGGAAGTGAACGCCTCTTTCAAAAAAATAGGCTGCATCCAAGCGCATGTCGATGACGTTGTTACCCGTCCTCAGCATTTTATAGTTTAGTGTATAGTTCTCTGACTTGTCGGTGGCCAAAGGGAACCTCCCCCAAAGTTGAGTATGATATAAGACAGCTTAAACTCCACTGTTCGGACTACACTGTATAGCGGAGAGTGTCACTCGGTGGCACCCGTTATTATGTGAACTACTTCGGTTAGGTGCAGTATAACACACTCTGGAAAAACCTTAAAAGGCACAGATTACCCTGGCACAATAGAATGAGCATAATCTCAAACACATTCACGAAAAACACTCTAGAACGGATGGTGTCGCGAGCCGTTTGGACCAGTGCTATAATATGTGGATTATGGGTATCCTTTTGTGCCATACATAAGGATTTCGCATGTCTGCAGAAAAGAACCTTCGCAAGGTGCCGGACAACCAACCCCGGACAGCCTTTTGAAGATTTTGGTCAAGGAGAGAACGAATATGAAATCACAAAAGGAAATCATTGCTGACGCCCTTTATGAATATCTCGGTGTCAGTCAGGACGAAGTGACAGCAACCTTAGAGTATCCGCCGCAACCTGAGTTGGGCGATTTGGCGTTGCCATGCTTTCGGTTTGCAAAAACGCTGAGAACATCTCCGCAGAGTATTGCTGCAGAGGCAGCCGATAGATTGCAACAGTCGGGCCAATTCGAAGCTGTCGAAGTGGCTGGAGGTTTTGTCAATGTACACGTAAGGAGAAATAAGGTAACAAGCAGCCTGCTGTCGGACGCAGCCGTGCCCGAACATCTGTTTTCCAAGCAGAGGCACTCTGGCCATACGGCAGCAGTTGATTATTCTTCTCCTAACATCGCCAAACCTTTTGGAGTCGGGCACCTCCGGTCAACTATGATTGGACAGGCTATTGTACGCATGCTCCGGGCGGATGGGTTTACGGTAGAAGGCATTAACCACTTGGGTGACTGGGGTACTCAGTTCGGGAAGAATATCGTCGCATTTCGTCGCTGGGGTGACGAAAACGCAGTCCGAAAGACTCCGGTCAAGGAACTGTATCAGCTGTATGTACGTTTCCATGAAGAGGCGAAGCAACATCCGGAACTGGATGAAGAAGCCCGTCTCTGGTTCAAGAAACTGGAGGAAGGCGACGAAGAGGCAACCGGGTTGTGGAACTGGTTTATTGAGGAAAGCCTCAAATCTTTTCGGCAAACATACCGCCTCTTGGGCGTTGACTTCGACCACTTCCTCGGCGAGAGCTTTTACAATGACAAAATGGATGCAGTTGTAGAAGAGCTTCGGGAACAACATTTGTTGGTTGAGAGTGACGGTGCAGAGGTGGTTGACCTGTCTCAGTACAATATGCCCCCTTGCATTATCCGCAAGTCTGACGGTGCAACAATCTATGCAACTCGAGACTTGGCTGCAGCCCTTTACCGTCACGATGTCCTTGGCGCCGACCACCTCATCTATGTTGTGGGCTCCGAGCAAAAGCTTCACTTTGCGCAGATTTTTAAGGTCTTGGAATTAATGGGACGGGAATGGGCTTCGAACTCGCAACATGTGTCCTTTGGAATGATGAAGTATAACGGTGAAAAGATGTCGACACGCCGAGGAAAAATCATTTATCTCGAAGACGTGCTGCAGCGTTCAATTTCAGAAGCCCTGAAGATCATTGAAGAAAAGAATCCTTCCTTGGAAAACAAGGAGCAGGTGGCTGAAGACGTTGGTGTAGGTGCAGTCATTTTTAACGACTTAAAGACCTATAGGATTCACGATGCGGATTTCCGCTATGAGGACGTGCTGAATTTTGATGGTGAAACAGGTCCTTATGTACAGTACACGCACGCGCGCGCGTGTAGTGTTCTGCGGAAGGCGGAAGCCGCTGGTTACACAAGTGCAACGGCTGCGGCCGCGGAAGGCGCTGCCCCCCTCATAGACAGCGAATGGGCATTGGTCCACCACTTGAGCCAAGCTAACGAGTTTTTTGAACGGGCGGTAGATGGGATGGATCCATCTATCATGGCAAGGTTTGTCCTGGATTTATGTCATCGCTTTAACCGTTTCTACCACGATGCACCGATTCTTACAGCACAACCGGAGATTCGTGCGGTACGTATAGCTCTCACTGAAACTTCTCAGCGAGTCATTGAATACGCGCTCTACTTACTGGGGCTGAAGTCACCAAGACAAATGTAACAGCGGGTCGCTGAATGATGCCAATAAGAATCGCCGCCCACGGCTGTGGGCGGCGATTCTTGAGATGTGTATGGTCAATTTCTACTGTAAGTTCCCTACTTCAAAAGAATCTCTAAAAGCAGGTCTTACATGTATGGCTGGGGATTAATGTGCTGTCCATTTTTGCGAATTTCGTAGTGCAGATGCGGCCCAGTTACAAAGCCGGTAGCACCTGAATAGCCAATCACTTGTCCCTTTGCCACTGTTTCTCCGGGATGAACCTTCACTTTCGACAAGTGTCCGTAGACTGTCTCAATGCCATGGCCATTGTTCAGCTTGATCCAGATGCCATAGCCTCCGCTGTTCCATCCTGCGTCCTCCACAACACCGTCGTTGGTTGCAACAATAGGTGTTCCAACTGGGCAACCAATATCAATGCCGGGATGGAAGCCCCAGCGTCCAAATAAATAGCGGGGTCCATATCCAGATGTGATGATGTGCGAGGACGGTACGGGCCAAATCCAGTTACCCGCGGCAATACCGCGATTTGTACCTACGTCCTCAACCTGTGTGACTGGTTTCTTAAGGACGTCTTTGGAAAGTACCTTGCTGGACACCAGTTTCCCGTTTTTGTACACCTGACGGACCTTCTCAGACACAACGCCTGACTGGCCTTTCGCTACCACTTTTACCGTTCCCGCTGCCGCACGAGCATCTTTAATGCGTTTCACAGGATATTTGACATTGACCTGTTTTTGGACGACTTCACTGGCGTCGACCGTTAACAATGGTTGGCTTGTCGACTGCTTTGCAGCCTTTGAACGAGACTGGGCAAAAGTGTCCGTTGTTACTGACACTTTCGCGGAAGCAGGGAACTCATGTACGGATGCGGACGGGGAGAAATTCGAGACCTGGATGTTTGGGCCTCCATGAGCCCTTGCGGCAGAAAGGATATTGACGGAGCGAGAAGAGGTAGAGAAGTTCTGCCCAGGATTCAACAGATACAGTGCGGCTGCCTGGGTTGACAGAATCTGCGCAACGCCGACAATCGACTGTTGTACCGAAACTGCCCCGCTAAACTGGACCTGTGCCGTTGCACTGAGATGCTTCGGTACGAGAGCCTGCTTAACCTGACGAATTACCTTCTGTGCAGCTGACGGACTATTGGTATACACCAGCGGCGACCCGTTTAATGCTACGGCATATGCTTTTTCAGGCAGTGTGGTTACACGCTGCCAGTCGTATGACCCCGCAACCTGCTTGTGTACCGGGACAAATTGCAGGTTAATGTTGTAACCCGCTGCTGTCCGTTTCATCCCTGATATCGTTGCATTATTGCTTGGAACAAGTCCGACGTAAGTTCCGTTCGTAAACACTTCATTCCATGCCTTTGTGTGATTGATATGGGAGCTGACAAAACCTCCAGACAATACGAGAAACGTTGCCGCTGTCGATCCTGCCACAATAAACCTCGGTTGCTTATAAGGAGTCCAATCTATTTCCTGAACTGACTTTTTCATTGACTGCCAGTTTATCTTGTTTATCAAGCGAAGTAATTTCTGATGAAGTGAAGGATCACCGAGTGCTCCTTGCCACTGGCGATTCCCGCGCCTAAACCAACGCATACTGCAGCCCCTTCCCGTAGACATACCAGGACACTTTTCGACAAAAAGGGGCCAAATTCCTGCTATCTCAACAGGTTATTTTGATTAAGTTACTATCCATAGTTAAGGAACGCAGGTTGCATCCGGAGTATTTGTAATGTTCTTGAAGTCAATGAGAGGAGTGAGAGGAGCGGTATCACAAAGAAACTGACATCTTTGGGAGAGAGGCCGGTTTTCAAATCAGTCGAAGTCCTCATCTTCCGAACTGACGGTGCGGTTTAACTGCTCTGAGAATTCCAGTGCCGCGTTATAACCGAATGCTTTTAACCGATGATTCATTGCTGCGACTTCAATAATTACAGCCAAATTGCGTCCAGGACGGACTGGCACTGTTACGGCTGGAACTTCGGTATCCAAAATTTGAACACGCTGTTCGTCGAGACCAAGTCGATCGTAGGCAACATCGTCTCTCCACGCTTCTAAATGGATGACAAGTGCCAGCTTTTTATGCGTACGTACGGAACCTGCTCCAAACAGGGTCATCGCATTCAAAACGCCCAATCCGCGAATTTCCAGCAGGTGTCGCAACAGAGGCGGCGGACTGCCCACTAGGTTGTTGTCCGAAACTTGACGGATGACCACGGCGTCGTCTGCGATAAGACGGTGCCCTCGCTTAATTAATTCAAGCCCGGTTTCACTCTTACCTATACCGCTGGAACCGGTAATAAGGATGCCAATTCCGTATACATCTACAAGCACCCCGTGGATTAGGGTTTCTGGAGCTAAACGCTCTTCAAGCCAACTCGAGATTGTATTCATGGCACGTGTCGTCACAAGATCGATACCGAGTACAGGCAAACCGCGGGCTTCTGCCTCTCGTAAAAACGCTTCAGGGGGCGTCTCTCCTCGAGTTACAACGACACAGGGAGTTTGGTCGTAGGAGCAAAAAGCAAACACCCTTACAGCCTGTTCTCGCTCGTCCATGCCATGAAGAAAAGACAGTTCTGTCCGACCCATCAACTGAATTCGTTCAGCAGGGTGGTATTTCAGGTACCCAGCCAAGGCCAGACCAGGGCGGTTAATGTCAATAGTGGAGACCGCACGGGTGAAGTCCGCGTGTTCTGTGAAAACGGTGAGATTTAACCCGTCAACTAAATCCTGGACTGTAATGACCTGGTCCTTACTCATACATCCCATCCTTTTCAATCGGGCGCGTGCTGTCCCGTAGACACCTAGGAGAGCGGCGAAATTCACCCGCCGCTCCCTGGATACATCCATTCTACTGCATACCCCTGCAAATAATAAGGGGGACTGAAGCGAAGTCTTGCCTTAAATTTCGCTTTACTGGCCGAAGGGAACTGCCTCTTCCGTTTCTGCATCAAAGATATGGACCTTATTGACATCCAGCGCCAAATTCAATGAGCTCCCTGGTGTGAAATCAAAACGTGAGCTGACACGGGCTATTGCAGACTGTCCACCTTGGTTGATGTGCAAATACACTTCAGAACCCATATGCTCAACAACATCAATTTTCACATCCATCGTTGCCTCAGGGTATGCATCCCGGGTTGTTTCGTCGTCGTGCATGTCCTCCGGGCGCACGCCGAGAACCACTTTCTTGTTCATGACTCCTGCACTCTTGAGGGATTGATAACGACCCTCAGGCAGCAAAATCGATACTTCCGGTGCACGGAAGTAGACTTTTCCGCCTTCCTCAACCAATTCACCGTTAAAGAAGTTCATCGCTGGTGAACCGATAAAGCCAGCAACAAAGATGTTGTTTGGCTGACTGTACACACGCTGGGGGGTGTCGACCTGTTGGATGACGCCGTCCTTCATAACAACAATGCGATCGCCCATGGTCATAGCTTCCGTCTGGTCGTGCGTGACGTAGATAACAGTGGTCTGAATCCGCTGATGGAGCTTAACAATCTCAGCGCGCATCTGAACTCTCAGCTTTGCGTCAAGGTTCGACAGAGGTTCGTCCATGAGGAACACCTGAGGCTCGCGAACAATGGCACGACCCAGCGCAACACGCTGCCGTTGACCACCCGAAAGCGCCTTCGGCTTCCTGTCCAACAAGTGCTCGATGTCCAGAATTTTAGCGGCTGAGCGGACACGCTCGTCAATATCTGCTTTTGGAAACTTGCGCAGTTTTAGACCAAACGCCATGTTTTGATACACGCTCATGTGTGGATACAAAGCGTAGTTCTGGAACACCATTGCAATGTCACGGTCTTTGGGTGCCACGTCATTAACCCGGCGTTCCCCAATGTAAAGGTCCCCCGAAGTGATATCTTCCAAGCCCGCTACCATACGCAGGGTTGTTGTTTTACCACATCCAGATGGACCAACAAAAACGACGAACTCCTTGTCCTGAATATCCAGATTAAAGTTTTGAACTGCAAGTACATCGCCGGAATACTTCTTCATAATGTCTTTCAAAACAACGTGCGCCAATGTAACTGCCTCCTATTCTCGTTTCACGGACAGCGCTCCAGGTATTTTAGGAATGCGTGATTCGATTCAAGCGTGTCCGTTCTCTATTACTCAGTATACAGACCCTGCAGGATTTGCTTCAGGTGCAGAGTGCATACGAATTTTGAGAGTCCATAGGCAGTTCGCCTAATCCGTTGTAGTTTCCCCTGATTGAATCGACAAATATGCCAACCACAGAATTTGTGCGTCTTGAAAGACGCGTGCATCATATCCCGTGAGTTCTTTCAGTTTGTCCAGGCGATGAATCAATGTGTTGCGGTGAATAAATAAATCCCTGGCTGCCTCACTGACGTTAAGGTTCGCTTCTACAATCCCTCGCAGCGAAACAAGAAGCTCTTCGGGCAATTGGTGAACACCTAGGTAAGGCGCCGACCCAGCCACTGGTGCGGGTTGGCCCACGCGGGACTGGACTGCATCAAGAAACCAAACAAGTGCCCGTTTTGGTACTGTGTGCAACAGAATCTCCAGCGGCCTCTCTTCCCAGATGGTCAGTTTCGTCGTCCGCACCTCGGTGTCTGTGGCCCGGAGTAATGCCAAAGACAAGAGAGATTCTCCCATGTCCTGTATGCCTGAAAAATACTTGCCCACCAGCAGGTCACAGGAGAGAAGGACATCCTGTGTCACTGCATCCAGCACTTCTTCCGCGAATATGTGAATGGGTCTAAGGGACTCTGAAGGACTTCCTTCCACAGGTTCCAACCAGTCTACATGATTTTGCAGCGCATTTTCTGCCACATAGAACAGCAGGTGTTCACCGGACACATATGTGTTCAGCCAACCGACAATGCCATTCTCAACATAACTCTCTACAACGGCGACAATATTTTGCCGCAGTTCTTGCCGTTCAGCCAACGAAACCGTTTTTGGGTACTGTGGGGTGATGAGCACAAACCGACCCGATGCATAATGGTCAGCCCAATTGCGGTCGGGAAGGTCAAACGCTGGGCTGGTCAAAACCAACTGAGCCGGCTCACTGTGCGTTTGCTCCAGGAGTTTCTCGAACCAACTGATAAGGAGTGCCTGCCGGCTCGGCTCTTCTGTCCGTCCCAGTGTCGAAAGCAGCCAGGTTATGGTTCGCCTGATTGTAACATCCGGATTCGGTTGGAACCGCGCAAATGTGGCCGCATCAAGATGTAAAGACCAGCGTCCGGCATCCAGCCACCATTCTCCGAAATGCCGCTTTACCTCGGGCATTGTGTACCTTTCAATCGTCATGTCAATTCCAGTCGTTTCGGCCCATTCCAGCAGGGGGTGACGCCACCATCCGTCTGACTTCATGAACTCGCCTCTTGTCTCGATTCCTCCAGATGTCCCTGCATCCGCTGTCTGTCTCGCTCCATCACCGGGCCCAAGTACCTGCCCGTATACGACTTTTCCACTTTGCAGATTTGCTCTGGCGTACCCGACGCCACAACCTGTCCGCCTTTGTCTCCGCCTTCAGGCCCTAGGTCAATCAGGTAATCTGCCGTTTTAATGACATCGAGGTTGTGCTCGATGACCAATACCGTCTCACCGTTGTCCACCAGTCTGTGAAGAACCGTCAACAAGCGCTCAATATCCGCCACGTGGAGACCAGTAGTTGGCTCGTCAAGAATGTACAGCGTCCGACCATTGCTCCTCCGGTGGAGTTCGGACGCCAGCTTAATCCGTTGTGCTTCACCACCGGACACCGTCGTTGCCGGCTGACCCAGATGGATATATCCCAAACCCACATCCACAAGGGTCTGCATCTTCCTTGAAATTCGCGGTATGTTCTCAAAAAAGTGAGCCGCATCCTCGACTGTCATGTCCAACACGTCGGCAATGTTTTTTCCCTTGTAGTGAACCTCTAGTGTCTCGCGGTTGTAGCGTTTGCCTTTACACACCTCGCAAGGCACGTAGACATCCGGCAAGAAATGCATTTCAATTTTTAAAATCCCGTCCCCTTTACAGGCTTCGCAGCGTCCTCCCCGGACATTGAAGCTGAAGCGTCCCTTCTTATAGCCCCGCATTTTCGCTTCATTGGTGTTCGCGAACAAATCGCGAATGTCATCAAAGACACCGGTATATGTTGCAGGGTTCGATCTCGGTGTTCTGCCAATTGGGGACTGGTCAATATCAATCACCTTATCCAAATGGTCGAGACCCTCTAGTCCCTGACAACTGCCAGGGCGTACACGAGCCCGGTTTAGGTCTCGGGCCAGGGTCTTGTAGATAATCTCGTTCACAAGAGTTGACTTCCCGGAGCCAGACACACCAGTGACACAGGTGAAGACACCGATGGGCACCTTCACGTTAATCTTTTTCAGGTTGTTTTCCCTGGCTTTTTTTACTGTCAGCATCCGACCGTCGGGCTTACGACGCTTTTCTGGTACGGGAATCAGCTTTCGACCGGACAGATACTGACCTGTCAGTGAGGCACTGTCGGACATGATGTCCTCCGGTGAACCGGCACTGACGACGTTTCCGCCGTGGACCCCTGCACCGGGTCCCATGTCAATAATGTGATCGGCCGCAAGCATTGTGTCTTCGTCATGTTCCACAACAATCAGGGTGTTGCCCAAATTCCGCATGTTCTCAAGCGTACGGATGAGTCGAGCGTTGTCTCGCTGGTGCAGTCCGATGCTTGGCTCATCGAGGATGTACAGCACACCCATCAGACTGGACCCCAGTTGGGTAGCAAGACGAATGCGCTGTGCCTCTCCGCCGGAAAGTGTCCCTGCAGAACGCGCCAATGTCAGGTAGTCCAGGCCCACATCGCGCAGGAAGCTGAGCCTCGATGCAATCTCGCGAAGGATCAACCGAGCAATGCTGTATTCTTTCTCGGTCAACTCGAGCGTATCAAAGAATGAAACGGCATCATGGACTGACAAGCGCGTCAAATCTGACACGTCCTTGCCGCCTACCAGTACGGCCAGGCTCTCCGGACGCAGCCGCTTGCCCTTGCAGGCAGGACAGGGACTGGCACTCATATAGTCTTCAATAAACTCGCGAATGTAATCTGAAGATGTGTCCCTGTACCGCCGCTCCAGATTCGGAATCACACCCTCATAGGGGATCTCCGCCGTCTTTTTCTGCCCGAAGTCATTCTCGTATGCGAAGCGAATTTTCTCTTTGGTTCCCCGCAGCAACCTCTGCAGTTTGTCTGCTGGAATGTCCGAAACGGGCACATTAATGTCAACGCTCATGGAGGTGCACGCAGCTTCCAGCAGCTTCGGGTAGTAGTTCGATGTGGAGCCTGCCCAGGGAACAATGGCACCGTCAGCAATAGATTTCGTCCTGTCGGGAATAATTAAGTCTTCGTCCACTTTCATATCCACACCCAGACCCGCACACTTCTCACAGGCACCAAAGGGACTGTTGAAGGAAAACATCCGCGGCGCCAATTCTCCAACGCTGAAGCCGCATTGGGGACAGGCGTAGTTCTGGCTGAACAGAATTTCCTCATGCTCCATGACATCTGCCAAGACAATGCCTCCGGTCAGATTCAGTGCTGTCTCCATTGAGTCCGCCATGCGGCTGGCAACGCCGTCCCTCACAACCAGACGGTCGACTACCACTTCAATGGTGTGCTTTTTGTTCTTCTCCAACTTAATGTCATCCGTCACTTCGACCATTTCTCCATCAACCCGGAGACGGATAAAGCCAGATTTCTTCATGTCCTCAAAAACCTTTTGGTGTTCCCCTTTTCTGCCTCGGACAAGGGGTGCCATGACTTGCATCCGAGTGCCTTCGGGAAACTGCAGCAATCGGTCTACCATTTGCTGCACCGTCTGCGAAGTAATAGGGATATGACAGTTTGGACAAAAGGGCCTGCCGGCACGGGCATAGAGCAGACGCAAGTAATCATAGATTTCAGTCACAGTTCCAACCGTGGACCTGGGGTTGCGACTGGTGGTTTTTTGATCGATAGAAATCGCAGGCGACAGTCCGTCAATAGAGTCTACGTCCGGCTTGTCCATTTGTCCCAAGAACTGTCTCGCGTAAGCGGACAAAGACTCCACATAGCGTCTTTGTCCTTCCGCATAAATCGTATCGAATGCCAGAGACGATTTACCTGAACCGCTCAAACCCGTCAGAACCACAAACTTGTCTCTGGGAATATCTACATCGACGCTTTTCAGGTTGTGAGCCCGCGCGCCTTTAATTGCAATTTTGTCATGTGCCAACTTCAGTTCCACTCCTTTTTCCAGAACGCATGTATATGGAACCTGTGAAGGTTCATTTGTGCCGTCTATGCACCGCGCTCTGATAGTTCCACAATCATATCCCGCAGTTCGGCTGCACGCTCGAACTGCAAGTCTTTGGCCGCTTGCTTCATTTCTCCCTGAAGTTTGGCAATCAGCTCGCGCCGCTCCTTGGCCGACATCTTCTCTGCCTTCTTTGCGGCAGTCACGTAGTCCGATTTCTCTTCCGCTGCTTTCGTCGCTTCAATCACGTCGCGCACCGCTTTGATGATGGTCTGGGGCGTGATGTTGTGTTTTTCATTATATTGTTGCTGAATTTCGCGTCGCCTGTTGGTTTCGTCGAGAGCAACCCGCATTGAATCCGTAATCTTGTCACCGTACATGACGACCTTCCCGCGTGCGTTTCTGGCCGCGCGGCCAATCGTCTGAATGAGCGACCGCTCTGCGCGCAGGAAACCCTCCTTATCTGCGTCCAGAATGGCTACAAGAGAGACTTCAGGCAAGTCCAGTCCCTCTCTCAGCAGATTAATCCCAATCAGCACGTCAAAGGCGCCGAGCCTCAGGTCCCGGAGAATGACCATTCTTTCAATAGTTTTCACGTCTGAATGGAGATAGCGAACCTTAATACCCAGTTCTTTCAGATAATCTGTAAGGTCCTCTGCCATCTTCTTGGTCAGCGTGGTGACAAGCACGCGTTCATCACGATGAATGCGTTGATTTATCTCGCCAACAAGGTCATCGATCTGTCCTTTGATGGGCCGCACTTCGATTTCCGGGTCTAGGAGGCCTGTGGGCCGAATAATCTGTTCCACCCGTTGCTGCTCATGTTCCATCTCATATGGACCGGGCGTTGCCGAAACATAGACCGTCTGCCCCACCCGCTCGGCAAACTCAGCGAAAGTCAAGGGCCTGTTGTCGGCTGCCGAAGGGAGCCGGAAACCGTGATCGACCAGGGTCAACTTGCGGGTTCTATCCCCGCCGTACATTCCCCTGATTTGAGGCAGTGTGACATGAGACTCATCCACCAAGGTCAGAAATCCATCGGGAAAGTAGTCCATAAGTGTATGCGGAGGTTCACCGGCGGACCTGCCTTCCAAGTGTCTGGAATAGTTCTCAATGCCTGAGCAGAACCCGATTTCCATCATCATCTCAAGGTCGTAGTTTGTGCGTTGCTCGAGTCGTTGCGCCTCCAACAGTTTGTTTTGACTGTGGAGTTCTTTGAGGCGCTCGGCTAACTCCACTTTGATTCGCTCCACGGCCTTTTCCAGCCGAGGTTGTGAAGTGACAAAGTGAGATGCTGGGTAGATGCCTGCGTGTTCACGGGTGCCCAGGACCTCTCCTGTCAAGACGTCGATCTCGGTAATCCGGTCGATTTCATCCCCAAACAGCTCTACACGCAGCGCCTGCTCACCCCGGGATGCCGGAAAGATTTCTACTGTGTCGCCTCGTACGCGAAAGGTGCCCCGGGTAAAGTTGATGTCATTGCGCTCATACTGCATATCCACGAGCCGCCGCAAAATCGATTCACGACTTCGTTCCATGCCTCTGCGCAAGGACAAGACGTGATTCCTGTATTCTTCAGGATTCCCCAAACCGTAGATGGCGGAAACGCTGGCGACAACAATGACGTCGTCTCGCTCCAACAGTGAAGCCGTCGCCGAGTGGCGCAGTTTGTCGATTTCGTCATTGATTTTTGCATCTTTTTCGATATACGTGTCTGTAGACGGGATGTACGCTTCCGGCTGATAGTAGTCATAGTAGCTGACAAAGTATTCAACAGCATTGTGAGGAAAAAACTCTTTGAATTCAGCTGTAAGCTGTGCAGCCAGTGTTTTGTTGTGGGCAATCACCAAAGTCGGTCGGCCGTAGCGGGCAATGATGTTCGCCATGCTGAAGGTCTTACCGGAACCCGTAACGCCGAGCAATGTCTGATGGCGAAGGTTTTGACGAAGCCCATGGACCAGTTTGTCAATAGCCTGCGGCTGGTCACCCATTGCACTGTAGCTGGACACGAGCTGAAAAGGAGAGTCGTTGCTCAAACCAATCGCTCCTTTACTGCTTTTCAAGTTTGATTCGTCGTATCAAGTTCTATGAAATCACGAATGGGCCTCTGTGACAGACCTCCGGCAAGGGTTTTTAATGTAAGACCAAAACTAACACATTGCAAGGAGGTGTTTTAAAGAGGTCCAGATGGTCATGTAAGTCGCAGTCAACACCTATAGTAACACAAAATACAAAAAAGGGAACAAACGTTCCCTAGTTGTTTGCTGAATTTGTGACGACAGATTGCTTCGGGGTCTGAATTGCAGAAGAGAAGGCTGTTTAAGACACGGAGTTGCTGCTGCCTCCCTGGACTGCCGGCGCTGTACTTGAAGTTGTAGATTTGCGAAGAATGACAATGTTGATGCGGCGGTTTTTCTGCCGATTTGCGTTACTTGTGTTGGGAACAAGCGGATGGTACTGTCCATACGCATCACCGGACAAGCGAGTTGGATTTATGCCTTGACCGGCGAAAAAACGAACTACGTTTATAGCGCGTGCTGACGACAATTCCCAGTTGGACGGGTACTTAGCTGTGTCAATCGGGCGGTTGTCTGTATAGCCTTCTACAACGATGGGGTTCTGTACCTTTTGCAGAAACGGTTCCAAGCCTTTCAAAATGGTCTTCGCACGAGGTTTTACCACGGCCTTACCGGTAGCAAACAGAACCACATCCTTGAATGTGATTTGAATGCCGCGGGCCTGGTTTTGCAGTTGTACATTCGCTTGCAGATGATGCTTGTTAATGTACTGTTGAATTTCCTTGGCCAGTTTGCTGAAAGTCTGGTCCTGCTTGGATGTAACATTGGCGGCTCCGGGAGTGAGTTTATGGCCTTTGTTAGTTTGCGATGCACTCGAAAGAAGAGCCGGTCCGACATTTTTCTCCACTTTGTCGCTCTTATGATGCAAAGCGTTCGAGAGTGATTCGGCCAAAAGCGTCATTTTCTGCACATTCACATTGGACATGGCATACATAATGACAAAAAAGATCATTAAGAGCGTAATTAAATCGGAGTAAGTAATCAACCAGCGGTCCTGGCTCTCATCCTCGTCTTCGTGCTTGCGCCTAGATTGTCTCGGCATCGACCTCACCCGCTTCCGTATCTGAGGCTTTCGCTTTGGCAATGCGTGCTTTCGGAGGCAGGAATGCGACAAGCTTTTGCCGCAGAATTTGCGGATTTTCCCCAGCCTGAATCGACAGCACGCCTTCAATCATAATTTCCCTCGTCAGCACCTCTTCCGCATTGCGCCGCTTCAACTTATAAGCTATGGGCAGCCAGATGATGTTCGCACTGGACACACCGTACAGTGTGGCCGTAAAGGCCGTAGCAATCTGCGGTCCTAATGCAGACACATTCTTGAGGTTCCCCAGTACGTGGACCAATCCCATTACCGTACCGATAATACCCAGCGTCGGTGCGTACCCGCCGGCCAGTTCAAAGACTTTCGCACCCGCCTTGTGCCGCTCTTCTATGTAATCCAACTCGGTCGTCATCATCGTCTTTACAAGTTCTGGGTCAACGCCGTCAACAATCGACTGAATTCCTTTCTGGAGAAACTCGTCGTCAAACGACTCAATCTGTTCTTCCAGCGCGAGTATCCCTTCTCTTCGAGCCGTTGTTGCCAAGGAGACGAGCCCTTCGATGATTGTCAAAGGGTCTTCTGTTTTATAAAAAAAGGCTACTTTCAAATACTTTCCGACATTCAAAATCTGTCGCATCGTCGCAGACGCAACAGTGGCGCCAATGGTTCCGCCAAAGACAATGAGAGCCGCTGTTGGTTGCACGAGCGACCCTAAAGCCCCGCCTTCACCTGAAAAAGCCACAATTAAGCTGACCAAGGCCAGCAGAATTCCGCCTATCGTTGCAATATCCACAAATACACCCTCCCAGCAAACCTGCCCTTGCTTCCACCAGAGTTCAGTCTCAGTCGGTGAGAGAAACCGAATCGAGTTCGGTAAACCGATCGGCTGAGTGGTTTGGCAGATGCGTCCGCGTCAAGTACAGAGTGTGAAGCCAACCTGTCCGAAGCGGCTCATATGCCGTACCACCTGGTTGATCCGGAAGCAGAACGAGTCCCAGTTTGTTCCTTTCCCCCGAAAAGACCGGTTTTCCCACAATTCGCGGTTCACCCTGGACGTCTAACACGTCCAATTTGGCGTAGGCAGGATTTTGATCGAGTGCAAAGTGAAAATCGTAAACAGAATGGACTGGCACCTGATTGACCTTCTGAATCACTTCACCCCGACGCAACCCCATCGCATCTGCGACAGAACCGCGGGCAGCACCCATGACGCGCACCCCTTCAGAACTCAAAGGATAAAGCGCATCTGATTCATTCTCTATCTGATTTAAATGCCACCATGTGATTTCTTTCAGAACCAATATGATGAAAATACCAATCACTGCGAACAGTGATGCAAAGCGGTAGACCAAATAGGCATCAGCACTCAAGAGGACAGCCATTAACAGAAAATAGCGCTGAGACAGTCGATTCACATGCTTTGGGTGAACTCCGGAAAACAAACCATTGAAACCAAACAGCATTGGCAGGGCCACCAGTGACAGACCCGATTGAGCGGCAGCCAGCGGCCACAGAAACGGAGCGTGTGCTGGAACAGGAACAACTCCCGGTTGAAAGGCAAAGACAGGGAGAATCGCCGAATTCTGCACAATCACTGCTCCAATCACACGGCCGCGTCTGCTGCTGCGCAAAGCCGGTGCACCCTGGGCGTTGCGGCGCAACCACATAAACGCCCATTCGGCAAATGCCAAAACGGCAGCCAACGCGATGTAACTGACAATTGAGGCACCGCGCAGTGTACTTAGCACCCAATTAAATGCCTGTATACCTGTCACTCCTGAGCCAATTCTGGCTAGCAAGGCCAACAGTACAAACACAGAAATCGCATACAGGGCTGAAGCATACCGCAGTCTGATTCCTCCGAGAATAATAACAATGGCCGTCACAAGCCACAGTTCATCGGGGTGCAGTGTAATGCCCACGAGCACATTTACAACCCCGACAACGATACCAAGGACAATCGCCTGCAGCGCCATACTTAGAAGCGGCCGCCAAAAGTCTGTGACACGAAACCCGAAAAACTTTCGCTGGTCCCGGCCGCGTTTATAGGAATCCCAAATCAGCAGCAAGGTTGCAAGATACAGAAGCGGGTTGAGTAAAAACAAACGCGCCGCATCCCACACGGCCTGTCCCAATTGCCACCAGTGGTAGCCTGCAGCCATAGCATCTCATCCCTTCTCTATCTACTACTCTTACAACCTGCTGTTGCTTGGACAACCTGCCTGGTTGGAGTCATAAGATCTCTCGAGCAGTTCCTGCTGGTTTCGACAAAACATGCTGACTTGACTAGACTTTCAGGAATTTCCGAATTGACATAATGCCTCCGTAGAGTCCAATCACAATGCCCAATCCAAACATGATCCAGGCCAAGCGCCCCGCCACCAGTGATACAGGCAACAGTGAAAAGCCGAGCCCAATAAAGGTGCCGCCGCTTCGGATGAACATACTGTGGTAGGCGTACACGATGACAGCATATGGAATCGCACTCCCGATTGCACCAATGAAGAGCGCTTCCACCACAAACGGCCATCTCACAAACCAGTTGGTCGCACCGACTAATTTCATAATCTCGATTTCTCTGCGCCGGTTCATAATTGTAATCTTAATTGTGTTGGAAATGAGAAACATGGCTGTCACGACCAGGGCTGCGACAAACACCAGTCCAATATTCCGAACGGTATCGAGGAAGCGAAACATCCTTCCTAAAATGCCTTTTGCATCTCGAACCTTATCAACATTGGGAAGACTTGATATCTCATTGGCGACCCCGGCAGTTTCCTTGGGATTTGCCGCTTTTACCACTAATTGGACTGGCAGCGGATTGGACTTCAAGCCATTCAAAATGTCTTTGTACTGCCCCATGCGGGTTGAAAGAGATTTGAGGCCTTCCTCTTTGCTGATGTACTGTACCGACTTCACTCCAGGCAATTGCTGGACCTGTTTGGCAACGTCCTGACCCTGTTTATCTGTCACATTGGTTTTCAAAAAAACGGCAACTTCTACCTGGTTCGTAACGTAGTTAGACATTTGCTGCGCGTTAAAACTCATGACCAAGGCCGCCCCGAGGATAAGTAACGTAATCCCGACTGCACTGATGGATGAAAATGACATCCAACCGTTGCGAAGCAGGCCTTTTAATCCTTCTTTGACGTGTCGACCCAAGATACTAATCTTCATACACATACAACCCTTTTTCTTCATCTCTGGCAACGGTTCCTGATTCAATCGCAATGACACGCTTGCGCATTGTGTTCACGATGTCTTTGTTATGAGTCGCCATGACAATGGTCGTCCCTCTATCGTTGATGCGCTGGAGTAGTTTCATAATTCCCCAGGACGTGTCTGGGTCGAGATTTCCTGTGGGTTCGTCAGCAATAATCACTTGCGGCATATTCACCAGTGCACGAGCCACAGCTACTCGCTGCTGCTCGCCCCCGGACAATTGACTAGGAAGTTTATCTGTTTTATCGCCTAATCCAACCCACTCAAGGGCCTCGTGTACTTTTCTGCGAACTGCCTTTCCCGTGCTTCCAATGACCTCAAGGGCAAAGGCGACATTCTCATACACCGTGAGCTTCGGCAGCAGTTTAAAGTCTTGAAACACGACACCTATATTGCGACGCAAATAGGGAACTTTACGGTTGGGCAAGCGCTCAATGTTAAAGCCATTGACAAAGATGTGTCCCTTCGTGGGCCGCTCTTCACGATACATGAGTTTAATAAAAGTAGATTTTCCCGCACCACTCGGACCTACAACGTAGACAAACTCGCCTTTTCCAATTTGGATGGATATTCCCTTTATGGCGGTTGTGCCATTTGGGTAGTCCTTCCATACGTCCTGCATCTCTATCATGATTTCGCTCCTCTTGTGAAGTCGGCTTGTTTTGCCCAAAGTTTCGTTCGCCCCCTCACATTCGACATAAGGGGGCTAAACTCCTGTTGAAAAATGTTGTATTGGAGTGAAAGGAAAGGAAAAAACGGGCCTTGGAGGGCTGTTTTAGAGCCAAGTTTTAGCCGTGTGTGAAAAAAGTGAGGATATTGAGAAATGCTGGACCCAAAATCACGATAAACAATGCGGGAAATACGAACAGAACCAAGGGGAACAGCATTTTAATTGGGGCCTTCATTGCACGTTCCTCTGCATCCAGTTTGCGTTTTCTTCGAACTTCAGCGGATTGCACGCGCAGGACCTGTGCAATGCCGATTCCCAGACGCTCTGCTTGAATGACTGCAGACACGAATGACCCGACTGCATCCACCCCTGTTCTTTCCGCCAGACGCTGCAGTGCTGCCGAACGCTGGCTGCCAAGCTGCATTTCACGAATAACCCTGTCCAGTTCCAGTGCCAAAGGACCAGACGTCTTGGCGGCGACTCTGCCGATTGCCTGGTCAAACCCAAGACCTGCCTCCACACTGACTGTCAACAAATCAAGACTGCTTGGAAACAGACGTAAAATCTCGCGCTTTCTGGTATCCACCTTGCGTGACAGCCACAAGTCGGGGACAAGCCAGCAGAGAAGGGGCAATGCAATTAGCAGTAACAAGCTCATCATCCGGTGGTGCATAAACGAAATCACAAGAATACCTGTTCCGAACCCTGCCAATGCAATGAGCGCCCTGATTCCAATCCATTCCGCAACGGTCATATCAAATGGATTTCCGGCTTGGGTCAGTTTGGTCTGCACGCCGGACAGCTTTTCTTGGGACCTTCCCTTCAAGAGAACAGCAGAAAGCCGTGTTGAAACAGCCATGACTCTAGTCTTTTTGTCTTCGGCTTCACTACTTTTCTTTTTACTCGATTCTGCTTTGGGCAACTCGGTGACATAACGAATGCGTTGATTCATTTTGCGATGGCGACCTGTTAGGCGCAGAAGCAGCAGGTAAACCCAAACAGTGACGGTAGCTGTGAGTAAAACTGTTGTCATTAAATTCATTATAATTCAACCCGTACGATTTTTCTGATAATAAGCAAGCCTACCACTTGACCAAGCGCAGCCAAAATCAAAAGGGCCACGCCTACGGGCGAGTGAAACATACTTTTCATATAACTTGGGTTCACCGCGAACAGTATTGCTCCCACCCCCGCCGGCAGCACCATGAAAATAGATGCCGAGAGTCGACCTTGTGACGTCAGTGCCTTTACTTCTCGTTGAAGTTTTACTCTGTCTCGAATCGTATCAGCGATTTTGTCCAGTACCTCGGCCAGATTTCCGCCAACCTGACGTTGGATTTGAATGGCTGTGACAATCAAATTGAAATCCTCGCTGTCCACTCTCGTGGCAGCACGATGAAGCGCTTCTTCAAGGCCAATCCCAATCTGCACCTCACCCTCGACGCGAACAAACTCTTCCTGCACCGGCCCCTTCATATCCTGTGTCACCATATGAATGGATTGTGCAAAGGAATGACCCGCTCGCAGTGCGTTCGCAACAATCGTCAGCAAGTCGCCCAAGCCGTCGTTAAAGCGATTGACCCGACGTTGCCTGCGCGTACGGAGATAGAACGCAACTGTAAGAAAACCAGCCGGCCAAACGAGAATTCCGGGAACGATGTTCACAAGCAGCGTGACGAGCAGGCTGATGACTGCGGTGATAACACTGAAACGCAGTGCAAACTCTGCCACAGACAATTCAATTTCGGCGCTGTCCAATAATTTTTCAAGGTGACTCAGGACCTGCCACTGCCGAAACATGCGCCGGGGTCTCAATCTGTTCGACTTTTTCGGGTCCTTGGCCTCCGTCGCCAACTGAACTTCAACAACCCGCACACCGACATTTAGTCTGGTCTCAACTGCCAGTCTCAAGAGCGACCAGACAAACAGAAAGACGCTTGCGGCTCCCAGGACGACTATGGTTACCACCCTGCTTCACCCGGTTGAAACCAACTGTAGTTTACTGCAAACCCCTGGTCCTGGAGCCGCTCGAGAAAGCTGGGAACAACCCCGGTGGGAATGTGTTTTCCTTGAACTCTTCCGTCTTCCATTTTGCCGTGCTCCTTAAACGTGAACAAATCCTGCAAGACAATGTTGTCGCCTTCCATTCCCATGACTTCTGAAATCTGAACAATTTTGCGTGACCCGTCGCGAAGCCGGGCCTGCTGCACAACTACATCTACTGCCGACGCAACCTGCTCGCGAATAGCTCGCAGAGGCAGGTCCATCCCCGCCATCAAGACCATGACCTCCAACCGGCGCAGACAGTCTCGGGGCGAATTGGCGTGCACGGTCGTCAAAGAACCGTCGTGCCCAGTATTCATGGCTTGCAGCATGTCCAATGCCTCGCCCCCGCGAACCTCTCCAACAACAATCCGGTCAGGGCGCATGCGCAGACTGTTTTTAACGAGATCGCGAATCAAAATTGCACCCTTGCCCTCTACATTGGGTGGACGAGTTTCCAGTGTAACAACATGACTCTGATGCAATTGCAACTCAGCAGCATCCTCGATGGTGACAACCCGTTCTGTACTCGGTATGAAGGAGGAAACAACGTTCAAAGTCGTCGATTTTCCGCTGCCAGTGCCGCCCGAAACCACAATGTTGAGGCGTGCAGATACGCAAGCTTCAAGAAACTCGGCCATCTGGTCAGTGAGTGTATCGAATCCGATTAAGTCCGCCACCTGGTAGGGGTCCTTTGCAAACTTACGAATCGTGACAGTCGGTCCGCTGACCGCCAGCGGAGGAATGATGGCATTGACGCGGGAACCGTCCGGAAGTCTCGCGTCTACCATGGGTGAAGACTCGTCAATTCTGCGACCGAGGGGGGACACAATCCGTTCAATCACGCGCATGACGTGATCGTCGTTCAAAAATGTGACAGGCGTATGCACCAACTTACCGTGGCGCTCCACATACACTTGCTTCGGTCCGTTCACCATCACCTCAGACACAGATTCGTCCTTGAGTAAAGCATCAATCGGACCGTACCCGTTTGCTTCCGCCGCCAGTTCCCGTATCATTCTGTCACGTTCGTGTTTAGGCAAAGGCGGGTCTTCTGTCTCAATGAGACGCTGAATGACCGTTTCCAACTCATCGTCGGCTTCCTCATCGAACAGTTCCTGAACCAGTTTCTGATGAAGCAGAATTTTCCACCTGGTGAAAATGTCTTCGCTGTCACGGGCTGTGTACTTCTCATCTGCGTTCTTCTTATCCGACGGCGTGAAAACTGCGATGGTTCGCTTCTGAGCCTCCGGATTCTCCTCTGCAGCCGATTTTCTTTGCTCCAGTCGCCTTAACAAAGACACAGTGCCAGCCTCCTTCCGAAATCGACCTCAAAGTGCAACGAGCGTCAGCCGCAACTTAACGTCCCAACAGTCGCTTGAGCGGATTGCGTCGTGACATCCGAACACCACGGTCTTCGTCAACCTTTGCCGTCAATGCATAAATTTGCCTGGACAGACGATGATGCTTGTCCTTGTCGACGAAGGCTTTCCCCTCGTTCATGGCTGTTTCGACAAAGTGAAAATCATTGTCCAGTTCCCAGTACAACGAACCCTGAAGCACCTTGCTGACGTCCTTCACTTTCAGCCCGTTTTTCGCATTCGATCTGTTTAACACATGCCGGACACTCTGCAAGTCATAGCCGAGTTCAGACAACAAGTCCAAGAGAACCCGATTGTTTTTCAAAACAGCCAGGTTCAATGTGCTGACCATGAAGCATTCGTCGGCTGTCTCAAGACTGGCAAAAAACAGTTCGTCCGCAACAGGCGCGGTGTCGACAATGACATAGTCAAATCTTTTACGCAGCGCCTGCAGAATCACCCGGATGTCCTGGACCTGCACATACTCAGCCTCTTCCGGTCTTTTCGGAGCGGCCAGCAAATACAGGTTGGGACTACACAGAGACAGATACCTGTCCAGCACATGCATGTCGATGTCACCGGTTTCTCTTGCCAGGTCAGCAATGGTTCTTGCCGGTTTTGCATTTAAGCATAAACTGCAGTCACCAAACTGAAGGTTAAGGTCGACCAAAGCCACATTTCTTCCCTGTTCAGCAAAAGCTACCGCAGTGTTGACCGCCAGCGTTGTTTTCCCCACGCCGCCTTTTGCGCTCATAAAGGCCAGAATTCGAGATTGTCCTGTCGTCTGTTCACTCAAGGTGGCAACAGTGTCCCTTGTCTTGCGCGCAGCGTTCTGGTCGTACACGTCGCGAATGGAAGACAGCAACACATCAACATCCACCGGTTTGAACAAGTAATCTTTAGCGCCTGCACGCATACAGCGGCGCACATATTCCACATCATCCTGAACAGACACCACAATCACAGAACACCCAGGGCATTCTCTTCCTATTTTTTCTATAGATTCCAACCCGTCCATAACAGGAAGCGTCGCATCCATCAAAATAATATCTGGTGTCATCACAGCCAGCCTCTGAACCGCTTCGTTTGCGTCGTTTGCCTCTGCAATCACCGATATGTCTGAGGCACGCTGCAGCAATAGTCCCAAAGACTGGCGCGACGACTCTTCATCCACAATCATGACCTGAATGGGTTTTCCCATGATTAACGCCCCTTTCCCCAAGCAGGTTGTTTCACAGGGTCCACATGTGCTGGCGACCCTCTGTGTCCCTCACCGTTCAATTGCCTGTGTCTCTAATGAAAATTCGAAGGGTTTACCGCTGTAACCGCACTTTTGCCGGTATCCTTTGGATTTCGCAGACTTAAGTGAATCTGTCCATTGGCAATGGCATAGTCCAGTTCGTTTGCCTGCTGGGGTGTAACAGCCAGTGTCAAGGTGTCCACTTGATTTGCTTGCGATTGACTCGCATTTTGCCCTGCTTTTTTGGCCGATCCCGATGACGCCGTCGCCACACTCCCGCCCGTGACTGGACCTGTATCCGCGTACAGCACAACGATGTCCTGCAGCAGAGTTTTCACCTGCGACTGCCCGGTCTTGTTTTTATAGCTGACCAGCACATCAACGTGATCGCCGGGGGAGACCAAATGGTCTACGCCAACTACCGCTGTATCTGGTACCGTGAAGGCCCGCTTACCCTGGGGAATTTGCAGCGGAAAAGACTGGCTGCTGGTTTTGGATGTCACCATTCCCGCCAGGACCTGCTGACCCGGTACCCACGTTGTTGCCGCATACATCCCCACAACGTTCGACAATTGCCGCAACGCACCGGGACCGACTGCCGATGCTGCGACACCCTTGAGCGTCACGTCATTTGCGTTTATCACCTGATGTGCAGGTACTGTTTGAACCACTGTTACCACTTGTATCTGTTTTTCTCCTGTATTGGCATGCTTCCATGCCTTCATTTCCTTAGCAATCACCAGAGCTGTGAGGATGGCCAGCACCAGCGAAATCAGAAACAAAAAAAGATAAGACCGTCGAGCCACCCTGTCACCTCCACACCGAAAGCCCTAAATCCAAGCAAATGCTCTCAATCCACGCACATGCTTTCAATCCATGCACATGCTCTCAATCCACACAAATGCTCTCAATCCACACAAATGCTCTCAATCCACACAAATGCTCTCAATCCACGCGAATGCTCTCAATCCACGCACATGCTTTCAATCCACGCACATGCTTTCAATCCACGCACATGCTTTCAATCCAACGGAAAGTCCTCAGTCCGCTTTGCTTTTTACACTTGATAAGCCATTCACTGCGTTATCCGGCTGACGGCTCTAACTTCACCGCATAGGTGCCGTAGTTTGTTCCCTGCCCCAAGGTACCGGGACGGACCATTTGAATAAATCGCCCTACGATCTCCTGGTGTCCGCCTTTACCCTGCAGTCCCTCCAGGAAGAAGGCGGCAAATCCCAGAATAGTCACCTGTTTTTTCCCGTTCTGCGGCAGCGCATTGATGACAGGAAGGTACATTACACGCGAGCAATCTGACGTTGCCGTCGCAAAAGAGTTGCAGGCACTGTCATCACAGGATTCATGCAGCCTGTACTCAATTGCTTGTTCAACAGGACCCTTCATCACACCCGTCTCGGTCGACACAGTTTCACCCACATGCATAGGAAAGTCGTATCCGTGTTCCAAGTCGCACTCGACACCTTTCGCACCATTTCCCGAGAAATCGAGAAAACCATAGTTCCCTGCCGACCCGCCGCCGGCACCGGATGTCAGAATGACGGTTTGTCCATAGACGAGTGTTTGCTTCGTCACAGCAATCGGCACCATGCCAACACCAGATACCAGCGTTCCAACCGCCGCCTTCGAGTTCACCTGATAACTGGCAGTGTTCTTTCCCAGAACCCGCGCGAACCACAGGGGACTCGTTGCCTTGCCTGCTACAGAGACCGTATTTGTCTGGATATCAGCTGTAGCCTGATACGTAACCTTCTGGTCATTGAGAAGCCCGTAGTGAACGGCCGTTTGAGCAGCAGTCTTAGCCCCTTGCAACAGCTGCTGCGCACCTGCCAGAGCTGCTGCATCCGCTCCGGACTGGGCTTTCCGGTACTGCACATCTAACATGCCGGCATCGACCACGAGCGCGCCGAAGCCGCATAGTGCAACAAAGGATAAGGCGGTCAGAACCAGTACATTCCCGCTCTCTTCACGATGCCAGCGATACAGCGCACACAGCACCAGCCGTTTGAAGAGAGCTGACAGCCAGCCACAACTGTGATGCATTTGGCTGCGTTTCATCAGTTCACCACCAATCACTCATCTCGCATTGTCGCGGTTGCCGTGACCGCGTAGTGACTGCCCAGAACCATACTCATAATCGGATCGAAGATATTGACCGTATGTGAAACGGTAACGGAAACCGGCTGTCCGGACGTCGGCGCAGTCGGGTCCATCGTCCAGGAGACGGCACCCAGCATACCGGCATCTCTTTGCACGGCCTGTCCGACCGCAGCATTCGAACCGCCGATACTGGCGTACCGAACTGCATCCCGCGCTGTCTGAGACACGACCAAATAGGCCGACAGCACTCGTCCGAAATCAACAATTCCCATTAACAGCAGCAAGAGAACCGGCAGCACCAGGGCAAACTCAATCAGAGATTGACCTTCTTCGCGGGAGTATCGCCTCATGCCGGAACCCTCCTGAGCAGAATAAAAACCGTCCATTGCAACAGAAACCTCTGCTGCAACGGACGGTAAACATTAAAGATGGTTAGAAATATTATTGAAAAGATTGCCGATGTTCCCTCCGATAGCCGTCAACGCAACAATAACTACTAATGCAATCAGTGCAATAATCAAGCCGTACTCTACTAAACTCTGTCCTTCTTCTTTTCCGCGAAAACGATTTGAAAGATTCCGAATAAACCGCATCGCTCACACCTCCCCGTGGATGACTTCTCCACCGGGTCGCAGAACCGAGTGCGTTTTACCACCCAGATCAGCAACCTGGCAATCGTAGTCGTCACATCAGACGACCGTAGACCCATGGCTTTGCGCCCTCCAATTTCTTGAAGTTTGCCTTTATTGATCTTGTTGTCTTTTGGCCTAAGCCTATAATACGTCAAGAAAATTGATAGATTCTACGGCATTTTGTCATCGTACATATCAGACTTTTGTCCCGAATCCGCGAATTTACGTCAGATTTCGCAGAATGGACAAAGACTTCTGGAGAACTGTTTCCCGTTGCAAGGCCCATGGTTCACCGCAACTCAGCATTTCCAGTGCGAATCGCCCAGAGTACTGCTTGAGTCCTGTCACCAACACCCAATTTCTGGAACAACATAGACCACATATTTCTCACTGTCTTTTCGTGTACGTGAAGCACGTCACTTATTTGTTGATTGCTTAGGCCGTCGGCTGACAGTTGCAAGAGCATCCGCTCTCTCTCGGTCAGGTCTACACTGACATCGGACTCTTGAATAGGATAGCGAGATTTTCTGAGTTCCGTCAGAACAATGGGTGTAATGTCAGGCTGTAAAAATGAGTGTCCGCTGGCTATCGTCTTCATCGCCTGCAGCAAGACACTTTTACTGGCCGATTCGTAAATAAACCCGTCCGCACCCGAACGCAATGCGCGCAAAATGAGAGAATCATCTGACTGTGAAGGCAACAGATAGAGACACCGCAGCCCCAACCACTGCCTTTTCATCACGAGCAAAGGGGATTCAACGTTACTTTCTTCCAAACCGATGTCTGTGACCACAATATCCGTCACCACATGGTCCACTACATTATTGATATTTCCAAGACGCTTGCTGCGGCCTTCATAGACCCCCGCAAACTCATATCCTTTTTGCGACGAAAACACTGCTTCTATAGCAATACTGATTAACTCCCGCGATATGTACGTATAGACATTGACAGGTTGCACAATACATCTCTCCTGGACTCTCTTCCCTTTACCGCGTCCCAAACGACATTTGTGACATGCACTGGATTCGACGCAGCCTACGCACTGAAAAGATTGGTAAAGACCCTTATGATATCACTCGGTACATTGCGTTTGTACTTGTCTAGGATGTCATTACGTGCTTGTTCATGAGTCATTTTTCGGAACTCAACAGATTCTACATATTGCAGCGATATGTTTAGTGACGCAGCCATGTACGCCTCTTTACTGTCCAATCTGATATTCATCGTCCTGCAGCCTTTGATAACCTCTATGTATCGGCTCATCTCTGGATAGGTCTCCAGTGAGCGCAATGTCAGCGTTGCCAGTTCTTTATGTCTGCTCGAATCGACTAGAATTTGCACCGCTTCAGATTCTACGGCAGTCAATGCCGTCAGGCCCAAATAGCTTAAGCGTGCCGCTCCTTCCAGCAGACGCAGTTCAACTGCTTCCCCAACACCTCTGCACCGGCTGTATATCCTGGTACTGAGAGATGCCGCCTGTTGAAGGGGTCTCCATAAGCCAGGAAACACAGCATTAAACCCGTCCAGCAAGTTCAGTTCATCCAAAAAGCCCTTCCATTGATTCAAATCAACCCTATCAGCATTTATCCGTACATTCATATTATTCAAGCGGCTGCCTAAATCCTGCACTTGAAGCCATTCAACCCAACGTGACTCTTGGCCAAAATACAGTTCTGCTCGTTCCGTACACTTACGGTACAGCGTGGTGGCACCTGAGACCCAAGCGAACATGGCCAACAGTTCCAACGTATGAGCCAACTCTACCTTTTGAGTGACGGCTGTCAGGTGCCAAATGACCGGGTAGAGTTCATCTATACAGGCCAGAGCATCTTCAATTCTGTCTTGCAACAGGTATATCTTGGCCAAGTCCCGCCACGTTTCTGGACTCGGGCGTATTTCCAGAGCCAAGTTGTAATAGTCAATCGCTTGCGCATGTCGACCGAGCATTTGTGCGGCGTACCCAGCATAGTGATACATCATTGCAAAATGGCGATGATAGTCATCGATGGAATCAACTGCACTGAAGAGTTGAGCAGATGTGTCTATTCGCCCCAAAATTTCATCGTACAGCTCGGCATGGGACAGAACGTGGAGCAGAGCCACGTGAAAGGTGGCTTGACGCAAAGGCTCTCCCTCATATGGGAGTTTCTCCGTATCGCGCGCCATGCTTAATGCAGTATCCACATGTCCCGAGCGAATAAGGACATAAAGCAAATTTGTACGTGCCTTCATTGCAAGAGAAGAGAGCGGAACGTCACTTTCCAGTTGGACCGCGCGTTCAAAGTACTCCCGCGAGACGTCTTCTCCTCGTATCACATCATACACGGCCCCTAGAGCATTCCTATAGGCTGCCTCTTCACTGCTGTCCTGAATCTGCTGCAATCCTCGCTCCCACACGTCGCGAGCAGCATAGTAATTTTGGCCATAGTAGTGTTCTAAACCCATTTTCAACAAATCAGTCATTGTATCTCGGAACCTCACAAACAACAGTTGTCCCATGCCCCACTGTAGAATGAACCCTTACAATCCCTCCGACAAGAGCCATACGTTCCTCCATACCTTGCAACCCAAATGAGATTAAGGAATTGCTCGTCTGCTGAAAGCCCTTGCCGTCGTCTCGTATACTCATGAGGTAACCCTCATCAGAAGTATCCAGCACAATCGTCACGCTGCTGGCTTCAGCATGCTTGAATGTGTTGTTTAACGCTTCCTGACACACGCGGAACAGAGCAACTTCAGTCGAATGTGCCAACTGAGGGGATTCCCAGGCCACAGCAACGTCGATTTTTAGTCCAGTACTTTGCGAAAAACGCTGAGAATATCGCTGCACCGCCTCTGTAATGCCGTTCTCCAAGAACGTCGGCCGCAGGTCAAATATCAAACGCCGAACGTCATTAATAGCCGCCCTCAGAAAGCTCTGCAACCTGTCAAGCTCTGCTTTTGCATCGGTCTGTCGCTCACTCTCAAGCAGGCGCTTCACAACCTTGAGCCTCATTGTGACATTTGTCAGACTTTGGGCCGGTCCATCATGAATATCCCTTGCGAGGCGCTTTCGTTCCTCTTCCAATAAATCAACAATTCGTGCTGTGTCTGGTTTTTGGTGCATCCCTTAATCTCCCTCAACTCTCAAGCGCAATGGTCTATCTATGTTGTTTACAACTCACCGGTCAATAATATTCCACATAGATTCCTGTTTCTATCTCTAGAATAGATTCTTGTTTCTGCCTCTGACTTTACAATGCCTTTTTCGACATCTCCTGAACGTCTTCGCAACAAAATTCAACAAACTACGGCATGATCCCTGCAATACCAACTCTATTTGACATCTATTTCCGGTCATGTATATAATAGAAACAGCACCACATAATAGAATTGCAAAAACGTCGTGACGGGCAAACTTCGGGAAATCGGAGGGCGCAAAACCATGGGTCTAAAGCCGCTTGTCGGTCAGGACTGCCAGGTTGCCAGTTATCAGAATTTTGTTGAAATCAATGTGTTTGCTGTTTGCGGAAACAGACTGCAATATCTTATTTCACACTGAGGTGATAACTGATGAAACGTATTTTGTTGATAGGCTTTCTTGCCGCGTTTGTGTTTGCCGCTGGTGCCTCGATGGCATCTCACTTCTCTAGTTATACACACGCCAGTTCGACCGCAATTACCTCTGTGTCGTCTACTATCCCGGAACCAGGAACAGACCCCTAAGATTTAGCCTTATATTCAAGTCCTTGATTCCCATTAAGTTTGTGACGTTGCCGTTCGTGACAGTTCGTATAGTCGTATCCCTATAGAGATAAGACAAAATTTGTGCCTGTCCTTCACGATAAGAGGCCATGTTGCAGTGACAATTGGAGTCATTGCAACATGGCCTGCCGTCTGTATTCGAGCATCCTTTCCAAAACAGACTTCGGTTTGCAAGGAAAGGTTCATTAAAGCGGTTCGTTCAAGCGGTTCGTTAAAAAGGCTGGTCAGCAGTTGAAACAACTAACTGGTTTCCTTTCTTAATATTGAAAGAACGCACAGTGCCGCTTTTACATTCTAAAACCTGCACGGCATTTTTGACTATGGGAGCGATCCGCCATGGTTTGATAGATTCAATCACTCTTACCACGACGCCTTCGCTATCCATGAACACCAAATCGATGGGGATTCTCATAAAAAAGCAGTGAATCGCATTGGTCCCCGGGAAGAGCATTCCCTCGCCCGCACCAAGTTCAGACTTCAACATTAGCCCGCGAAATTTTAACCAATGCGAATTCGCGACCTGCACACTGTCAAGCAAGACCCTGCCTGCACTATCAGCTACAACAACCGACACGTTGCTTTTAAATGCCATTATTTAAACCGGTCTGTCATTACTTATCAGACCCTCGTTTTGAATCGTCTTGCGATTTGTTTTGCGATTTGTTCTCAAACTCGATATCAATGTTCTCTGTTCTCGGCCCTGACACACCCTGACCTGTCCCTCCTGCCTGCAGTCCAGTCTTCAGTGCGCCGAGCGCCCCCAAAACACCAACTGCTTCAGTCGGCACAAACAAAGTTGTCGCCTCTCCTTTGGCAATTTCCTGCAATGCCTCAAAGGATTGATACGTTAGGACTTGCGCATCAAGCTTTCCTGCTCTCAGCATTTCAATCCGATTCTGTTCGGCCTCCGCGATGGAGCGAATCGCCTGAGCGCGCCCTTGAGCCTCCAGTTTTTGCGCCTCCTGCAATCCTTCTGCTTCACGAATGCGTGCTTCCTTTTGACCCTCTGCCTTCAAGATAGCGCTCTGCTTTTGACCTTCGGCTTCCAGAATCGCTGATTGACGCAGTCCTTCTGCCTGCAGAATGCTCGCGCGCTTGTCGCGTTCGGCCTTCATCTGCCGTTCCATGGCATTTTGGACGTCCGTTGGCGGCTTGATGTCGACAACCTCAACTCGGTCAATCCTCACGCCCCAGTTCTCAGTGACCTCGTCCAGTGAAGTACGCAAGGCCATGCTGATTTTGTCTCGTCCAGCCAGAGTCTCATCCAACTCCATATGACCACTGACCTGACGAATGTTGGCGGAAGTGATGTTTTGAATTGCTTGCACTACATCTGCAATGTTATAGGTAGACGTCTTCGCATCGACAATTGTGTAGAAAAAGACCGTGTCGATTTGGATCTGCACGTTGTCTTTGGTAATGACCATCTGCGGCGGCACAACAACCTGCTGCGTGCGCAAGTCGACCACTCGGACAATTCTATCGACGAACGGAATAATGATGTTTACGCCGGGATTTAATGTGGCATGGTACTTACCAAGGCGCTCAACAATTGCCACCCGCTGCTGAGGGATAATTCTAACACCTCGTAAAATGACCAGAATCACCAAAACAATCAGAACAATAACTACAATTGTACCAATCATCAGTTCATCTTCCTCTCCATGACTCTAACCTGCAACACCGTTGATGTCGCTCTCACAACTTGAATTCTTTGCCCGGTTTCCAAATCTGTGTCACAATGTGCGCTCCAGACTTCACCGTTCACCTTGACCGTTGCCAAGTCCCCGACCTTTGCTCCGGTAACGACCACACCAGTCTGATTTGCCATTTCTTCAACCGGATTTTTATAAAGTTTCTGTGATTTCATTCGTCGTGCGATCGGGCGAGTCACAACGTACAGCACCACGCTAAAGATGGCAAACAAAAGCAGCTGACCCCAAATGTTTGTTATAACGCCTGTTAGCAACGTAGTAATAAATGCAGCTACTGCAATCCACAGTAATACAAATGTAAAAGTAGAAACTTCAATGATGCCAATAACAACTGCTACAATCAGCCACACCCACCAAGGCATTGGCATTCCCCCATTCACAAGCTGCGTTTACATTACAAATCTCTCACACTTTTCAAATATTCGCCAGTGGAAATTCCTTTGTAGACTTACACAATTGCTCAATATAGCGCATGTCCAGGCGGTTTGCTGTTCCGAAAAGTTCAGGAACAGGCAGTGTACCCGGAGTCGAAAAGGATACCGGCGGATTAATGATGTCTCTCTCAAAATAACGGGAACTTGGCGCCGTGTCACCAGGAAGCGTGAAACCAGACAGTGAAGTCAAAGCAACGTTGTGGAGCCTGCCAATACCAGTCTCCAACATGCCTCCACACCACAGATCCATTTTATTTGCAAGGCAAAACTCATGAATATCCAGCGATTCAGCAAATCCACCGACTCGGCCTGGTTTTAGATTTACCACACCACAAGCGCCGATACTGGCTGCTTTGCGGACATCTTCGAGAGATTGAATACTCTCATCCAAACAGACAGGAGTTGAAATCAGTTTTTGAAGGTGAGCGTGATGGATAATATCATCATATGCCAGCGGTTGCTCTATCATCATGAGATGGTATTCGTCCAATTCACTTAAGTGACGAGCATCGCCTAGGGTATAGGCGCTGTTGGCGTCCACCATCAGAGGCAAGTCGGGAAAGGACTCGCGGATTGCAGCAACAGGAATAATGTCCCACCCTGGCTTCACCTTCAGTTTTACACGCTGAAACCCTTCAGCAACATAACCGCGAACTTTGTCCAGTAAAGTTGGTATGTCCGGCTGAATACCGATGCTGATGCCTGCGGGAATCTCCCTTCGCTGTCCTCCTAACAGTTCACTCAGCGAAGTGTGTGTTTCCGCTGCAAACAAATCCCAAATAGCCATTTCAATCGCGGCTTTGGCCATGTTATGACCACGAAAGGGCTTCAGGGTATTCCTAATGTTCATGAGGTCAGAGCGAAGATTGAAGTGTTGCTGCAGGAGGGCGGGAATAAAGAAGTTTTCCAACATCGACCAAGCCGTCATGTATGTTTCAGCCGTGTACAGGGGTGCGGTTCCAGCGACACATTCCGCGAAACCACGACTTCCCCCGTCCGATACAGCCTCAATGATAATGACATCCTTGTTATACTCAGTCCCATATGACGTATGAAACGGTTCTTTCAAAGGCATTTCCAAGTACCTCAAGATAACGCGTACAAGCTTCAAGTAAGTCCCTCCCGCATCTCCACCGGCGCAAAATCATGCTCCCCGTATAATTACAGTATACCCCACGAGAAGTGCCAGTGTAGCGAAAGGGCAATAGATTGTGGAAGCTTATTCCCAGTCGTCAACTTGCCGAAAGAAGGTATAGATTCCTGCCGCGACAAACGCCGCCATCATGAGATAGGGCCATAGGACATGAAATAGTGAATTGACGGTCATAATTGACAACTCCTTGCGTATATTCTGTTCACAAGAAAGTATGCCAAAGTGGCCATGCCGAATGCAGTCGAACGCTGGACACGAAAAAAAAAGAAGAGCTGATCCCGGCAGCATTGCATCACAAGGGACCCGCTCTTCGATGGTTTCGTTCCAGCCATTATGCTGCAAACAGCAGTCTCTGCAACGGTACGGACGATAATCCGCTGATTGTTATTCGGAAATCTGATACACCCTGCATTCGTAAGGACGTAACGTGAATTGCTGTACGGACGCTGAAGTATCTGCATCATAATTCGATATGATTAGACTTCGTCCACTTACTTCTAGTTGCTTCGGTAAAGTAAAAACTGGTCGATTTCCGTAAAAATTGCACACAACTACCCAGATTTTACTGCCCAATGTACGCGTGTACGCGTAGATTTCTTTGTGGTCCGCCAAAATTAAGTCGTATTTACCATACACCATGATTGGATTATCTTTACGCAGGCGAATCAGACGCTTGTAGTAGTTTAGAATCGAATTCTCGTCCTGCTGGTCTTTAACAACATTAATGGATGTGTAGTTGGGATTCATTTTTATCCAAGGTTGACCCTTGGTAAATCCCGCATTTTCACTGTCGTCCCAGTGCATGGGTGTGCGGGCATTGTCACGGCCTTTAACATGTATGGCCTGCATTAAAACGTCAGGATGCGTGTCGCCGTTCTCCACCCTGTCGCGCCAGGCGTTGTGAATCTCCACATCACGGTAGTCACTCAGACTCGGGAATGCGACATTGGTCATGCCAATTTCCTCGCCTTGGTAAACGTACGGGGTTCCTTGCTGCATATGCAGGAATGTAGCCAGCATCTTGGCCGATTCGACCCTGTACTGCTTATCATCACCAAAACGAGACACAGACCTGGGCTGATCATGGTTATTCAAATAGAGACTGTTCCACCCGGTACCGTACAAGCCGTCTTGCCAGCGGGTCATCACTTCTTTCAGTTCACCGAGATCCCATGGCTTTACCTTCCATTTATCTCCGTCTTCGCTGTCTAAGCCGACGTGCTCGAATTGAAACACCATGTTCAGCTCACCGCGGTCTTCACCCGTGTACAGTTTAGCTTGCTCAAGCGTAACACCGCCAGTTTCCCCCACGGTCATGATGTCGTAATTCGACAGCACTGTACTGTTCATTTCTTTCAAGTACTCGTGAACCCGAGGACCGTCTTGAAAAAACTGACCGCCCCAAGCATAGCTTTTGTGGTCCGGATTGGGAGCATCAGGCAGACCGTCTACTTTTGAAATCATATTGATTACATCCATACGGAATCCGTCGATGCCCTTGTCCAGCCACCACTTCATCATATCGTAAACCTCGTTGCGAACCGCTGGATTGTCCCAATTCAAATCGGGCTGTTTTTTACTGAACAAATGCAGATAGTACTCGCCCGTCACTTCATCGTATTGCCACGTGGAACCACTAAAGAAGGACTCCCAGTTATTCGGCTCCTTGCCATCTTTTCCAGGTCGCCAAATATAGTAATCGCGATACGGATTATCTCTGGACGATCTCGATTCAACAAACCAACGGTGCTCATCAGAAGTATGGTTCGCTACCAAATCCATGACCAACTTCATACCCCTGGCATGAACTGCATTCAGCAACTCATCAAAATCTTCCATCGTTCCAAACTCATCCATAATTTCACGGTAGTTGCTGATATCATATCCGTTATCATCATTTGGTGATTGGTAGATTGGACTCAACCAAATCACATCGATGCCCAAGTCTTTCAAATAGTCCAGACGGGATAAGATCCCCTTCAAGTCTCCAATTCCATCGCCGTTGCTGTCCATAAAACTTCGCGGGTAGATTTGATACACGACCGCTTCTTTCCACCATGCAGCGCTTACCACAGCAGCATTTACTGCAGGATTGTCTTGCCGTGTAAAATGCTGTCCAACTGACATAAAATCATCACCAATTCCTGTTGAAGAGTGAATGCAGTTTCTAACTTCAAAATCTCCTATGAGACCAAAACTTCACTGTCAATAGCGCCTCTCTCTAGGGCCTTCTTTCCGAAACCTATCCTTTAACTGAACCAGCCATCAAGCCTGAGACAATCCATTTCCTAAACAAAATCACCAAAATAATAATCGGTACGACCGATACGACCGATCCCGCAAAAATTGTACCATAGGGCACATTGTACTGCCCGCTGAACAATGCAATTCCAACCGGAATCGTCCGCATGTTATCCGATGGATTGAACACCAGGGCCATAAAGAACTCGGTCCAAGCGGCAACAAAAGTGAAAACCGCAGCCGTAAACATTCCAGGTGTCGTGACAGGCAGGAAAATACGGTAGTAGGTCTGAAAAGCGTTGGCTCCATCCACCTTTGCTGCTTCATAGAGGGCTCCAGGTACCTGCAAAAAGTAGTTGCGCAAAATCCAGATTGCGAAGGGCAGATTAAAAGCGGTATACGGAATAATCAGCGCTTGGTACGAATCCAGCCAATGCAAATCCCGCAACATGACATACAGCGGCGACACAATAGCAATCGGCGGAAACATGGAAATAACCAGCAAGAGAATCAACGTAGGCGTTTTCCCTTTCACAGGCAATCTGGCGATAACGAACCCTGCCATGCTGGCAAACACCAGAACCAGAAAGGTTGTAACGATTGCAACCACAACACTGTTGCGAATGTAATGCGCAAAGTGGAACTGACCAAATGCCTGAGTATAGTGCTCAAATGTCCAGTGATGAGGAAACAGGGTCGGCGGATAAGCACTAATACTCTGAATTGGTTTAAACGATGTTACAAACATCCAATAGAATGGGAGCAAAATCATAAGGAGAAAGAAAATTAACACAACGTAACCAATAACTTTTTGTGTGCGGCTTCGAATCATGCGGGATCACTCTCCACCAAAGATCTAAAGGCCGACAGGAAAATCAATGAAAGGAACAGAACAATCACAACAGTGCTGACGGCGATGGCTGAACCAACACCAAAGCGGAAGTGACTGAACAACTCCTGCTCACCTAGAATAGCCAGTGACTGTGTTGCTGTTCCGGGTCCGCCTCCGGTAAGTACAAACGGTAAATCAAAGACACCAAACGCCTGCAGAATCCGGAAGAGCCCAGCCAGTGCTACACTGCCCCGGAGCAATGGGAAGGTAATTTTCCAAAAGATTTGCCAGCGGTTCGCGCCGTCAATGTGTGCAGCTTCGTAGTACTCCTCCGGAATCATCTGTAATCCACCCAGCAAAATGATGACAACAAAGGGTGTCGTCTTCCAAATATCAGCAATCATCATAGCAATGACTGCACTGGTCGAGGTCCCCATCCATGTAACGGGAGCACCGATGAGGTGTAACGATTGAAGAATGTAGTTCAGTACTCCATAGACACCGTTGTAGATGTAAGCCCACATCTGTGCTGAAATGACGGTAATCAGTGCCCATGGAATCAGCATGACAACCAGCGACAAATTCTTTAGTTTTTGCACGCCGTTGATGGCAAGCGCAATAAACATACCTAAAACCAGTTCAACGACCACAGTGACTACTGCGTAATAGGTCGTAAACCAAACACTGTGCCAAAAGACACCACTGTGGACCAGCAGACTATAGTTTGCCAAACCCGCAGAATGTGCAGCAAAGCCGTGCGGTGTCAGTTCGATATGGTTCAGACTCATGTAAACAGAATAAATGATTGGAAAGAGCGTGACCGCTGCAATTACAAGACCCGCAGGCATGAACATGAGATATCCGGACCGGCGGTCTGTGCGCTTTAAATCACTTGGTCTTGGTTGAGCAATAGGTTGACCCATTTCTTTTTCCACCTCCAGACAAGTGAAACGGAGGCAACGTAACGCTGCCTCCGCTCAATCTTGAGAACAGCTTGGTGATGCTTATAGACCGCCGCTCAGCGCTGATTTAATCTGCGACTGTGCCTTTTTCAAAGCTGCGGCAGGTGTGGTACCACCTGACAACGCCTTGTTAACGTTCTGATAAATGGCCTGTGAAATTGCTGCGTAGTTCGGATTCTGACTCGGACGTGAGACAAATGACGTCTTGTTCACGATGGTGAATACCGGGCTTACCTTTTTCACAGCGGGATCGTTCTGAACAGACGCATTGGTCGGCAGCTCAGAGTAGTCCTTCGCAAGAATGTCCTGGCCGCCCTTACCGGTCATCCAATTGATGAATGCCAAGTCAGCCAGCATGTTCTTGCTGTGTGGATTCACATAGAGGTCCCATCCGCCAATGGTGCTGTAGTGCTTGCTGTTGCCTTTGAACGTCGGGAGTACGGTCACGCCGACTTTACCAACGACTTTAGAGTTCTTAGACGTCTGCGAGTTGCTCCACGCATAGGACCAGTTGCGAAGGAACAGTGCGTTGCCTTGGTCAAACACGTTCATGGATTCTTTTTCATGGAACGTATCTTCTGCCTTAGGTGAAACACCGCTCTTAATTAAGCCAGTCATGAACGTCAGAGCCTTTTGCGCCTGCGGCGAATCAATCACAGGCTTGCCGCTGCTGTTCAACACTTTTCCGCCGGCGTCAGCAAGGAATTCTGTAAAGTCACAGGTTGTTCCTTCATAAGATGCACCCTGCCAGACATATCCGTATTGTACAAGACCCTTCTTTTGCACCTTCTGTGCATCAGCTTTCAACTCTGCCCAAGTGGTGGGAGGGTTGGCGATACCAGCCTTCTTCAGCAAGTCTTTCCGATAAAAGAGGAAGCCAGAGTCAACGAAGAACGGTGCAGCGTAAACATGACCCTTATAGGTCGCACCTTTGACCAATCCAGAAGCAAAACGGTTCCAGAATGACTTCGGCAGTTTAGTGTCAAGCGGCACAGCCATTGAATGACTTGCCATCTGAGCCGGCCAGACAACGTCGCCCATGTACACGTCAGGCTTGGAGGAACCGCCCTGAATTGCCGTGGTCAAACTCGCTTTGTTGGTATCTGTATTGTTGTTTTGATTCTGCAGCGTTACCTTAACGTTGGGATACTTCGCTTCGAATTCCTTAATCAACTTTGCACGCAGTCCAGTGTGTGTAATCGGAGGTGCTGCCCATACAATCGTCCCGGATGCCTTGGAGTAATCCGGCGTCTTAACCGTTCCTCCTGTTGTGTTTGTGGTGGTATTTCCCCCACCGCTGCCACTGCTTGTTGTGTTGTTCCCGCCTGTGCCACACCCAGCGACCAATGTACCGATGGTGACAACAGCAGCCCCTGTCAAAAAGCTTTTCTTCTTTAGGTTCACAGACTGACCCTCCTCGAGAAATTAAACTATTTTAAGGTTCCCGTAATTGTCCTAACCGATTCGCGCTCCACCAACTGATGCGGCAAGTAGTATACGCCGCTAAGAGAATGGCGAGGTTCTTTAATCAGCTTCATAAGTTGCTCAACTGCCTTCGCGCCAATCTCCTTGAATGGTTGGCGGATGGTCGTGAGCCGCGGCATTCCCATGCTGGCAATACTCAAGTCATCGAAGCCCATGATGGAAATATCGTCAGGAACGTGGAACCCATTATCATACAAGCAACGCACGGCTCCAAGAGCCATTTCATCACTAGCGCAAACGACGGCAGTCAGCTTCAGTTCAGACTGCTTTCCCAAGAGCCGTTGCATTGCTGTATAACCGTCATTAAATCGATAGTCGCCAAACTCCACGTAGCGTTCGTCAAACGGAAGCTGGTAGTGCTGCATGGCAGATACATATCCTTCGTGTCTTTGACGCCCAGTCATTTCGTCATCCAGGCCTGCCGCCAACATTCCAATACTTCGGTGACCTCTGCTAACTAAGTAGGACACACCATCAAAGACTGCCTTCACATCGTCAACTTTGAAAGCCGGAAGCGGCACTCTCCCCGTTGACTGTGTCAAAACCAACGCAACTGGAATTCCAATACGTTCGAGAACGGCATCATAATCCGGCGTAACCAACTTACTCGTAAAAATTATGCCGTCGACCTGATGCTGATGCAGAAAGGTAAACGCTTCCAACGCACGGTGCCTGCTGTGTTCAGCATCGAAAACCAGGACCTTCATGCCGTACTCTCGTGTGGCCTGTTCAATACCTGCGTAAACTTCATTGAAGAAGAAGTCCGTGATTCCGGGTACAACCAACCCAATGGTTCGGGTAAGATTCCCGCTCAGGCCTCGCGCCAATGCATTCGGCCTAAAGTCGAGCGCTTCCATAGCCTGCCGCACCTTGTCCCGTGTCTCCACTTCCACAAGCTCTGGCCTGTTCAGTACTCGGGATACCGTTGCCGCAGATACACCTGCTCTTTCCGCCACATCTCGAATCGTTACTTTCAACCACTGCCACCACTCTTACCGCAAAAGGATGTCTGTTGCATACTGCTTCGTGGACGTAAGGGCCTTAAGGGGAACCTTCGCTCTCACTTCGCGCACTTACGATTACGTTTTCATAAAACGCGAGAGTTCATTCCCTCTTGTGCATCCACGTGGCACTAACATTCTCTCAATCTATAACATTTCATACCTGACTGAAACAGTTTCATAAACCGGTTTCAGTCGGTGACTACAATGTATATGAATCTAGCCCAAAGATCAAGAGCTGAAGTAGTAATCCATCTGAAAGGTGCGAAGGCAGGGCAGGCAGGGCAGGCAGGGCAGGCAGGGCAGGCAGGGCGGGGCTCGGGGCTGCGGCTGTCGGCTCCAGGGGGGCTCGGGCAGTCGGCCCCGGGGGGCACAGGGGCGCTCCAGGGCCAAATAGAGATCCGAGAAGCGCTTATTCGCCGCAAAGGAGGCCCAAGAGAGCAAATAAGCGCTTCAGACGAGCTTATTCGCTGTTCACACCCCATTTTCAGCGGTTTGGCGGCCTTTAAGCACTTCTCAGGAGCTTATTTTGTACACGGCGATAGCCACGTTCCAAATAAGCACTTGTGGGATCTCTATTTTCTGCACCCCTCCCCCTCATCGGGTCTTTGGACACAGTTCCGCCACATCTGAGGCATGTCAACGGGCTGTTTGTGTCCGCCTTGTGAACACAACGTCGCCAGGGACCATGTTTTGGCACTGCCCCCCCTCTTTTGCCCTCAAGCAGACACAATTCCGCCATAAACACCAACTCTACTTCCATGCATTCAGGAACTTCAGACAGTAAATAAACGGGTGTCCCCGTTTATCTTCCTCCTCCTCTTTCTCTCTTTGTCTCATTCGTCCACTTGTACCTGCAGTCACATACAAAAGAC
This sequence comes from Alicyclobacillus sp. SO9, assembly GCF_016406125.1. Lineage (NCBI taxonomy): Bacteria > Bacillati > Bacillota > Bacilli > Caryophanales > Alicyclobacillaceae > Alicyclobacillus > Alicyclobacillus sp. SO9. The sequence goes on along the minus strand of NZ_CP066339.1, from coordinate 628,056 downwards.
GCTACACCCCATCAGGTGCAACGCCTCTCTCTTCTTGCTCTCTCGCCTGGCAATGTCCTACTTTCCCAGGAGCTCGCGCTCCAAGTATCATCGGCGCTGGAGGTCTTAACGGTCGTGTTCGGGATGGGTACGCGTGTGGCCCCTCCGCTCTCGTCACCAGACTGGGAGATGAAGGGCGTGTGCTTCGTTCGTGCTGCGCAAGCCACTGCGCACACACCCTTCATTCCCCTATGTAATTGGTACCTCTTCTTCCCAGATAGCGAGTCGTCTGTCGTTTCCCTGTTCCTCTGGTGAAGCCCTCGACCGATTCGTATCCGTCAGCTCCACGTATCACTACGCTTCCACTCCGGACCGATCTACCTCGTCTTCTTCAAGGGGTCTTACTCCATAAATGGATGGGACACGTTATCTTGAGGGGGGCTTCGCGCTTAGATGCTTTCAGCGCTTATCCCTTCCAGACTTAGCTACCCAGCTATGCTCTTGGCAGAACAACTGGGACACCAGCGGTCTGTTCATCCCGGTCCTCTCGTACTAAGGACGATTCCTCTCACGTATCCTGCGCCCGCGGCAGATAGGGACCGAACTGTCTCACGACGTTCTGAACCCAGCTCGCGTACCGCTTTAATGGGCGAACAGCCCAACCCTTGGGACCGACTTCAGCCCCAGGATGCGATGAGCCGACATCGAGGTGCCAAACCTCCCCGTCGATGTGAACTCTTGGGGGAGATCAGCCTGTTATCCCCGGGGTAGCTTTTATCCGTTGAGCGACGGCCCTTCCACTCGGGGCCGCCGGGTCACTAAGCCCGACTTTCGTCCCTGCTCGACCTGTCCGTCTCGCAGTCAAGCTCCCTTTTGCCTTTACACACACTGCGCGATTTCCATCCGCGCTGAGGGAACCTTTGGGCGCCTCCGTTACCTTTTTGGAGGCGACCGCCCCAGTCAAACTGCCCGCCTGACACTGTCCCCACGCCAGTTTCATGGCGCCAGGTTAGAAGATTGGCATCTCAAGGGTGGTATCCCAACACCGACTCCACATTGGCTTGCGCCCCTGCTTCTCTGTCTCCCACCTATCCTGTACATGACATACCCATCTCCCATATCAAGCTGCAGTCAAGCTCCACGGGGTCTTTCCGTCTAGCCGCGGGTAACCTGCATCTTCACAGGTATTACAATTTCACCGGGTCTCTCGTTGAGACAGCGCCCAAGTCGTTGCGCCTTTCGTGCGGGTCGGAACTTACCCGACAAGGAATTTCGCTACCTTAGGACCGTTATAGTTACGGCCGCCGTTTACTGGGGCTTCAATTCAGACCTTCGGGTCGAAACCCTAAGCCCTCCTCTTAACCTTCCAGCACCGGGCAGGCGTCAGCCCCTATACTTCGCCTTTCGGCTTGGCAGAGACCTGTGTTTTTGATAAACAGTCGCTTGGGCCTTTTCACTGCGGCTCATCTCTCGATGAGCGCCCCTTCTCCCGAAGTTACGGGGCCATTTTGCCGAGTTCCTTAACGAGAGTTTTCCCGCGCGCCTTCGTGTTCTCCACGCGCCCACCTGTGTCGGTTTTCGGTACGGGCACTCCTTTCCTCACTAGAGGCTTTTCTCGGCAGTGTGATCCTCAGGACTTCGGTACTGTTCTTCCCTCCCCATCACAGCTTGAAGTTACCAGAACCGGGATTTGCCTCGATTCCCCTCTTGCTGCTTGGACGGCCTCTTCCATCCGGCCGCTTCCCTGGACCTCCTGCGTCACCCCTTCGCTCAAACAGTCTGGAGTGGTACTGGAATTTCCACCAGTTGTCCTTCGACTACGCCTTTCGGCCTCGCCTTAGGTCCCGACTAACCCTGGGCGGACGATCCTTCCCCAGGAACCCTTGGGCTTTCGGCGGACAAGATTCTCACTTGTCTTTTCGCTACTTATACCGGCATTCTCACTTCCATGACCTCCACCAAGCCTCTCAGCTCAACTTCGCCGCTCATGGAACGCTCCCCTACCACGCACATCTCTGTGCATCCAAAGCTTCGGTGTCCAGTTTAGCCCCGTTACATTTTCCGCGCAGCGTCACTCGACCAGTGAGCTATTACGCACTCTTTCAATGGTGGCTGCTTCTAAGCCAACATCCTGGTTGTCTGTGCACCGCCACATCGTTTCCCACTGAACTGGTACTTTGGGACCTTAGCTGTTGGTCTGGGCTGTTTCCCTTTTGACCACGGATCTTAGCATTCGTAGTCTGACTGCCCGGGTTAATATTGCGGCATTCGGAGTTTGACTGAGCTTGGTAACCCTGGACGGGCCCCGCACCCAATCAGTGCTCTACCTCCGCAACTCATCCCCGGACGCTAGCCCTAAAGCTATTTCGGGGAGAACCAGCTATCTCCGAGTTCGATTGGAATTTCTCCCCTACCCCCAGTTCATCCCCTGGCTTTTCAACGCCAGTGGGTTCGGGCCTCCATGCGGTGTTACCCGCACTTCACCCTGACCAGGGGTAGATCACCCGGTTTCGGGTCGAGGACTGCCAACTTATCGCCCTTTTCAGACTCGCTTTCGCTTCGGCTCCGGCTTCTCACCTTAACCTTGCTCGCCGCCCTCACTCGCCGGTTCATTCTACAAAAGGCACGCCGTCACACCTCTATGGATGCTTCGACTGATTGTAGGCACACGGTTTCAGGTTCTCTTTCACTCCGCTCCCGCGGTGCTTTTCACCTTTCCCTCACGGTACTCATCACTATCGGTCGCCAGGGAGTATTTAGCCTTAGGAGGTGGTCCTCCCAGATTCCCACGGGGTTTCTCGTGTCCCGCGGTACTTGGGGTCATGCGACAAAGTCGCGTCCGTTTCGAGTACGGGGCTCTCACCCTCTTCGACAGGCCTTCCCAGACCTTTCCTCTACGAACATCGTTTTCTCACTCTGTGAACCGGTTGCAGCCCGTTCTTCGCTTGCCCCGCTACCCCGTCTACGCATCCCCTGCAAGGTTTCCCGCGTATCCGGTTTAGGCTCTTCCGCTTTCGCTCGCCACTACTGACGGAATCACTCTTGTTTTCTCTTCCTCGGGGTACTGAGATGTTTCAGTTCTCCCGGTTGCCTCTACAGACCTATGGATTCAGCCTGCAGTCCTGGCCCATCACGACCAGGGGGTTCCCCCATTCGGACATCCACGGATCAAGGCTCGCTTACAGCTCCCCGTGGCATTTCGGTGTTCGCCCCGTCCTTCTTCGGCTCCTGGCGCCTAGGCATCCCCCGTGCGCCCTTTCTACCTTCACCATCACAATACCCATTCTCCTTCGCACTACTGCGTCACACCGCTCCTGCGTTGCTCACGTACCCTAAAGTACGCTCGCTGCCGCCCTCGCACTGTTCCTTGTATTACTCGAAGACTGTGCATTGTACGTTTATTCACTATCACTTTCATTCACATCCCTGTGAACGAAGTGCAGTTACCCATTTCTTACTTGTGAACAGGAAAATTCACTTCTCGCTATCTGGTTGTCAAGGTACACACCTCTGTGTCCAAAGACACAAAAGTTGAAGATACACTTCCCTGCATTCCTGCAGGCAGGGCACCTTCAAAACTAAACACACTCACTAACTCCAGTTTCCACAATGGGACTTGCAGTTAGTTCAGAGACGCTTGCGTTCTGACAGACTCTCGCGGTCTGTCTAGTACTCCATAGAAAGGAGGTGATCCAGCCGCACCTTCCGATACGGCTACCTTGTTACGACTTCACCCCAATCATCAGCCCCACCTTCGGCGGCTAGTCCCCCTAAGGGTTACCCCACCGACTTCGGGTGTTGCCAACTCTCGTGGTGTGACGGGCGGTGTGTACAAGGCCCGGGAACGGATTCACCGCGGCATGCTGATCCGCGATTACTAGCAATTCCGGCTTCATGCAGGCGGGTTGCAGCCTGCAATCCGAACTACGAACGGTTTTCTGGGTTTTGCTCCACCTCGCGGTCTCGCTTCCCTTTGTTCCGCCCATTGTAGCACGTGTGTTGCCCAGGACATAAAGGGCATGATGATTTGACGTCATCCCCACCTTCCTCCGACTTGCGTCGGCTGTCACCTGTGAGTCCCCATCTTTACATGCTGGTAACACAGATTAAGGGTTGCGCTCGTTGCGGGACTTAACCCAACATCTCACGACACGAGCTGACGACAACCATGCACCACCTGTCTCCCCTGCCCCGAAGGGAAGGTGTATCTCTACACCGGTCAGGGGGATGTCAAGCCCTGGTAAGGTTCTTCGCGTTGCTTCGAATTAAACCACATGCTCCACTGCTTGTGCGGGCCCCCGTCAATTCCTTTGAGTTTCAGTCTTGCGACCGTACTCCCCAGGCGGAGTGCTTATTGGGTTTCCTTCGGCACTGAGGGCGGTAACCCCCAACACCTAGCACTCATCGTTTACGGCGTGGACTACCAGGGTATCTAATCCTGTTCGCTCCCCACGCTTTCGTGCCTCAGCGTCAGTCACTGTCCAGCAAGGCGCCTTCGCCACTGGTATTCCTCCACATCTCTACGCATTTCACCGCTACACGTGGAATTCCCCTTGCCTCTCCAGTACTCAAGCCTCACAGTTTCCAAGGCATTCTCAGGGTTGAGCCCTGAGTTTTCACCCCAGACTTACAAGGCCGCCTACGCACGCTTTACGCCCAGTGATTCCGGACAACGCTTGCCCCCTACGTATTACCGCGGCTGCTGGCACGTAGTTAGCCGGGGCTTCCTCTTCCGGTACCGTCTCGACAGGAGCATTCCCTCTCCTGTCCGCTCTTCCCGATTGACTGAGCTTTACAACCCGAAGGCCTTCTTCGCTCACGCGGCGTTGCTCCGTCAGGCTTTCGCCCATTGCGGAAGATTCCCTACTGCTGCCTCCCGTAGGAGTCTGGGCCGTGTCTCAGTCCCAGTGTGGCCGGTCACCCTCTCAGGTCGGCTACGCATCGTTGCCTTGGTAGGCCGTTACCCCACCAACTAGCTAATGCGCCGCGGGCTCCTCTGTCAGTACTGCCGTAGCAGCTTTCAAAGCAGGAAGATGCCTTCCCGCTGTCTATCCGGCATTAGCACCCGTTTCCGGATGTTATTCCAGTCTGACAGGCAGATTGCCCACGTGTTACTCACCCGTCCGCCGCTAACCTCTGGGAGCAAGCTCCCAGAGGTCCGCTCGACTTGCATGTATTAGGCACGCCGCCAGCGTTCGTCCTGAGCCAGGATCAAACTCTCAAATTAGGTCTTACATATATCCTGTACTGTTCTTCTCTCAAAGAACAGACGAAGCTCATTTCTTACACAAGCGTCTCTTTCGTGTGTTTAGTTTTCAAGGAACCCTTTGCTTCAAATCCCGATGAACCATTCCGCTGTCAATCCACTGGGTTTGGCGGCCCATCTTTCTCCGCTCATCCGCTTGTCAATCTCGGCTGAATCATCCCGCCTGAAGCCTTTCATGATGTCTGAAAAATGCTGTTATGGCGCGGGTTTTAAAGGCTTTGTTGTCCGGCCCGCTCTCGCGGCGACATCGACTAATATACCATGCCCAGAAGTCTTCGTCAAATGTTTTTATACACTTTTTTCAGTTTCAAATTCTGAGCCTTATTCTGGCTCAGATTCAGACTCAAATTCGCGTACTCATTCAGACCTCCATTTCACCTTCAAGCCTGGATGCGGACATAAGGTTTTTACAGGCTGCTTGGATTTGAAAGCGGGCCGGGTTGCGGGGCACAATCGTCTAACAATGACGAGATGAGTAGGAATACACAAACGGGGTTGACAAAGGGGACTGCCATCCAAAGATATAGAGAAGGAACAAAATCCGAGGGAAGTTGAGAAAGTGGTTGGAGCGAAAATGGAGGCGGGCTGTTCCACTAAGGACAGCCCAGTAATTAGTGACGTGTTCGCAATGTCCGCAATGAGTTCCAGACGATTAGAAAGCGATTATGAATGGATAACTCCATAACATGCAGTGCAGCGCGACTTCCTTCTGGTTTCCTTCTGGTTTCCTTCTGGTTTCCTTCTGGTTTCCTTCTGGTTTCCTTCTGGTTTCCTTCTGGTTTCCTTCTGGTTTCCTTCTGGTTTCCTTCCGGCTTCCTTCCGGCTTCCTTCCGGCTTCCTTCTGGTTTCCTTCTGTTTGACACCAGTGATTCGAGGCCGGCCACAGTCCGACGCATTTGCTGACGACGGTGTCTGGCGGCCGCTGACGGCTGCGTCAGGTGCTGATGGCTATCCCAGGGCCCTGGCTCAAAGGTCCGGCTCAAAGGCCCTGCGCAGAGTTTGGCTTACTCAATCGTCACGCCTGCGTCTCGGTAGTTTCTGCTCGATCACGCATCAGCGGAAACAGCAAGACGTCCCGTATTGACGGCTGATTGGTCAACAACATGACCAGCCTGTCCACACCAATCCCAAGTCCGCCGGTAGGGGGCATACCGTGTTCCATTGCGGTGAGAAAGTCTTCGTCCAGTTCCTGGGCCTCATCGTTGCCGGCTTCGCGCTCCTGCATTTGGCTGACGAAACGATCGCGTTGGTCAATGGGATCGTTGAGTTCGCTAAAAGCGTTACCGTGTTCCCGACCAACGATGAACAACTCAAACCTGTCGGTAAAGCGGGCGTCTTCCTTGCTTTTCTTTGCTAACGGCGATATTTCAACCGGATGGCCGTAGACAAAAGTCGGTTGAATCAGAGTCTCCTCAACTTTTTGCTCGAAAAACTCATTGACAATATGTCCGTACTCCATTACCGGGGTGACCGCTACTTTATGTTGCTTTGCGAGCAAACGCGCTTCCTCAGCACTGTTTACCTCCCAGAAGTCGACACCAGTTTGTTCCTTAATGAGGTCTACCATGTGCCTTCGCTTCCAGGGAGATTCCAAGTCAATCTCGGTGTCATCATATTGAATATGCAGGCCATTGCCAAGACTGTCCGCAGCAAACTTAATCATCTCTTCGGTAAGATCCATCATCACATGGAAATCCGCGTACGCTTCATACAACTCCAGCATAGTGAACTCGGGGTTATGCCTAGTAGACACACCTTCATTTCGATAGACCCTGCCAATTTCATAAACGCGTTCGAGCCCTCCGATGATGAGGCGCTTTAAGTGCAGTTCCAAGGCAATCCGCAGATAAAACGGCATGTCCAACGCGTTGTGATACGTGGTAAATGGCCGTGCATGCGCTCCGCTGGCAACGCCGTGCAGGGTTGGTGTTTCCACTTCCAGATAGCCGCGTTGTTCAAGGTATGTACGCAGCGCTTGGATGATTTTCGACCTCGCAACAAATGTGTCACGGATCTCTGGATTGACAATCAAATCCAAATAACGTTGGCGGTAGCGTATCTCAACATCCTTAAGTCCATGCCACTTTTCCGGTAAGGGCCGAAGGGCTTTGGACAGAATCTCCAGTTTTTCTGCCAAAACGGTGATTTCACCCCGATTGGTCCGGAAGACGGGGCCTGAGACTGCGACGAAGTCACCGAGATCGAGCAGTTTGAACACGCTGTAGTTCTCCTCACCGAGAACATCCAGTTTGGCATAAATCTGAATCGTACCCGTCCTGTCCTGTACAACAGCAAAACTGGCTTTACCATGGCCTCTCTTAATCATAAGGCGGCCGGCGATGTTTACTTGAAATTGAAGTTCCTCTAATTCTTCCTTACTCTTCCCTTCACCAAACTCGTGAATATCTTCAGCGTGATGGTCCGCTTCAAAGCGATGTCCAAAGGGATCAATCCCCTTATCTCGAAGCTGGTCCATTTTCGCAACTCTGGTTTGATACAAATCTTGGTCTTCCATATTTCACCTCTCCACAATTTCTCTCTGTCAAACCCACTCTCGCCCCATCTGTGACTTGTCCTTCTGGGCTTGTCCTTTTGCCGATCACTTTGTCTTTCTGGGGCCTTGCCAAACTCACTATACCCACTTTACAGAGTTCCAGTGGATTACGCCACCTCTAAACAAAAAGCGAACGAAACCAAACAGCTTGATTCCGTCCGCTTTCCATATGAGCTGTCCGAAGGCTTTCCATATGCCCTGTCCGAAGCTGATGTTAAGACTCCGCTTACCGCTTAATGTCCAACACACGAAACTGAATTGTCCCAGACGGTACATTAACATCTACGACGGAACCTACTGAGGCACCAATCAAGGCTCTGCCCACGGGTGATTCATTCGAAATCTTGTTTTTGGAAGGGTCGGCCTCTGCAGATCCAACAATTGTATATTCAACTTCTTCGTCGAACTCCCGGTCCTGGAGTCGCACAGTTGAACCGATGCTCACTATATCTGTATCGACTTCATCATCTTTAATAATACGTGCATTCCGCAGCATTTTCTCCAGCGTCAAAATCCGACCCTCGACAAATGCCTGTTCGTTCTTGGCGTCTTCATACTCGGAGTTCTCGCTGATATCTCCGTAGCTGATGGCAAGTTTGATTCTTTCCGCTACCTCTCGACGCTTGACACCTTTGAGATTATCCAACTCGTCTTCTAAGTTCTTTAAACCTTCAGTAGTAAGAAGCACTTCTTTTTCCGGCATCTCAGTCTCTCCTTTAGTAAATACCACAAAATCCTGTCTAGTCCTTCTGTAAGGCACCCAAACCCTCAAGAAAGCCCATTCATGGAAGTCTGTCTCCATAATTATGTTACAAAAACACCACCTATGCGTTGTTCAACACACAAAGTGGAGCCAAATGTGATACCTCTTTATGGTTTGTAGAAAACACTGTCAGTGTGCCACCAACAGTGCATGGGAAGTAATCACGAATTACTCTACGCGCAATTATAGTAAGCAGTGTTTTGAAAGTCAACGGATCAGATGAAGTTATTTCCACATCAGCTCAAATTTGGCGCACCAACAAAGAATAGAAGCAGTGGCTTTGGATATGTAAGCGCAGGGCGTTGTCTCTTGCATGCCGGACAGCCGTCCCCGTCTTGAGTCACTCAAAACGAAGGGCTGTCGCTTTTAAAGTCCAGCGATCCGTCCTGCTGTCGAACAATCCCAAGTTCCTCTTCACTGGCCGTAAGGACTGTACATAAACTCCGCAACAATTCCTCGTTGGGTTCTCGCGTTCCTCGCTCTAAAGCGCCGATGACGGCGACGCTCACCCCAACCTGTTTTCCCAGTTCCACCTGCGTCCAGTGCTTCAATTTACGATAGGCACGAAGTCTCCTTGCGAAGACGTCCAGCATAGCGCACGTCTCCTTTCTTGAAGATCCGCGCAGCAATTGACGCAAATGTTTGTCCGCCAAGGCCTCGCCGTGTCGGATCCAGTTCAGCCAGCGGCGTCATGACAAAACTTCGCTGCCACATGCGCGGATGCGGTATTTGGAGGTCATGAAAGCATTCGTAGTTGTTGCCATACAGGAGAATATCTAGATCTATTGTTCGAGGCCCAAACCGAATTCCCCTTTTTCTATCCAATTGTTGTTCAATGCGCTGCAATTTCTCCAGAAGAATACGCGGTCCCAGCTTGGTCTGTATCACAGCCACCATGTTTAGAAAGTTCGGCTGATCCAGATACTCTACGGGGGTTGTCTCGTACAGCGACGAACAGCGAACCGAGGTTTGTGACAGTTCCTCAACTTTTTGCAGCGCTAGCTGCAGATATGATTCTCGGTTACCTATATTCGATCCGAAGCCTATGTACACCGGTACGGAAGCAGGACTAGAGAACTCACTGTCACTCCACATGTTCAATCGCCTCAATCATCCGGCAAGTGCGAACCGTCTCCTTGACATCATGGACCCGCACCGCACGCACGCCCTTCAGTACTCCAGCGGAAACTGTAGCAAGAGAACCTTCCAGCCTGTCAGTTGCAACAGTCTGCAACGTGTTTCCGATGACACTCTTCCTGCTGGTACCGAGCAACACTGGGTAGCCCAGACTGCAGTATTCACCAAGCCTTCGTAGAATCTGAAGGTTTTGTTTGTAGGTTTTACCAAAGCCGATACCGGGATCGATCCAAAGATGACCTGGGGCTATCCCCGCTTTCAAACAGCGCTCAATCCCCGCCCTGGTCTCTGTCACAAGCGTCTCCATTGCACCTGCCGTGACAGCTTCGGTCCGGTTATGCATGTAGATGTAGTCGCAATCGTAGGCCGCTGCAACTTTGAGAATATCAGCATCGAACAAACCGCCCCAGACATCGTTGATGATATCTGCGCCGTGATTCAAAGCGTATTCGGCTGTTTGCGAATGATAGGTATCAACTGAAATGGGAACATTCACTCGACTCCTCAAAGCAGGCAAAATCGGCTCTAATCGTGCCATTTCTTCATCAGCCGTCAGCGGCTGTGCTGTCGGTCTGGTGCTTTCTGCACCGACATCGATAATATCGGCGCCGTCAGTCACCATGGACTCCGCATGGCGAAGAGCCCGTTCTGCGTCAACAAACCTGCCGCCGTCAGAGAAGGAATCCGGTGTAACATTGAGAATTCCCATCACCAGCGTTCGCCCGTCCAAGGCTGGCATGCATCGTAGTCCGTGCGATGTTGCTCTGTTTTTCATTTCACTACCTCCAGTACCATATAAGCCGCTTTCCGAAAGCACTGTGAGAGAATTTTAGGCTGTCACAGCGAAATACTGTCACGAATACGAATCAGTTCGGACCCGTCGAAGTGATAAGCTTCATTGCAAAAGTGACAAATCACCTCGGCTTCACCATTTTCCTCAAGCATCGAGTTGATTTCCGCAACACCTAAGCTTCTCAATGTATTCTCTACCTTACTACGGGAGCATTGACACCGAAATGCAAGCGGGTGTTCCTCCAGTATCTGAGCATCCGGAAGTAAACGTTCCAACAAGTGGTGCGGTAAAGGAGTTGGGATGTCTCGCAAGAGGTCTGTAACACTGGGCATGGACTCCACAGCTCGCTCGACTTTTTCAATGGTTGCTTCCGTATGGCCCGGCATTAATTGTATAATAAATCCTCCAGCGACAATGACCGAATTGTCAGTATCGACCAAGACGCCTGCGCCGACAGACGAGGGAGTTTGCTCCGATATTGCAAAGTAATAGGTAAAGTCATCCGCTATTTCTCCGCTTTGGAGTTCACTGCTTCCCCTGTATACGTCCTTCAGCCCCATGTCTCTCATGACATAGAGAAGTCCTTCCCCGACGCCACCCCCGACGTTCAACTTACCTTTCCTGTTGTTCGGAAGATGCACGTGGGGATTTTGTACATAGCCGCGTACAAAGCCCTGTGAATCAGCGTCAACCATAATGGTACCAAGCGGACCGTCGCCTTTTATTTGCACGGTCAGCCGCTCGTCTCCTTTCATCTGAAGGCCCATCATTCCGGCTATAGAAGCAGTCCTGCCGAGCGCAGCTGTGGCGACGGGCCAGGAGCCATGTCGTCTTTGCAATTCGTTTACAAGATTAGTTGTGACACAAGTAAAAACGCGTACAGTGCCATCAGAAGAAACGGCCCGCAACGCGCGGTCGGTTGAATCTGTCAAATTGTGCACTCTCCTCTAACAATTACTTGTCCCGGCATTTCGCTGCCAAATGAGTCGAAGTCCTTCCAAGGTTAAATACGGCTCCACAATATTAATGGTATAGGACGCAGGAGAAATCAAATGGGCCAACCCGCCTGTAGCGATTACCGTAAAATCCAAAGCGTATTCCTCACTGATACGGGTGACAATTCCGTCGACCAGACCTGCAGCACCGTACAGCAGGCCGGACTGAATACTGGAAATCGTACTTTTTCCAACAACATGCTTGGGATAAGCCAGTTCAACCCTTGGCAGCTTGGCAGTTCGCTCATACAAGGCATCCGCTGCTAACCGGACACCGGGAGCGATAACACCACCAACATAATCTCCCGTCTCGTCAATAACACAAAAGGTTGTCGCGGTTCCCAATTTGACGACAATGAGAGGACTGTCAAACTTGTTGGCCGCTGCCACTGCATTGACAATGCGATCGGCGCCGATTTCCCGTGGGTTTTCGCTCCGGATAGCTAGCCCCGTTTTCACACCTGGGCCGACAATCAGCGGTTCTGTGTCTAGGTACTTTCTAATCGTTGCAACCAGGACTGCACCGAGAGGCGGAACAACAGAACTAACACAGACCCCTGACCAAGTCTGTGTTTCCAAGCCGACATCTCGAAGCAGAGCTTTCAGCAACAGTCCTAACTCATCTTCGGAACGTCGAATGTCTGTTGACACACGCCAGTCATGCAGCAATTTGGCACCTGAAAATACACCAATGGAGATGCTGGAATTCCCCACGTTCAGTACTAACACCCAAGACTCCATTTGTCTCCTCCTAAGACTCCCACGCTACGATTTCCAGAGTGAGTTCTGTCGAAAGATCCAGGTTGTAAGACTTGTCCAATCTCTTTCCATAAGGGTCCTCTATTACCCGAACGATGGGACGGTGTGACTGTTTCGGCTTTGATTCAACAACAACAGCTTTTTCTCCTGTTGAAAGCTTCACTGTAACTCCTGTCGGATAGACCGCCACAGTCTTTACAAATGATTCTACTATCGATTCATCGAATTGCATTCCGCCTCCGCCAAGCAGCAATTCCAGTGCTTCGTGAGGCAGGTAGCCCTTGCGGTAAACCCTGTTTGCAGTCAAAGCCTCATACACGTCTGCGACACTCACAATTCTGCTGTACTGATGAATCTCGTCTTTTCGCAATCCCCTCGGGTAGCCCATCCCGTCCAACCGTTCGTGGTGCTCCAACGCAATCAGAGCAGATTTAGCAGAAATGTCTGGGAGCGACCTAAGAATTTCATATCCATAGCCCGCATGCCGCTTGATTTGTTCAAACTCGTCTTTGCTGAGTTTGCCGGGTTTACGCAGTACCGAGCCAGGCACCTTTAATTTTCCCACATCGTGCAGCAATGAACCAATCCCAAGCTCGACCAAATCGTGGCTGTTCAAACCCTGATCAATCCCAAGGGTAAGCGCAAACAGCGTTACATTGACAGAGTGATGGTAGAGTTCTCCGTCTGTCACGTAGACATTCCCCAAGTGCTGACTGGCACCTTCGATGCTTTTTAACTGACCCAGCACGTCGTCCACGAGGGGTTGTAGTTTCCGCTTGACGTTGGAAGCTCGAATATGCTTGGTACCTTCCATTTGTACCAATTCTACAAGGGAATCGTATGTAGCGGAGACCAGTTCCCCGCGCAGACGCTGAGAAACGACCTCTTCCAGCTCAATGTCTTCTGTGGCCGGGTCCTCCACACAAGCCGAAAAAAGCCCCAACTTCGCCAAGCGTTCGGCTCGTCCGTCTGTGAGCTCAACACCCTTTGCAAGCAGGACTCTCCCTCTCTCATCCAGTATGTTTTGTGCCAGAACCCTGTGTTCCCCTAAGTTTTTTAACGCAACCCAGCGCACGTTTCTACCTCCACCCAGATGCACCCGTAATCTATAACGCTGAACACCAACCGTCGAGGCCTAACCACCCAACGGCAAAAGCCCCCCGAGAAACATTCCCGAGGAGCCTTGTCATCGCTGCTTAGTCATCGTGCTTGTTTGACTCACCGTTGCCTGCCGGCCCCGAATCGGACTGGTTGTCAGAAGGTTCTTGGCTCTCTGAATCAGACTGATTCTCAGGATGTGATTGTTGCTCAACTTCGCGGGTCTCATCCGCTTCTTTATCGCCATTCGCTTCTTTGTCGCTCTCATAGTTTTCGTCAAGAACGGAGCGAATCCGTTCTTCATCAATCGTTTCCTCTTTGAGCAGCAAATTGGCCAATGCGTCCAGCTTATCCTTTTTGTCAGTCAGCAAATCCAGCGTCCGCTGATGGCAGTATTCAACGATTCCCTTCATTTCTTCATCGATGGAATAGGCAACTTGGTCACTGTAATTTTGCTCAGACGAGATATCCTTGCCGAGGAACACTTGACCTTGACCGCTGCTACCATACTGCATGGGTCCAAGTTTTTTACTCATGCCGTACTGAGTCACCATCGATCGCGCTATACTGGTCACACGCTCCAAGTCATTGGAAGCACCTGTGCTAATTTCGCCAAAGGTAATCTCTTCGGCAACGCGTCCTCCCAGCAAACCGCAGATTCGGTCTATCATTTCCTGCTTGGTCATGAAGTACCGGTCTTCCTTCGGCAGCGTTACAGTGTAGCCTCCAGCCATGCCCCGGGGGATAATCGTTACCTTGTGCACCGTATCCGCGTTCTGCAGGAAGAAGCCGATAATAGCATGACCGGATTCATGAAAGGCTACCAGACGACGCTCGTGTTCAGACATCACGCGGCTGCGTTTCTCTGGCCCAGCCATCACTCTGTCAATCGCTTCATCCACATCGACTTGTGTAATGGCATCTTTCTTCTTCCGCGCTGCTAACAACGCTGCTTCATTCAACACATTCTCCAAATCGGCACCTGTGAAACCAGGAGTACGCTTTGCAATAACATCCAAACGAACGTCTTTCGCCAGCGGTTTATTGCGCGCATGAACGTGCAGAATCTCTTCGCGTCCTTTGACGTCGGGACGATTGACCAAAATCTGCCGATCAATCCGACCTGGGCGCAGTAATGCAGGATCAAGAATATCCGGACGGTTTGTAGCTGCAATAATGATAATTCCGTCATTAGCAGAAAATCCGTCCATCTCAACCAGCAACTGATTCAAAGTCTGCTCCCTCTCATCATGACCGCCGCCAAGACCCGCACCGCGATGACGTCCAACAGCGTCAATCTCATCAATAAAGATGATACAAGGCGCATTTTTCTTTGCATTCTCAAACAAATCGCGAACGCGCGAAGCGCCGACACCCACAAACATTTCGACAAAGTCAGAGCCGCTGATGGAGAAGAAAGGAACTCCCGCTTCTCCCGCTACAGCTCGGGCCAGCAGCGTCTTACCTGTTCCAGGCGGTCCGACTAACAAGACACCCTTTGGAATTCGGGCACCCAAGGTAGAGAAGCGCTTCGGGTCTTTCAAAAAGTCAACGATTTCTTCAAGCTCAGTTTTCTCTTCATCTGCTCCAGCCACATCTCGAAATGTAACTCGGCGTTTTTCCTCAGAATACAAGCGCGCACGGCTCTTGCCAAAGTTCATCACCCGACTGCCGCCGCCCTGTGTCTGGTTGAACAGGAAGAACATCAAGATGAAAATGAAAATAAACGGAACCACCGATTCAAGGAACTGAATCCATATGGACGCCTTCGGTTGTGGTTCAACCGTGAATTTCACTTTGTTTTTTGTCAAAAAGCCGGTCACATTGTGATCCAGCAAAACCCTTGCTGTAAACTTTGGTTGCTTTCCAGTCTTTTCTGTCCCGTCAATTGTAGCGGTCAGTCCGTCCGGTGTCACCTTAACCGGACCCTGTATGTTCTGCTGCTGAACATCTGTGACGAACTGGCTATATGAAATAGTCTGCCGCTGGTTGTCGTGACCGGTAATATAGTCAACAACACCGACAATCGCGAGCAGAATCAGCACATAAAAGACGATGCTGCGGTAAAACCTGTTCATGCCTTGCCTCCTCTCGGTCTGGCGGAATTTATTGTATCACACGCAGGATCAGTTCAACAGGTCTACAGGCCCTGTGGCGATAAATAGCAACTATTTTGTATAGATCTCCCGCCTTAGGACCCCGACGTAAGGCAGATTACGGTATTTCTCTGCAAAATCCAAGCCATAACCAACAATGAACTGATTGGGTACAGTAAACCCGTAGTAATCCGGAATGATATCTACTTGACGTCCATCTGGCTTATCGAACAAAGCGACTACCTTAACCGAGGCTGCGCGACGGTTCAGCAGCATGTCCCGTAAATAGGCCAGCGTCAAGCCAGTGTCCACAATGTCCTCCACAATGACCACATCTCGCCCCTCGACCGAACCCTCCAAATCCTTGAGAATTCTCACAACGCCCGATGACTTCGACGATTCACCGTAGCTGGACGTAGCCATAAAATCCATCTCCATAGGAACCGTGACTTGCTTCACGAGATCGGCCATGAAGAGAACTGCCCCTTTGAGAACGCAAATAAACAAGGGATTTTTGTTCTCGTAGTCGGCTGATAAACGCTCTCCCAGTTGCACTACGGATTCTGCAATTTGCTCTTCTGTGTACAAAATCTCTTCCAAATCCGGATGCATAAAATCCTCCTGAACCATGTTTGTTTCATAGATACGCTTACTCGTGTTCAACCATACCTGTCACTCATGCAGTCATTCACTATCCGCGTCTGGATTGGAATGTGCAATCCAATTCAGGACTGGTGCTGTCACGGTCAACTTCCAGCCAGCGGTCTCATGTGCTGCAACGAGGCGCGCCTGTGTGCGAAGAAGCCCTGGCACCCAGACAATCTCTCTGCCAACACAAACAACAGGCCACACACGCCGCATTTGCTTCGGAACTTTCGCATCCACAAAAATATCCTGCAGCTTTTTTCTGCCATTCATGCCCAAAGGCTGAATCCGCTCAGAGGTGTCGGCAGTTCGGATATGTATACCTGCAACATCGGGAATGACAGCCTCGTTCAAGGAAACCGACAGTGTATCTGGTACACGCCAGCGCTCACAATAGAACTGCCAAAACTGCGAACCGTCGTTAGGAAACAAAATAGTACTTTTGTCACATAGTGCCCAACTGACAGGTTCACTACTATCCCCGCGCGCGAAGAAAGACTCTGTACCTTGCTCTGCGACAATCATGGCGTCGTATATTCGCCAAGCGGCCAATCCGCTTGGGAGCTCAATACGAGCAGAAGGGGATTTTGAATGCGACAACTGCAGGATACTGTCAACGTGATCGAACGTCCATTGCATTGAAGCTAAACAATACAATAGTATTT